>JAQWWC010000237.1 GCA_029249645.1 Pseudomonadales bacterium
CAACCGGATGGTAGTAAGAAATGTACTGCAGTGCATCCTGAATGCTCTGAATCAAATCATCTTCTTTTATCAGCGTGATTGACGCCATCTGCTACTCCCCGTTCAACCCACCATCAACCATACATCAGGCGAGTCAGCGACTCCGCAACGCACACAGGCTTATCCGAGCCCTCAAGCTCGATCGTAACTGCACGCTTTAACTGAATAGTATTGGGTGTCTTTAACTCGGCTTCGATCAAACGATGGCGTGCACGGACTTTGGAATTAACCGGCACAGGCGCGGGGAACCGGACTTTATCGAGCCCATAATTGACCCCCATGAAGACCCCCGCTAACGCCTCAGGTTTCGGAATGGGTACCGAACCCCCAAGGTGCACAATCAAACTCAGCGTTAAAAACCCGTGCGCAATGGTCACTTTATAAGGGGATAATTCCGCCGATTTTTCTGGATCAATATGGATAAACTGATGATCCATTGTCGCGTCCGCGAACAAATTGATTCGCGCCTGGTCAACCTCAAACCAATCCCCAACCCCCTCTTCGAGCCCTTCAATAGACTTAAAGATTGCCAGAGCGGAGGCAGCTTAATCCGACATGCCCTTCTCTCCTTAGTTGACTCAAACTACGCGTCATACTATCACAATCTTTGTTCGACACCGGCTCAGGCTGGCCTTGATTGCGAGCTTGGTTTATCCTCACTCAGCACCAAGGTCGTTCACACACGTGTCAACGCGAGCTGGCCTTTAATCAAGCCCCTTTACCGATCAGGAATTTTTTATGAGCCAGGACGTATTCATTGCCGCCGGCGCCAGAACCCCAATGGGCGGGTTACAGGGCGACCTATCCAGTTTAACGGCCGTTGAACTCGGCGAAGCAGCCATAAGAGCCGTGCTTGCCCGCGCAAACCTTGAAGGCGCCGCCGTCGATGAGGTCATTATGGGGTGCGTGTTACCCAGCGGCCTTCGCCAGGGACCCGCTCGACAAGCCGCGATGGATGCCGGCATCCCGGTCAGCGTTGGCGCAACCACAATCAACAAACTCTGCGGCTCGGGCATGAAAGCTGCGATGCTTGCGTTTGATCAAATCAAGGCCGGAACCAATAACATTATGGTTGCTGGCGGAATGGAGAGCATGAGTAACGCGCCCTACTTGCTGCCGAAAGTTCGCACAGGCCTGCGAATGGGCCATGGCGAACTGCAAGACGCGATGTTTACCGATGGCCTTGAAGATGCCAAAACTGGCCGTCTCATGGGCGCCTTTGCCCAAGACGTTGCCGATCAGTTTCAAGTTACCCGCGATGATATGGACGATTACGCGATCAACAGCCTAAAAAAGGCACTTGTCGCGATCGAAACCGAAGCCTTGACCGACGAAATCACGCCGGTTGAGATATCCACTCGGGCCGGCAAGGTCGTCATTAGCATCGACGAGCAACCTGGCAAAGCCAATCTTGACAAAATCAAAACGCTAAAACCCGCCTTTAAGGCCGATGGGACAGTGACCGCCGCAAATTCCAGCTCGATTTCAGATGGCGCATCGGCTTTAATTTTAGCCAGTTCAGATGCAGTGGCGTCCAATGGCTTGAAGCCCTTGGCCAAGATCCTAGGTCATTCAACGCACTCCAGGCATCCATCAGAGTTCACCCTAGCCCCGATTGATGCTATCCAAAAACTGCTCACCAAGGTGGGCTGGACCCTAGCAGATGTTGACCTTTTCGAAATCAACGAGGCCTTCGCAATGGTTACGATGCTGGCCATTCGGGAGGTCGGTATCGATGCAGACAAGGTTAATGTTTATGGTGGTGCTTGCGCGCAAGGTCACCCGATAGGCTCTACCGGTTCCCGTCTAATTGTGACACTGGTGCACGCCCTAAAGCGGCAAGGCCTAAAGCGCGGCATTGCAGCCCTCTGTATTGGCGGCGGAGAAGCCACCGCCATTGCCATAGAGTTGGTTTAACCTCAGCGCGATCATCGACTGAAACACAAGGGTGACTGGATTATCATGATCGCTAAGGTTTACAATTTGCTCCTCTGCTGCAAGGACCTCAACTTTGACTAGACTGCCTGTAATCGTCGGTTTTGGCGGCATCAACCCGGCAGGACGCAGCTCTGGACACCACGGCTACCGCCGCTTGGTTTATGATCGGCTTGCAAGCGACAAACAGCAGTCCACCTTAAAAGCATTGGCCGCACTCATGCACTGTGGCGTTGACGAGCAAGCCATCCTCGCCAACACCCTCATCCGAAAGATTAATAACAATCTATTCGACCCCGATCATTACCGCGCCAACAAACAAGCGATGATGACGGGACTACAGAACGACCCTTTACGCTTTGCGCTCAAAAAAAATCAACTACCCGAACAGCTTCCTCCGTCTTGGACGGTCACGGAGCTGGACAATCAACATGTCCAGATTACAGCGACTGAACCACTGAGCGTTTTATTTCCGGATGGCCGGGCTTCAAAGGTAAATTCGGCAGGCCAACTACCAACCGGCTTTGATCCCGAAGCACTCTACCAATCAAGAAGTCATCCTCGAGGCTTGCAACTAACGGTCTTCGGGGCGTCTGACGCCGTGCAATCGCTCGGCATTCCTTGGCAGGCCGTTCAAGACAAAGTGCCAGGCGATCAGATCGCGGTTTATGCCAGCAGTGCAATGGGTCAACTCGATTTTAACGGCTCGGGCGGAATGCTACAGTCTGCGCTCTTGGGTAAACGCGTCAGCGCAAAGAACTGCCCCTTAGGGCTCGCCGAGATGACCGCGGACTTCGTGAATGCTTATATTTTGGGCAGCGTTGGCGCAACCGGTGCAAATGTCGGGGCCTGTGCCACCTTTTTGTATAACCTGCGGCAAGGCATCACCGATATTCGAGCCGGTAATTGTCGTGTCGCCGTCATCGGATCGAGCGAAGCGCCAATCACACCGGAGGTCATCGAAGGTTATCGGACCATGGGCGCGTTAGCAGAAGACGACGCCTTACTGAAATTAGATGGTCAAAGCCAAGGACGCCCTGATCACGCCCGGGCTTGCCGACCGTTTGCTGAAAATTGCGGCTTCACCCTCGCCGAAGCTTCGCAGTTCGTCATTTTGTTCGATGACGAACTGGCTTTAGAAATGGGCGCCAATATCTATGGCTCTGTCGCTGATGTCTTTGTCAATGCGGACGGTTTCAAAAAGTCAATTCCTGGGCCAGGTATCGGTAATTACCTTACCGTTGGCAAAGCAATGGGCGTCGTGCGGGCTATTATTGGCGACAAGGCTTTAGCGAACAACACCTATATGCAAGCGCACGGCACCGGCACGCCGCAAAACAGGGTGACGGAATCCCACATCTTCAATGCTTTGGCAAAAAATTTCGGTATCAGCAAATGGCCTGTCACGGCAATTAAAGCCTTTCTTGGGCATTCATTAGCCTGCGCCTCCGGTGATCAGATTACAGCGTCCCTGGGCGTTTGGCACGACGGGATCATCCCTGGCATTAAAACAACCAGTGCAATTGCTGAGGATGTGCATCAGTCTCAGCTTGAATTCCTGCTCGATCACCGCGAGATAAACCCGAGTGATATGCAGGCCACTTTTATTAATTCGAAAGGTTTCGGCGGCAACAATGCAACTGCCGCAATTCTGTCACCTTTTGTGACAGAGACGATGCTGACCAAACGACACGGCCTGGCCGCAATGCAGGCTTTTAAAAAACGACAAGAATCCGTTGCCGAAGCAACAAAGGTCTATGATGAGGCTTGCAGCAACGGTGCTACCCAGCCGATCTATCGGTTTGGTGAAGCGGTTGTCGAGGGCAACGCCTTAACGATGACACCAGAGATGATTTCAATTCCGGGTCAAGCACATCCCATCTCGTTGACGCCGAACAACCCCTACGAGGATATGGTCTAGGCGATTTCCCGAGTCGCTCTGAATTCAATGTCCGGCCAGCGCTCCTGCATCACAGTCAGGTTAACTCTTGAGGGTGCCAAATACGTGAGATGGCCACCGCCATCCAAAGCCAGGTTACCCTCAGCCTTTCGTTTAAACTCTTCCAACTGTTTTACATCGTTGCAGACGACCCAACGCGCGGTGTTGACACCGACCGAATCGTAACCGCACTCAACTTTGTACTCATCTTTGAGTCGATAGGCCACCACATCAAATTGAAGAATTCCAACCGCCCCAAGTATTAGGTCATTGTTAGCAAGGGGCATAAATACCTGCGTTGCGCCCTCTTCTGATAATTGCGTCAATCCCTGGCGCAACTGCTTACTTTTCAGGGGGTCCTTTAATCGCACCCGGCGAAACAACTCCGGCGCAAAGTGCGGGACACCAATAAACCGGTCTTTTCGCCCGCCGCTGAAAGTATCACCGATTTGAATCGTGCCATGGTTGTGTAATCCAATGATGTCTCCGGCATACGCGGTTCCGATGGCCGCCCGTTCACCCGCCAAGAAGGTGACCGCATCCGTTACTTTGATCGCTTTTCCGAGCCGAACGTGATGCATCCGCATGCCTTGCTCGTAAGTTCCCGAGCAGACCCTCAAAAAAGCAATCCGATCTCGATGCTTGGGGTCCATATTCGCTTGGATTTTAAACACAAAACCAGAAAATTCAGGATCATTTGGATCAACTGCTGCCCCGGTTGTCGTTCTGGGTAGCGGTGACGGCGACATAGAGACGAAGCCGTCGAGCATCTCCATAACCCCAAAATTACGCAGCGCTGTTCCGAAATAGACGGGTGACAGTTGCCCTGCCAAGTAAAGCGCCTGATCGAATTCATGAGACGCGCCGCGAACCAATTCTATCTCAGCCTCAAAAGCCGCCCAGTCATCGCCTAAAAAGGCTCGTACGGCCTCGCTATGCAAGCCCATGATTTTTTCTGGCGACTCAAGCGGTGCTTTGACCTCACCCCGATAAGGATAAATGCAATCTTCGTACAGATGGTAGACGCCCTTGAACCGCTGCCCCATTCCAATGGGCCAAGTCATTGGCGCGCATCCAATATTAAGCACGGACTCAACTTCATCCAGCACATCGATCGGGTCGCGGGTTTCTCGATCGAGCTTATTGATAAACGTCAGAATCGGCGTGTCTCGAAGTCGGCAAACTTCCATCAGCTTCACCGTTCGCTCCTCAACCCCTTTAGCGCCATCGATGACCATAAGGACGGAGTCGACCGCTGTTAACGTGCGATAGGTATCTTCCGAAAAATCCTCATGCCCGGGCGTATCAAGTAGATTCACCACGCAATCTCGGTACGGGAACTGCATTACCGACGTGGTGACCGATATCCCACGTTCTTTTTCCATGGCCATCCAATCAGAGGTCGCATAACGATCTGATTTTTTTGACTTAACCGTGCCCGCCATAGCGATGGCTTTACCCAAGAGCAATAGCTTTTCAGTTATCGTGGTCTTGCCAGCATCTGGATGAGAAATGATGGCGAAGGTACGGCGTCGATCGACTTCGGTTTTGGCCATGAGGCCCCCTTTAAATCTGGCCCGCAGTATAGCGCGACTCGAGCCTGAGGTGGCTAAAACAGTTCCTTCGCCATTACAATCGCATCCTCGCGCCCCACCTCGATCGGATAATAATTTCGACGACGGCCAATTTCATTGAACCCCGTGGAGTCGTACAACGCTATGGCGGCCGAATTTGAAGCTCGAACCTCTAAAAAAACACTGTTTACTTTGCGTTCGGCTGCCTCGGCCAGCAGCTGATTTAGCAGTTCCCGGCCGAGGCCCGCGCCTTGCTGCTCAGGATGGACACACAGATTGAGCACATGGGCTTCGCCTGCACCAGAACTTAGGATGCCATGCCCGACTGCGCGTTGGCCTACCAAAACAAGACAACAATAGTCGCTGCCGTTTAAACTCGTTCTAAAGTTACCTTGGGTCCAAGGGTGAGAATAGGCAGCATGCTCATTGTTTAACACATACGGCAGATCGATGTGTTTCATCACTCGAAACTTAGCATTGTCAGATCGCATCACAACCGTCGTGCACGCAAATGCTGCCAAAGCTGGGCTTTGTGCTCTACAGTTGTTGCGGGCGCCAAAAGGTCCGGTACTTGCAGGATCAAGGTGCTGCTCTGAGCGCTCTCAGTCCTCACCTGCTCGATCAACGTCATCAATTCAGGGCTCTGGCCTGCGAGCACCAGGATGGTTGTTGGCAGATCAGCGGCCCACGCCGCCGCCTTGGCAGCATCAACGACTTGCTCACCGCTCGTTGAAAACAGTTGCGACTGCAGTATGGGTTTCGTGGCCATCCCGTTGACCGCCAGTCCAATATCGTCTGAGAGTTGATTCAACTGCGAAGCCAAATCAGCATCTAGTCGTCCCTTGCTCAGCTGCAACGTCGCAACGGTTCTATAATTTCGGATCAAGACCTGCCAATCGATTCGCGTCTCTGCTGGATCCATTGCCATTGCGGGCGGGTCAATTGGCGGCTGTGGATTGCCCAAATGGGACGAATGGGTCTCGGATTCAACCGTTGGCTGTGCAACACCGCGAAGGCGCCAGCGCTCAATGCCGATTTCCGTTAACACTTGCTCGCGCCCACTCACCAAAAAATTGTCCTTGCCTTATGAATTAGCCGCCCCTAGCGCACAGCCCTACCAACCTCTTCGTCGATTACGATTTAAAAATACCACCGAAGGCTCACATAGAGCGATCGAGGGAAAATACCGTACTCGGACCCTGGCATTAAACCTAAGTCGGTTGCCCCAACAACCGCGTCACCAAGAAAATGGTAATAACCGACATCGATATACGTGTTGTCACTGGCATTATAACTCGTTGCCAACGATAAAAACGCTGAGTGATCACTCAAGTTCATTAAGGCTTGTCCGGAAACACTGAGCAGCGGATTCACCTGGGCTTGAAGTCCAGCTGCAAGATAATGGCGTCCCAACAAATACACGCCGCCTTGATCATAAGCCGCACTCCCCTGAGCCGCCAGATAACCTTCAGGTTCCTTCGAGCCTGGTCCGTTATAATGATATTCCACCATGACCAACGAAAATGCGTTCAGTGCGAAATCAACACCAACGGACGCCCGAAGATAGTCTGCTGTGCCTTGCGTCGCTGCAACTTCAGCCCAATAGCCGCTCGATCCCAGCGATCCTTCCACCCCAACGCCCAAGAGCAATTGATTCGCATAGTCAATCAGCGTGACCTGATAGTCCTGACCTTTAACATTGGTTCGCGCCTGCATGAACGCAGCCGAAGTCTGCGACTGTGCAGAAGACCCCATCACAAAGCCAATATCAATCTCACTCAAATCACCAATCGATGCCTGATACCGAACGGCATCCACGCCCCGTCGGTACTCTTGATCAAGTGTTTTTACATCAAAGGGCAGAAACACGTCACTCGGGCTGACGAACCTTGAATTGCCAAATGCAATGGATTGACGACCAAGGGTTAGATCACCCTGCTCGAATCGAACTTGAACGTTAAAGCGATCGAGATTCTGCAGCGTCAGCGATTTCTCCGCGCCATTGCCGAGCGTCGACTTTAAATCGTCGAACCGGTACGTTGGGTCACGCCTTGACGCATCGCGCAACGCGCTAATTGATTCCGTGCTTAAAACCGGCGTGAATTGAAGATGAGCCTCAAAATTCACTCTTTGCGTGAGGTTTTGATCCCACATCAATCGCAATGGCATCTGGAGGCTCGATTGCTCCGGTGCTGCCAACAACCCGTTGTCAATCGGCTCCTGTGTAATTACAAACGCTTTGAGCGACCCTGAAAAATCAGTCCGTGCGGGCGCTGACAACAACACCAGGATGATCATCAACCAGCGCGCTGCCATCAGCGCGATTCATCTTGCTCTATGATCCCATCCTTTATGTGCACCAATCGCTGCGCACGCGCCATAATCATCTGATCATGGGTCGAAAACAAAAAGGTCAGTCCTTGCTCGGCATTGAGCTCGCGCATCAAATCAAGCAGTTCCGCACCGGTTTTTGAATCCAGATTCGCGGTGGGCTCGTCCGCTAATATGATATCGGGCTTGGACGCCATCGCTCGAGCAACCGCGACACGTTGTTGCTGACCACCAGAAAGCTCTGCCGGGCGGCGATGGCCCAAACCCTTCAGTCCAACTAGGCCAAGCATCTCCAAAACCCGTGCCTGCCGATTCAGTTTTGGTACGCCCTGTAGCAACATGATGTATTCAATATTTTCATGTGCGGATAAGACAGGAATTAAATTATATGCCTGAAAAATAAACCCAATATGATCTCGGCGAAAATCTGAAATTGCATTACCCGTCATCGCAGCGATATCCTGCCCTTGCAGTAGGACCCGACCTTCATCGGGTTGATCGAGACCACCGATTAGATTCAAGAGCGTTGATTTACCCGAACCGGACGGCCCGATGATCGCAGTAAATTCGCCTTGCTCGATCGAGACACTAATGCCGTTGACCGCGGCCACAAGTGTTACGCCAGTGCCATAACAGCGCCTTAAATTCTGAGTCTCAATTACGATCGACATAGCACCTCCTACAAGGCTTTTTGTAAGGACCGTGCGGGCGCGATCCGAGCGGCAAAAAGCGCAGGATAGATCGCGGCAATGACGGTTAACAAAATGACATAAAGCGGGAATTGAACAAATTGATACCATAGCAACTCTGGGTAGAGCCGCCCCGGCAAAACGACACCAGAGAATTCCATGGCGCCCCCCAGAGGCAGTCCATTGGTCGCAAAATAGGTCATCAGGCAAAAGGCAATCAGCAAGCCAATACCGCAACTCATAACAGCAAGCGCCAGCGCCTCAAGCACAATCAACCCACCAATAAAAGCGGGCCGGGTGCCAATAGCCTTGGCGACTGCCAGCTCGTAAAGCCGCTCATAAATCGACATAAAAATAGAATTAATCACGCCGAGGGACGCAAACAGAAACAGCACGACGCCGATAATCAACGTCGCATAATTGGTCATCTCAAGCATTGCGCCAACACTTGGTTGTAATGCTAGCCAGCCCTTGAACTCGATGCCGTCACCCTCAATCTTTCGCGCAAGCGCAAGGTCTGATCGATTGGCGTCCTTAAAATCCTTAAACCGCAGTGCGATCTGATGCAAGCCGTCTCCCAGATGAAACAATGC
The DNA here is from genome assembly GCA_029249645.1 of Pseudomonadales bacterium. Classification (GTDB taxonomy): domain Bacteria; phylum Pseudomonadota; class Gammaproteobacteria; order Pseudomonadales; family Azotimanducaceae; genus UBA9926. The sequence continues at coordinate 9,101 of JAQWWC010000237.1, forward strand.
TTGCGCCGCTTCAATCGGAATAAATACCATAGATTCATCCAATTCCTTCGGACCAAACTCAACGATTCCCGAAATCCTAAAAAGCCCCTGAACCAATTCGTTGTTATCAACAGCTGAGGCCGTCAATACAACCCTATCGCCGATGCCAATCTCAAGCTTTTCGGCCATAAGCCGACCCATCAATAGCGCTCTTGGGTTGTCAGAGAGATAGTCCCCTTCAATGAGTGCTTGTCGAAGCCGACTCACACCGAGCTCTTTTTTAGGATCGACGCCATACACCACCCCGCCCAAAGTGTTGTAGCTCGAGCCAATGACAGCTGGGACAACCACTCTTGGCGCGTAAGCCAAAAGCGTTTCGTCTTCATCTAATACCGTGAGAATCGATTCCGGGGAAGCAAGGTATAAAGTCGAATCAAACCGATCCCGAAACCCTGATTTATAGATTTGCGCCTCGCCCTCTAGGGTCTGCGTAATGCCACCGACCATAACCCCTAGCATGCCTAAGATCAGACCGTCCATCAGAATCATGACCACCAAGGAACTGGTGATCAAAAGGCACGTCAGAAAGGTCCGCCGTCCATTGCGGAAAAGGTTACGAATGGCAAGTTGAATCAGCAGCATGTCAGTGCTCACCCATCGCATCTTTCGGATTAATCCGAGCTGCGCGCAATCCCGGAAAAATGCTGACAACAAAAGCCGTGCCTAGCACCACTGCCCAGGGCATCAGAAAAACAAATAAAGAGGTCTCGCCTTTAAGATGTTCGAAGGCAACACCACCCATATCAACTGCTTCTGGCAAACGCCACCCGACTTCTGTAAACCAAACAATCAGGGGCGACACCAACACAAACCCGATGAGACAGCTCAAAAAAGCCAAAGAAAAGGTCTCCAGCGCAATCAGCCAGACCAACCGATCCGGACGGATTCCAATAGCACGCAAAACGCCGAACTCCCGAGTTCGCTCAAACACCGACATCAAGACCGTATTGAGCACCCCGATAAACACTAAAAACACGATCAACACCATCATGTATTGGTTTTGACGTCGATCGGTCTGCATGGTTTCATAGAATGTCGCCTCGATCACCTGCCACGGCGCCACCTCTAAGTTCGGCAGCAGGACCTGAAGCGAACGGGCAAGTGCCTGATTGTCCACATCATCATTCACTAATAGGGCATATTGATGTGCGCCTTCGGTTAACGCGAGGTAGATGCGGGCCGCTTGAATCGGGAGGTAAACGCTCATCCGATCATGAGATGATTCGCTACCGACCACAGCACTGACTTTAAAAATATCATTGGCGATAGACCCATCGGCAGCTTGCCCCACCAGGACCAATTCATCTCCGATTTCCAAATTCAGCGCGCGGGCTAAGCTCAACCCGATCATCGCCTCATAGTAGCCTTCTGAATCAGTGTCTGAGGTAAAATACATTCCGGCCGAAACTTTGTCGCGTAGACGTGTGACGGTTGGCTCTGCCAAAACATCAACCCCGATAATTGGGGCGGGTACAGATTTATCGGTCGCGTAGGCGAGCCCGGCTGAAAATAATCTCGGCGCATAACTGCGAACGTCTTTCTGCTCACTCAATAACCGTTCAAGCGCCTTCGTGTCTTCAATAACGCGATGCGATTTGGGTGTCGCACGATAATCCAATCGATGAATTTGAATATGCCCGACCCGATCTCCTGTGAAAATATCAACAATGTTGCCCCAGCTACCCTCCAACAAAGACATCGAAAAAACAAACAGCATATAGCCGCCGCCCATAGACAAACCGGTGAGCAGGCTCCGTCTGCGTTGCCGAAATAAATTCCGAAAGGCCATTTTTAGCAACATCGCTAAAACCTTCGCTTCAATGCGCGAAGCGTGAAAGTCTCAGCCGTGATCGACGGATCATTTATCGTGAGATCTTCGTAAACAATCACCGTTTCAAATCCTTTCTTATTCAAGGGCGTCATCACGAGTTTTGCAGGTAACGTTAAATTGCCAAAGCGTCTGGGCTCGGAAAAAATCAATTGTCTTATGGCGACACCCTTGTCATCAAAAAAGGTTTGGCCCTGAGGGATCAAGGGAGACTTTAAAACCGTGTAAACAATACGTCCCCAAACGGTCACCGTCTCCTCTTTGGGTATCAAAGTCACCTCATAGGTATCTGCTAAACTGACAAGGCTTAGGGTGTAGGCCTCGCTGAGAGTTGTTTGTTTAACCAAATCATCGTTGGTGAAGTCACTCCCCATCCAAGCGTTCATCATCATGGAAGGTGGCACCTTAATAACGCGATTTATCTTTGGAAGGTAATTCCACATCTCATCTTCTCGCTTCAAGGTCGCGACCCCTTGATCTTTTTTGGGCGCTAAGATTCGAAAATAAGAATACGCTTGTCCTTGGCTCGCCCCCACCAACGTAAGCTTGCGCTGATAGTCTGGCGTTTTGATCGCCATTGAGAGGGTAAACGCGCTGGACTCCTGTCGATAAAGCGCTTCCATTTCATTGATAAGTTGTTCTGGACTTTGGATCTCAGTTTTCAGAGCACTCGTCTCAGCTGCCAACACGTTCGTCCCGCCCAAAAAAGAAAACAACGCACCTTGAATCAGTCGTAAAACGATTGCCCTACAACGTGTCGTAAATTTATGGCGCAGGCTAAGGTTTTGGCCCAAATCGGTATTATTGCCTGCTCTTATTGAACCTTTAACGTTATGCACCGCTAGACTCCTTTGATAAATTCAAGGGTGAGCCACCATTTAGGTTGTTTTGCCATTAGTACTAGCACAGAACCGGCCAGCTGGCGTGAGACCGGTCAGCAAATAATCAATCATGGCCGATCGCTCCTCGAGCCCCGTCCTTTTAAGCGAATCAGGCATCAACATATAACCTGCACACAAATCATAAAGAATGCTCGTCAACTGACGGAGCCGCGATGTAGCAACTTCTGGGGCTAAGGTGGCTCTGACCAACCCCTCTAGCAGCAGGATTTCGGTTTGAAGGTAATCACGCATCACACCCTTTTGGGTATCGACTTCCAGCAATGCAAATTGCAGATCGCCATCCTTTGCGCGCAGTTTGGCGAGGAGCGGCGAGGCATCGTTATGCCTAATGCCCAAATCAAGAAACTGCCGCAATCGTTCAATGGGCGCGTCCTGACTCGCAAAGACAGGCAACAGTTGCTCGAAATAAGCTTCTGACTCAAATGCCAATACCTGAAATAACAACTCAGCTTTACTGGTGAAATATAGATAAATCAACCCTTTGCTTACGTTTGAGGCAGTCGCAATTTCTTGAATACTCGCCTTTCGATACCCGTTCTTTAGAAACTGCTGGTTAGCAATGCTTAGGATCCTACGCCGCTTTTGGCGCTGCTTCACGCTCTCATCCGGCCATAGCAGTTGCTTAATGCTGGTCAAAACGTCGATGATAAGGGGTTGATCCTCCATAACTGACCAATTTACCGACAACGGTCATTAAGTCAATAAATTTTACTGACACCAACCGACACCAACCGCCCAGTTGCACGCGTGCGTGCCGTCGCTTAAGGTCAGGAGCGCTTAAGCTCTAAAAAAGGTGTCTATGTCCAATCTAAATCAAGCGCTCTCTGAACGCCCAGACATTCAAATTGCCCTGTCCAACTATTTTTTATTTTTGGCCGAGCCAGGTTATTGGTGGCACGGCGCGCAAAAGGTCGCCATCGCGGCCGCGGCTCGAGCCGCGAGCTCCTGCTCACTCTGCGCCGAGAAAAAAGCTGCTTTATCGCGCAATCAAATTAAAGCCCTGCATGCTGAAAACGATCAGCTGAGCCCGCTCACCGTCGACATGATTCATCAAATCATCACCGACCAAGGCCGTATAACAGAAAGCCAGGTCCAAGCACTTGAGCAAAGCGGCGTTTCCAGGCTTGCCTATGCCGAACTCGTTGGTATTGTGGTTTGCCTGTTTAGCATCGATGAATTTTGTCGGGCACTCAGCCAGCCCTTGCTCGAGCTACCCCAACCTCAACCTGGTCTTGCATCACAACGAACGCCGGATAATCTCGAAACCAATACAGGTTTCGTTCCAATGATCGCGCGAGAGGGCCTGACAGAGGCCGTACAAGATCTGTGGCCCGAAGGATTCGGCGCAAATGTCATCAGAGCACTGTCAGCCGCGCCAGATCTCGTCCGCCAGTGGAAACAATTAGCAGCAGTGTTTTATTTACCACTTGAAGAGATGAGAAATTTGACGCAATCGGCCTCCCGCCGGCTCAATCGGATGCAAATGGAACTCATTGCTGGCCGCGTGTCCGCGATCAACCGCTGTTTTTACTGAACCAACTCCCACGCTTCGATGCTCCGTGTGAGCGCGAAACTTGCCGGTGACACGGTCGATCTGACCGCCCTGACCGGCGCTTCTGATACAAAGGATGCGGGCGTCAAACATGGCGCTTTACTGCTCGCTTTCGCCGAGGCCGTCATGAGCCGAGGTTCATCCACCCTGACAATGGCTCGCGACGCTTTGGAGCAAGCTAGCAGCGCCGGCATTGTGATTGAGGCCGCAGGTGTCGCCGCGAATTTTCAGCGCATGGTACGAATAGCCGATGCTACCGGGATTCCGGTTGATGATATGGCCTCAGAACTGGGCAGCACCATCAGGGAAGAACTTGGGCTTTATGTCTTTGAAGGTGCCGCCAATTCAATCCCAAGGCCTTAAAAGGTGCGCTCTTTGACCGCCGCTTTATGAGGTCTTGAACCCCTGATCAGCACTGGATTGTTTTGGCGCATAAAAGCTAGGTCGCAGTTAGCGGGCCTGGGCGCTTGGCAGCCAGAAAACAAAAGCTGCCAAAAAAAGCGGCAATCGCCAGGACCATCAACCCAACTTGGTAATTACCGAAATGATCCGCAAACAATCCGGCCACGATCGGTCCAAGCGACATTCCCAGCATCACGATCAAAGATGAAAAACCCATAATGGTGCCGAAAGAGGCCGCACCAAAGTAATCTGCTCGAAGGGCCACCATCAATGGCCCGCGAACGCCCCAAGCCAGCCCATGCAAAACTGCAAAAATAACAACCTCCAATGAGCTGCTGGCATAGGCCAAGATCAGAAGCGCAACCGTGTGCGCAACCATACAAATGATGCACAGAAGCCGTTTATCCAGTCGATCGCCAAGTACGCCGCCGCCCAGTTGACCAATGAGCTGGCACCCAGTGACTAAAGTAACCACAAGCGCGGCCTGACTCAAAGAGAACCCGAGCCCTTCTGTGAGATGCGGCACAAGATGGACCATGACGGCAGACACTGTGAGCAACGCTGCCGCATGACCAAAGCTGATCAACCAAAATGCCGATGTCGCCATGGCCTGTTTCGCGGTCAAGTCTCCGGATGGCTGACTGCCGCCGTCAGACGCTGCATCCAACAAAATCCCATCAGGGACTTCGCCATAATATTGAGGCCGATGCCGGACGGCTTGCGCCATCGGTACACCGAGCAAGATCACCAAAATTCCGGAGTAAAAAGCAGTGGTTCGCCAGCCAAACGCTTCAAGCGCCAGCACCACCAAGGGCACTGCCATGCCTCCTAACGCGTATCCAATTTGCGAAAAAGCGACTGCTTTTGATCGATGTCGACTAAACCAATTCACAATCGCAACCATCACGGTTGCAAATCCACCAAGGCTTGAGCCTAAGGCGATCAACGCAAACGCGGCGTAAAAACTCCACAAAGACTGGACCTGGCTAAAACAAATAAATCCAATACCGAAACAGACAACCCCAATGCGCAGAATCATTCTCGGCCCAAACCGATCAACTAGCCAACCCTGTAACGGACCCAGAATACCGCTTTCTATCCTCGTTAAAGCAAAAGCGCCCGCGACGATGGTCTTGCTCCAACCAAATTCTTGCTGCAACAAAACGACATAGGCACCATAGGATTGCATCCACAGCAGGCTCGCTAGCATCTGCAGACCGCCAGCTGAGCCCACTATGTACCAGCCATAAAACAATTTGCCCGTGGGCTTGAAGGTCTGCTGCAAAACTCTGACTGCGCGTGATTTCAAAAAGCGTCCTAAAAATGCTTACCGATCGCTAAGAAAACCAGCGAGGTGAATTGGGAACCATAGATTTTTGGCGCGACCTGCACCACGACCGCTTAGAGATATTTCGTCTTCATCAGCCAGCGATGAAGGCGTTGCAGAATACGCCAAACTTTGGCTTCAAGATACAGAGTTTCCTGCATCAAACTTGAAGGATTGATCTTATTTCGAATTCTCAAACTACACGCCAAGTCCGTACACACCACATTTGAAATCGTTCGACGGCCACGACTACCCGCCTCGGTTATAGAAAACATTGCCGTGCCCCCGCTTCCGTGTACATGTAGACACAAGCTACACATATCCAATCGAACGCGGCTTCTGGGCCGCTCGAACCGACGTAGCACCACGCCTTTTAGCGCGCCATCATTCGGGGATTGGGCAACGATATAAGCCAAATGCCCCGATGGATGCACCCAACCTAAAAAGTCTAGATCCTGCCAGACTATTTTAGCTAAATCGGGGAACCAAACATCGTCTTCGGGGGTAAAGCAGCCTTGAAGCTGTGAAGCTGTGACAAAATC
>JAQWWC010000238.1 GCA_029249645.1 Pseudomonadales bacterium
CTGGATGACACCAAACCGCTGACGATTACGGGTGGTTTGACCTTCGGTGGTGGGCCTTTAAATAATTACGTCATGCACAGTATTGCGAAGATGGTTGAGCTCAGCCGGTTGCATCCGAGCGAAATCGGTCTAATTACCGCCAATGGTGGTTACCTTACCAAGCATGCCTTTGGGATCTACAGCGCAACTGCGCCAGCGCAAGATTTTCAGTTTGCAGATGTGCAGGACGCGGTGGATGCCGAGCCAACCCGCACGGTTCTGCAGGACTACGACGGGCCTGCAACGGTTGAGTCCTACACCGTGATGTATGGCCCTGAAGGGCCAAAGGCGGGGCACCTCGTGTGCTTAACGCCAGCAGGTGAACGGGTTTGGGCGAACGTCGAAGATCCAGCAGAATGGGTCGTGATGACCGAATCCGAAACCTGCGGTCGGGCGGTGATGGTGGATGGCTCGGGCGCGGCGAGGTTTGTCTGAGATGAACCCTTTTCTTGCGCGCATGGGATATGGTCCGGATGACCGCGTTTTAATTTTGCATATCGATGATATGGGGTTTTGTCACGCGGCGAATGCAGCAAGTCTTACGTGCCTAACAGAAGGGTCCGCGACCTGCGCGTCGATTTTGGTTAACGGGCCCTGGTTTCAAGAGGCTGCTCAGATGGCCAAAGCGAATCCACAGCTGGATTTGGGCGTGCACTTAACGCTCACGGCGGAGTATCCAACCTACCGGTGGCCTGCGCTCAGCAGCCGCGATCCAGAAACCGGCTTGCTCGATGCTGATGGCTATTTATGGGCGACTCGAGAGGATGCGGTGCGCCATGTAACCGTTGCCGCCGCAGAAGGCGAGATGCGGGCCCAAATTGATGGCGCGCTGGCGGCTGGGATCGATGTGACGCATATCGATACCCACATGGGTTCTGTGGTGCATCCAAAGTTTTTAGGCAGTTATCTGCGGCTTGCTCGGGAATATAACGTGCCCGCCTTTTTGCCTAGAATCACCCGGGATCGACTCCAAGCGTTGGGTGAAGGAGATATGGCGGATGAGTTTCTGCAGGTTTTGGCGATGATTGATGCCGATCAAGTGCCAACCCTTGATGAGATTATCATCGAAACGATGGTGCCAAAGACGTCAAAGCATAAATTTTATCGAGAACTTATTGCTGGTGTGCAACCGGGGCTCACTCACTTACTGTTCCATCCGGCGGTTGCGGGCGCGGAGCTCGAAGCCATTGCCGATACCCATGCTTCTCGTCACGCCGACTATGAGGCTTTCTTGGACCGATCCCTACGCGATTTTGCTGAAGACCTAGGCATTCATTTGGTGGGCTATCGGGATCTAAAAGCCCATTTGATCGCTTGATCATCGCGAAAAAACAGGCGCGGTGATGCATAACACGGATATGGCCGACGTGGCATTCAGGCAGCGATTGAGCTGGTCTGAACAGGCAATGACACGTGCTGAGATGGTGCAAGCCCTTGGCACGGGGCAAGCGGGTGATGAGCTCGTGAATCCTCATTTCGAGCCCGCGGTGCCGAACGACATCAAAGCCAGCGCCGGGCGATCATCGGTTGCGATTGTGGTTTTGGACCTCGCTGAACCAGTTGTTTTACTGACCAAGCGCAGCGCTAAGATTCGCTTTGGCGGACAATTTTGTTTTCCTGGCGGTCGAGAAGCGCCGGAGGATAAGGGCTTGCGACAAACGGCGCTTCGGGAAACCGTTGAGGAAATTAACGTGCTGCCCAGTGCCTTGACGTTTGTTGGTTGTCTTGGCACCTACTTTACCCACGCCGGCTATCTGATCGAACCCAACGTTTTTATGGCGGATGCTGATTTATCTTATTGGGCGAATCCGGACGAGGTTGCAGAGATCGTTTTGGTGCCGCTGTCTGAGTTGCAAAACAAAGGCAATTATCACTTGTTAAAGCGGGGGGGCGGGCGCGCCAATTTTAGTTTCCGGTGGTCGCGTATACAGGTTGGCGGCCCCACCGTGTCACTAATGATCCATTTGATGCACAGCCTTAGCGGTGTACCGAATCCTCATGATCGCAATTCGTGGCGCGACAAATTTTAAAGTTGCGCAGGTGCGCTGCTGCTAAAATTAGGCCGGCGACAATGGTGACGGCGCGTTCTGCAGAGGGCGACAAGACCGTGTGCCCAATCAAGCCGGCAAACAATAAAAGGCAGAGACCGGTGCCGCCTAGTACCAGAATAAGAAGGTCCTTGTGCTGGCGACAACCAATGCCAAGCGCAATTAAACTCACGGGCAGAATGAACCACAATAAAACCAGATGAAAGGTTTGCTCATCTAAGAGCCCGGTTTGCGTGATGGGCGCGATTGTCAGCAGCACGGGCAGGGTCAAGCAATGCAATAGGCAGGTCGCGGAAAGAAAGACACCAATCCGGTCAAGGTAGGGCATTGCAGCGCTGAAGGGTTGTTGTTTCATAAGCGCGCTGTTATACCATAAAAAGTCAGAACCTCAACCTTCTAACCAAAAATTATTGCCTCTGAAGTCGTAGTCATTGACCCAGAATACCGTTATTCTGCAGCCTTGGAAATTAAAGCATTTCGCCCCCAATCTAGGGTTAAACAACCACCCTAAAAGTGATTTCTAGGAGTCAATCATGGCCAAGGAGCCGTTATTTTCTAAACTCTTTCGCGAATCCCCATTCTCGTTACTGAAACAGCACATGAAGGTGGTAAATCAGACTGTTGCCGCTCTATCTGATTTCTTTGCGGCGGCGGTTGCCCAGGATTGGCAAGCAGCGGATACGCATCGCAGTCGCATTGGCGACTTGGAACACCAGGCTGATGAATTCAAGCTACAGCTCCGAATGAGCCTACCGCGGGGCATTTTCTTGCCAGTGCATCGAACAGACCTGTTGGAGCTCATTCATCTACAAGACCAGATTCCCAACAAAGCCAAAGATTTTGCTGGGGTGGTGATTGGTCGTCAAACCCAGTTCCCCGGCGCGCTTCACGCACCAATTGATGAATTGATTAAGAAAGGTCAAGCGAGTACGCAACGCATCTTGGATGTCATTGTCGAGTTGGAAGACCTCTTTCGGTCGGGATTTAGCGATAAAGAACAGGTCATGATTGAGCGTTTGGTCTTGGAAGTGAGTGATATTGAGGATTCTGCCGACAGTGATCGGGTCAAAATTCATGATTTGATGCGGGGCCAGGAGCAATCTGAAAACCCACTCGACATGATTTTTCTTTATCAACAAGTAGCCGACCTTGCTGCCGTGTCCGATATCGGGCAAGAAATTGGACATCGAGTACTGTGTATGATTTCACGGTAGCAAACTTTATACCCAGATCCATCGACAATAAGCGCTCGATCGATCAATGAGATACAAGCCTTTAAAAGAGGAAGCCGAGAATGGGAATTATTGAGGATTATGGGTCGGTTCTGCTGATTATTGCGATTGTCTGCGGGTTCTTCATGGCGTGGGGCGTTGGCGCGAACGATGTGGCCAACGCGATGGGGACCTCTGTCGGGTCCAAGGCGATCACCATCAAGCAAGCCATTGTGATTGCAGCGATTTTTGAGTTCGCGGGAGCGTACCTTGCGGGCGGGGAAGTCACCAGCACCATACGCAAAGGAATTATCGACCCAAGTATCTTGTCGGAAACGCCGCATCTCTTAGTCTATGGCATGATTTCTGCCCTTTTGGCGGCGGCGATTTGGCTTATGGTTGCAACGGCTAATGGCTGGCCGGTTTCAACGACCCACACGATCGTTGGCGCGATTGTCGGGTTTGCGGCAGTCGGGATTTCCTTTGATTCCGTTAATTGGGGCAAGGTGGGTAGCATCGTCGCCAGTTGGGTGGTCTCACCGGTATTGGCGGGCACAGTGTCTTTTGTGATCTACATGAGCGTACGCCGGTTTATTCTTGGGTCGAAAACACCGGTTCAAGCGGCGCGTCGTGGTGTGCCGTTTTACATTTTTCTAGTGGCGTTCATTATCGGCATGGTGTCGATGGTTAAAGGCTTGAAGCATATCGGTCTTAGTTTGAGCTTTGAGCAGTCCATTATGTATTCTTTAATCTTTGCTGGTGGTTTAACGGTCTTGAGCTGGGTTTTGGTTCGGCGGATTAAGCCATCCTCGAATTCCGCGCATGATGAAATTATGACGATTGAGCGCATTTTTGGCGTCCTAGGGATCTTTACCGCCTGTGATGGCGTTCGCCCATGGGTCAAACGATGTGGCCAATGCGATTGGTCCTTTGGCGGCTGTGAATTCAGTGCTGAGTAGCGGTGGCATGGTCGCCTCAGAAGCAATAATGCCGAAATGGTTGCTGTTATTGGGCGGGGTGGGGATTGTCATTGGCCTCGCGACCTATGGTTATCGTGTCATCCGAACCATTGGTAGCAATATTACGGAATTGACGCCAAGTAGTGGTTTTGCCGCTGTACTCGCAGCTGCGGCGACGGTTGTTATTGCCTCGGGTGCCAGCCTACCCATCTCGACGACCCACACCTTGGTGGGAGGCGTACTGGGGGTTGGCCTTGCGCACGGTGTTGCAGCTTTGAACTTACGGGTTATCGGAACGATCTTCACTTCATGGGTTGTAACCCTGCCAGCAGGTGCTGCCCTCTCGATTACCTTTTTCTACTTGCTCAAAGGCATCTTCGGGGCCTAGACCCCCCTGTGGCGGACGATCGGGTGCAATCGCCCAAGCTGCCCTAATGCGGCGCGCTCTGCAGGTCGACCGGAATACCCGTCATAAAAGACTGATTGCTAAAGGGCTCGAAGCTATCGGGTCCGGAGGGGAGAAGAACGTTGGCATTGGTCCCGGCATGTTTTGCTGCCGTTTTCATCCGCTGGCCTTGGTTACCCCAGCCGTGGGTCATGGCAACGACACCCGGCCGAAGGGTCTCATCAAACGCAATACGGGTGGTCAGCGCGCCAAATTCATTGAACAATCTCACAGTACTGCCATCCTTGAGTTGCCGAGATTGGGCATCACTCGGATGAATGTACAACGGGTTGTCCAAATGCTTGGGCCTTTTTAATTGTTCGACGTTATGAAACCAACTGTTGAGCATGTAGTTCGTTCGACGGCTAATGAGCTTGAGTTGACCGATGGCTTCAGTGCTTAAGCTTTTGAAAATTGCTTCGCATCGAACGCGAGCCGCCATCATGGTTTCAGGGCAGCAATCTACCAGCCCCGTATCGGTTTGAATCACGGATTCATATAAACTTTCCGGTGCTGTCGACTCAAGCACTTTTACCGGAATTAAAGCATCCGATAATGCGCTGATACTGGTGTCTGAGGCGCCCAGCATATGATCTATACGGGCAAAGGGATCCGGTAACTCGATGTCGCTTTCCGGCTCATTGAGATAAGCCTGCTCTAGGCGCGCCATGATTTCCCATTCGGGCTTGCGCTCAAAGCCGGGTTCAACCAGCGCCTCAGTGAACTGTACAAAAGGTTTGTGCTGCAGGCCGAGCCCGGCGAGGTTAATGTCCGCCCGTTCAAACATATCGGTTGCTGGGAGGGTGATGTCCGCAAAGTCGCTGGTCGCGCTTGGGTAGATATCAATGACCACTAGGAACTCAAGTTGTTCAAGAGCCGCTTGCATGCGCGCACTATTGCCGATGGACAACAGCGGGTTACCGGAAATAACGATCAGGCCCCGGATGGGGTCGGGATCGTCCAAGATCATGTCAGCCATCAGATTCCCCGGCAAGGATCCTCGCACCGTGCGAAGCTTGCCAAAGCTTGAGTCCTGATAACGCGGTGGCTGCCCACGGGTCGCGCCGGCTTTGGCTGCTGGATAAAACCCATTGGCATAGCGATTACCGCCGGTTCTACCAAGATTGCCTGTGACCAAGCTCAACATATACATAAGCCAATAGGCGACTGCGCCTTGCTGGCCCATATTGACACCTGTCGACATGTAGACGGAGGCTTTATCAGCAGTTGCAAAGTCGGTTGCCAGAGCTCGAATCTCATGCACGGTCAAGCCAACCACAGCTGCGACGCGTTCTGCGGGATATTGGGTAACGAAAGCCTCAAGCGCACCTAAGTTTTCCCCGTGTGCTCGGGTCACCGCCTGATCAATTAAGCCTTCCTGAAAGCAGTGGGCTAGGATCGCGCTCAGTAAATACACGTCTGAGTCCGGTTTGACCTGGAGCAATTCTCCTAACCCCGACACGGATTCGTTTTGTCTGGGGTCTACAAAAATAAGCCGAGCGCCGCGTTTTTTTGCAGCGCGGAGTTCGGCGACGGGATCCGCGATTGAGACAAAACTCATGTGTGAGACGCGCGGGTTCGCGCCCAATATGAGCATTAAGTCGGTCTCTTGAATATCCGGCACAGGATGGATGGTGCTGGAGCCAAAGATCGCTTCGGAGGCGGCAAACTTGTTCGCGCAATCCTGGGTGCCGGAACTAAAGTTTCGACGACTGCCGATTGCGCTCACAAAGGAACTGATCGCGGGGCCCGCCGTTGAGTTAAAGGCCAATGGGTTGCCAGAGTAGATCCCAACGGCATTGTTTCCATGGCGCGCCTGCAACCCGCGCAGCCGCTCACCAACCGTTGTTGCCGCTGTCTTCCAGGAAATACGTTCGAACGCGTCCCCATTTTTCTGTAATGGCCAGCGCAGCCGGTCGGGATCTTTATGAATATCCAGAACCGCCAACCCTTTGTGACAGGCAAACCCCTTGGTAACCGGGTGTTCCTTGTCGGGCATGATCGACTTTATTACGCCGTGTTCAAGGGTTGCGATGAGTCCGCAGCTGGGTTCGCAGACTCGGCAAAAGGTTCTTTTTGTTTCTGGCTGATCCATCGTGATGCTCGTCTATTGGGTTGGCTTCCAACAGTAAAGCCTTTAGCATCGTGCAATTCAAGGCTTAAGGAATTCCAAATGTTTGAAGATCAAGTGGTGGTGGTAACCGGTGGCGCGGGCGTGTTGGGCCAGGCGGTAGTGCAACATTTCTTAAGCCGCGGGGCTGTGGTGATTTCGGTTGATTACAATCAAGCGTTGCTGGATGCGGCCTTCCCAAACCCTGAACCGCGCTGCCATCTAGCGATTTGCGATTTGACGAGTCGCGAGGATTGCGGCGCCTTATCCGAGCGGTTACTGCAAACCCATGGCGCGGTGGATGTGTTGTGTAACATTGCGGGCGGCTTTCAAATGGGTGAGACCGTGTTTGAGACGCTCGATGAGACCTGGGATTTCTTGTTTAACCTGAATACGAAGTCGATTATTTATATGACGCAAAAAATCGTGCCAGCGATGGTTGCAGCAGGCCACGGCAAGGTGGTTAACGTGGGCGCCGTTGCGGCAACGCAAGGTCAAGCGCATATGGGGGCGTATCTAGCGTCGAAGTCAGCCACTATTCGACTCACTGAAAGTCTCGCTGAGGAAGTCAAACAAGCAGGTTTGAATGTCAATTGTGTGCTGCCAGCGGTCATCGACACCCCAAGAAACAGATCGGATATGCCTGATGCAGACTTCGGTCAGTGGGTAGCACCCGAGCACCTGGCGGCGGTGATTGGCTTTTTAGCCAGTTCTGAGGCAATCGCCGTTCACGGTGCGGCAATTCCAGTTCGAGGACTCGGCGGATGAGTGCGCCGATACGACCCTGGACTCGAGTCGCGACGAAAGTGCTCAACGATTTGAGAATCATGAAGGTTCAGGAGGTCACTGCGATTTCGCCCAAAACGGGGAACGCCCATGGCTTCTTCGTATTGGATACGGTGGATTGGGTGAATGTCCTGCCGATTACGTCTGATCAAGAAGTGGTTTTTGTCAGTCAATATCGTCACGGGAGCGACGCCTTATCGCTCGAGATTCCAGGCGGCATGGTTGACCCCGGTGAAGCGCCGATCGTTTCAGCGGCCCGAGAGTGTTTAGAGGAATCTGGCTTCCGGGCCAGTCATTTAACTTCTTTGGGAGTCCTTAATCCCAATCCGGCGGTGTTTAACAATCAGTTACATACATTTGTCGCTGAGAACGTCGTGATCGAAGGGGACATTCAGAATACGGCCACGGAGCAAACCGAGGTCGTGCTCGTGCCGGTTGCGGAACTGACAAGCTATCTTCTGGATGGCCGGATTGATCATGCACTCGTGGCAGCAACGCTTTGGCGTTACCTCTATCTGAATCGGCGCTAAGAAAGGCGTCGCGTTGCAATTGGAAAAGCTTGATCAATCAATGATTGGCGCTGACGAAAGTAATCTGTTGCGGCGGGATCTGGTTGCCTTGAGGCCTCCCACGCGGCAAAATTTTTGTACCAGGTTATCAATAGCGCGGTCTCTTGAATGGCCGGCGTTGATTGCCGAAATAAGGCTTTGACCTCTGTGTCAAAATCACCCTCGAAGGTTTCCCAGGCGCGCACGGACAACGCGATGAGCGCGTCAACCTGGTTGCCTGGCAAGGTCCAGAAGCGAAAAACATAGATGCCGGCTTGATCAAAAGATTGGGTTGGGGTCGGTCGAACGGTCGCACTGAGGTAATGCGCCTGAACGATCTTAAAGCCTTGTGGAATAAGTTCGGGGGTCAAGGCCGGCTGCTTTGTTAAGAGTAAGCACTCATCGCTGGCCAGTCCGAACAGCCCTGTGAAGATACCAATTAGGGCTGTGCCGGTTGCGTTTGGGTTAAACTGGCTTCTGAGAACCTGTAAATCATCGACAAGGCTGCGCTCACCAAGATGCTTGAGTTGACTAACCTGGTAGTGACTCATAATCGACTCGGCTCGAGTTGATAAAGGACGCGAGCGAGGTTACTGACTCGCCACTTCAAAGGAAAGCTGCTCCAAGTCATTGGCAATAATCACCGCTTGAATATCTTTAATATAAGCTGCGCCGCGACTCGAGTAAGCCTGCAAGCCCTCGGCCAGCAAGACGCCCCGCAAGGGCGCGCCCAATTCTCGCGTGGCTCGCCTTAAGTCTCTTAAGCTTTGGTAGGCGCGGTTGGTGTTGAGATTGTGCAAATAGGCAACGACGCTGTCCTGTGGGTGCTCAAAACGTTTTACCTCGTGGGACCGGCCAGCATCCCGCTGGCGGGGCTTTAGCCCGCAACCGGCTTGATAGCACCACATACCAAAATAATTATTAGCCTGGCGAGCAAATCGAGACGTGCCCCAGCCGCTCTCATTGGCAGCTTGCGCCAGCACTAAGGATGCAGGCAGCACATCAACACGCTGTAGGACTTGAGCAATGAGCTTATCGGTGGGCGCTTTATGATGGGCAGCGGGCACTCGATACCGTTTGGCAAGGCGCAGAAGGTCCGCTTGTTGCGTGCTGGTTAAGGCTTGCCCTGCTGCATTGATCGCTTCGATTTGCAGCACATCTGCGCGCTCTGCTTGGATGGCTGCATTCGCGTCTAACACAAAGGGCATCAAATAATCGAAAAAAGTGGATTTTTTCCGTTGCACATCTTGGATGGCCGCGAAGTCCGGACGAGCGGTTTCAAGCATCGAAGCTTTAGATGGAGCTGAGTTTGCAATCGAGGTTGCAGGGATCAATATTAACCAGACGAGCACAATCATTTGCATGTTTGAATGCCGATTTTTAAGGGTTGAAGGATCATATCCATTATTTCTTCATTATCAAGTCATTTTTTTTCATTATTTGGTTGCTTTTTGAAGAATACCGGCTTCGATTCAGCCTAGTAGCATTTACAAATTCATGCCGAGTCGGTTGAATGGGTTGGAAATGGGGAAGGGTTCACGATGGCGGCGAGACAGAAAGTTCTGGTGTTGTACTTGGCGACCTCGGCGTTGGATACGCCCGTGATCGGTTGGGCGAAGTACGATGGTTTTGGTGACAGCCAGCCAATGACGGGTGATGAGGATGTGCCGCCCTACAAGACTGGCGTCGATGCCCTTCGTGATGGTTGGCGGTTGATCCAAGCGAGTCCGTTGGTCAGCCACGCCTCGGGCGAGGAGTTTCGGACAGATTATTTAAAGTACGAATTCTTTTTCGAGCAGTGGCAGTCTATTGAGCCTAGGTTGTGATGGCCGACGATCAATGCCTTGAGGGCAATGAGGCGTATGACGCGCAGCCATCCGACGCCATCATTGCCAGAAAATGAATCAGCAAGCGAGCCTTAGGATGACGCGACAATTGAACACACCCGGTGCGGATTCTTGTAATCCGACTTTGTTGCGCGCGCGCCAATGAGTCGTGATGTCGGTTTGACGACCTTGCAAATGGCAGAATTTGTGGCGCGAGGTGTGTTGGCCTTCGACGGGGTTGTGCCCGAGGCACTGAACGCGCGGTTTCTAGAGCAGCTGCGCGCACCGGTCGGCGATTCAGACAGAACGCTTAGTCAGGCTTACAGCCGGATAATCCACGATTCCAGTATTCCTAAAATTTCGCCCGGCACCAGCCTCCCAGATTGCTTTCAACCTGGAGACTGTCTGCACGATATTTTGAACTTGGCATCGGTTAAGGGCGTGATCAGAAGCTTGGTTGGAGATGCCCCGGTTTTTGATCATCATTTTTTACATTTAACCTTAGGCACTGGGAATGAGACGCGGCGAACCGCCAGGGCCGTCTCGCAACACAATCATCAAGATTCAACCATCGATCCAAGACAAGCCTTCGACATTCAACTGTTTTATTTTCCCCAGGCGGTCACCCGCGCAATGGGGGGAACACGCTACATTCCGGGATCTCATTTGCGACGAGTCAGCGAGGCCGCCATCGCGCGCTATCAAAACATCGTGGGCCAAGAGCATGTCATTTGCCCAGCAGGTAGTCTTTATGTGTTCCACATGGGTCTCTGGCACGGCGCAGGGTGCAACCAATCAACTGAGGATCGCTATTTATACAAGATTCGGCTTGGACCCAACGCGCCTCAGGTGCGGCTTTGGAATGACGTTGATCTCGTTACCCAACCAGATTCACCGAGGCCTATTTTCTGGACGGATCCAAGTCATAAGGATCCTGTTGCCAACCGTCTGATGGCGCTTGAGCCCTGGTTTGAGGCGGATACCGGGCGGTTGGAGCTCATTAATCGACTCAAACTTTGGCGCTACATCACCGGGGACCCCAAGGCGGATGTCGACTATTGGTTAACTAGAATCGAAAATGAATGGGGCTTGCCGTGACTAATTACGCAACGCTCTGAGGCGCACCCAGCCGGTTTCAATATGGTCAACGGCCGCGTCATATCCACGCTCGCCGGGAAGAAGTAAGGCACCGGTATCCGGGTCGACAAGGACCTGATGATAGTCCTCGGTTTGATCCATCGCGGCCAAGACGGCGTCTGCTGAATTAAATGCTTGCAGGTTTTGAATCATCCTGAGGGTCGGGGTCATGATCGCCATACTGCCAGCGTCGAATCGACTTAAAATCTCTTCCGGGCTCAACCATTCTGAGTCGACTAGTTCACCTTGGTCATGAGACGCATCTTGATCCTCTGGGTGCTTTGCAAGGAAGAACCGTGCATCAAACCGCTTGGGTGAACCGAGCGGTGTGATCCAACGCGCGACCGGTTTGATAAGCGCCGCATTAGGGATCAGTTCATATTCTGATAACAACCTGTTGAAAGAGAGCGTGCCGGCATTTAGTTGGTCTCTGAGATCTGCTTGCAGGGCCAGGGGGAGCGGTGCAGTTGCTGAACCGCTTGGATCTGGAAGAGTTAACAAAATACCTGCCTCTTCGAAGCATTCCCGAATCGCGGCAACATAATAGGCGCGATGATCCTCGGGGGACTGCGCGGTAATCGGGCCGGGATAGTCCAGCTCGACTTGACCTGAAACGGGTACCATTACATCTTCAGGATCCACCGCACCACCCGGGAACACCCACATGCCACCGGCGAATAGGGTTTTGGCATGACGGCGCATCATCAGAATCTTTAATTCAGGCCGATCGGCAATTAGCAGAACGGTGGCAGCGGCACGGATCGGCACCATCTCTGGGTCGAAGTCAGTCATGGGCCTTGTTATCCTTCGCGTTATCAAAGTGAGGTGTCGCGCCGATCAAGAGCGCAGTTGCGCTGTATTGGGGCGTACCAATCAAAGCCGGCGCCATCATTTAGGCTTCCGCTTTGAATGGGACGTCCTCGCAGCGGTTGTTTTTTGCTTTGGGAAGAACGGCGCAAGGTACCGGCCTGTATCGCTGTCGGGACATTGGGCGACTGCCGCGGGGGTGCCCTGGGTCAGCACGTTACCACCCGTTGGGCCGCCGGCGGGTCCCAGATCAATGATCCAGTCCGAGGTTCGGATGACATCAAGGTTATGTTCGATCACCACCACGGAGTTGCCCGCATCAATTAAACGGTTTAAAACGCCCAATAACTTTCGAACATCGTCAAAGTGTAAGCCCGTAGTGGGCTCGTCCAGCAGATAAAATGTCTTACCGGTGGCGATTTTGGACAGCTCCCTCGCTAATTTGATACGTTGCGCCTCGCCGCCGGACAAAGTCGAAGAGGGTTGGCCCAGGGCAAGGTAATCAAGTCCAACGTCCACCAAAAGTTGCAATTGATTCACGATCTTTGGATGTTCTGAAAAATGCAGGACCGCTTCGGCAACTGTCAATCTCAGTACGTCAGCGATGGATTTTCCTTTGTACTGGACCTCGAGCGTCGCTACGTTGAATCGACTGCCATCGCAGGCTTCGCACTTGACGTAAACATCCGATAAGAAGTGCATCTCAATTTTACGCACGCCGTCACCCTGACAGGACTCGCATCGTCCGCCTTTAACGTTGAATGAAAATCGGCCCGGGGTGTAACCTCGCACTCTTGATTCGGGTAGCAAGGCGAAAAACTTTCGGATCTCATCGAACACCTTGATATAAGTCACCGGATTGCTGCGCGGTGTACGACCGATGGGTTTTTGATCGATGGCCACGACCTTGTCGAGCTGGTCCAAACCGGTGACAGCTTTGTGTTTGCCTATTTTTTGTTGGCTGCCATGAAAGTGGCGTGCCATGGCGGGATATAAAATATCATTTACTAACGTTGATTTGCCCGCCCCTGAAACGCCCGTGACGGCGACCAGCATCCCTAGCGGAAAGGCTACCGATAAATCTTTCAAGTTATTTTCTTTCGCACCAGTAACTAAGACTTCGCCCGACGGAGTTCTGGGTTCTGCCCGAAGTGGAATGCAGGCGCGACCAGAGAGGTAGTCGCCAGTCAATGAGCCGCGGTTTTTGAGTAAGGTCTTTGGGGTGCCGGCGTGAATCACACTGCCGCCTTGGGTGCCCGCACCGGGCCCAAAATCAATGACATAGTCGGCCGCCCGAATGGTGTCTTCGTCGTGTTCAACCACAATGACGGTGTTACCGATATCGCGCATTTTAATGAGGGTGTTCAAGAGCCGTTCATTGTCTCGTTGATGCAGGCCGATGCTGGGTTCATCCAGAATATAGATGACCCCGGAAAGCTCTGATCCAACTTGGCTCGCGAGCCGGATTCTTTGAGATTCGCCGCCAGAGAGAGAGGGGCCGAGCCGATTCAGGGATAAGTAGGACAAGCCAACTGCATTCAAAAAGCCGAGGCGGCCTTGGATTTCTTTAAGCAGCTCCACGGCGATCTCTGCATCAGAGCCCTGCAAGGCAATGTGATCGAAAAATTCTAGGGACGCGTCGATGGTCATGGCGGAGATGTCGATGAGGGTTCGGCTCGCAACTTTGACGGCCGCCGACTCCTTGCGAAGCCGCTCGCCCTCGCAGACGTCGCACGGCGTGTTGGCCAAAAACTGGGCATACCATCGTTTCATACCCTCAGACTTGGTATTCCTGAAACGTCGCATTAGGCGATTGAGTAGCCCTTCATACCGTGAGTTGGTTGTGCCGTGGGAGCCCCAGTTGATCTGGTAACGCTTCTCACCCGTGCCGTACAGAATGGTTTTACGTTGGGTTGGCGTGAGCGCTGTCCAAGGTTTTTGAATGGGTATCTTTAGATGTTGGAACATTTGCTTATGAAAAACTGCCGTCATCGACCGACTGTCTTGATCGATTCGGCCAACCGGCTTCAACGCCCCATCCCGGAGTGACAAGGCCTCATCAGGAATGACGAGGTCCGGATCAAACGCCACTTGAGTGCCCAACCCGTTACAGGCCAGGCACATCCCTTGGGGGCTGTTGAACGAAAAGGACTGGGGCGAGAGTGCGGGGAAGGAGATGCCGCAATCCGCGCAAGCGAGATGCTCTGAAAAAATTCGATCGGCGTCATCAACCTCAACCAACATTGAGCCTTTACCCATGCGTAGGGTTTGTTCAACGCTATCGGTCAATCGGTCTTTAATGTCGTCGCGAATGACCAAACGATCAGTAATGAGTTCAACAGTGTGTTTTTTGCGTTTGTCTAAAACGGTTAGGTCCTCAACGCGTTTGATCTCGCCATCAACGCGAAGCCTGACAAAGCCTTGGGCTCGCGCACTGTCAATGACATCACGATGCTCACCTTTGCGGTTCACCAATAACGAGTGCATGAGATTAACCCGTGTTCCTTCTGGATACTTCAGGAGTTCCAAAACGATTTTTTCAGCCGTTTGGCCAGCCACCGGTTTATGGCATTGGTGGCAGTGCTGCTGCCCGACGCGGGCAAATAAAACTCTGAGGTAGTCCGAGATTTCGGTGATGGTGCCTACGGTCGAACGGGGGTTTCGGCTGGTGGTTTTTTGTTCGATTGAAATGGTCGGCGAGAGCCCGCGAATGGTGTCGTACTTGGGTTTTTCCATTTGACCCAGAAATTGTCTGGCATAGGCTGACAGGGATTCGACATAACGCCTTTGGCCCTCGGCATAGAGCGTATCAAAGGCTAGAGATGATTTTCCAGAGCCTGAGACCCCAGTCAGCACAACCAGTTTGCGTTTTGGGATTTTGACTTCAATGTTCTTGAGGTTGTGCTCTCGAGCGCCCTTAATCAGGATGTGATCGAGTTCTTCTGCCGCTGATTTCATAAACCGTTCCTAACGCTTGGTGCTCTGCTGTGTTACGGACAGCTGAGAATTTGTGGTCATTCTTTCCAGGAGGTTATTACGAATGCGTGCCAAAGCAAGGCGAGCCTCCGCCGCTGTTACCGCAAACCCGCTGGTATAGAAGGTAGCGAACCGTTTTTAACCCAATGATCGGTCTTGGGCGACCAAGATCGAAGCATGAGGCGCGCCGCTGCTGTTCAGCATCTGTCTGGATTGAGGTCTGGGTTGCTAAAAGCATTCTGCCGGATCAATGGGGTCAGTCTATCGCCTTGACGGTTCCTCGTCACTCAAAGTGATTTCGATTCATGATTTTGATCACGCCTGACATGTTATGGAAAACGTACCAGCGCATGATCTCAGCTAGCCCCAAGTTCCAGGCTCCGATGCGCGGCGGATGCGCTCAACGTGCGATCCGTTGCATCTGAGAACGCCGGACCTCAGTGCCTAGTAAATTTGCGACCCAAATACCTTCGGGGCATCGCGCTTTTGGCAGGGGCAAATTTAAAGATACAGACGCAAGTTGTTAAAAAGGCATTGAGCTGGGAAACCAAACGTAACGGGCGAGGGGCGCCGTTGCGCAATTAGGCGCTGGCTTTAGATCTCGCTGACAGCATGCCTGGCAGACCGGGTCGATTGCCTGCTCATTCCCGAAAGTCGCATTGATTGGGCCTCATGCGCTCGTGCGCTGCATGTGTTGTCCTGCGCTATTCCCCCTGAATTCGTGTTTTAATATTGCGCGGCGCAGTCGGTATTAGCGTCGTTCTGTTTAAACTTAAAGAAAGGTCTTCGTATATGGCTTCAGATCGAGATTCCGCCACGGCATGTTTAATTATTATCGGTAATGAGATTCTGTCCGGTCGCACGCAGGACACGAATCTTGCCCATTTGAGCGGTGTGTTAAATGAGTTGGGTATTCGGATGATAGAAGCACGCGTGATACCCGATGTGGATGAAACGATTGTCGAGACGGTGAACCACTGCAAACAGCGCTTTGATTATGTCTTTACAACTGGCGGTATTGGACCAACCCATGATGACATTACAGTGGATAGTATTGCCAAGGCCTTTGGCGTCGCCGTTGAGGAGCATCCGGAGGTTGCGGCATTGATTCGGAAACGCGAGGCGCCGCCAGCGGTGATGGCAGCCAGGCTGCGGATGGCGCGGATTCCAGTGGGTGCGACCTTGATTGATAACCCGACGGGGGGGCCGCCGGGGTTTCAGCTCGGGAATGTGTTTGTGATGGCCGGTGTCCCAATGGTGATGCAAGCGATGGCGAGTACCTTTGATCAATTGAGATTGCCAGGTGGTCGACCTGTCCGCTCCAGAACGGTCGGGGCATTTCTGGGCGAAAGCCAGGTTGCTGCGCAACTTGGTCTGATTCAGGATCAGTACCCGGATATTGATCTCGGTTCTTACCCGTTTTATCGCCCGAACGGCTATGGCACCAATTTGGTAATGCGCGGTACGGATGAAGCCGCGTTAGAGGAGATGGTCGAACGGATTACCCAGATGATTCAAGATTACGGCGCAGAAGCGTTCCTGGGCGGTGCGCCAACTGCCTTAGCAACCGAAGACTGAGGCAAGATCGATCCGGTAGTAATCAGTTTATTGCCAGCGTGCAGCTTTCCTGCGCTGAGCTCAGGCGGAACAAAGAGCTGATCTTAGACAGGCGCTAAGCACTGGCGCTATCGGTAGATCGTGTTTTCAAAAGCCGATACCCTTTTAAAACGAATCAGTCGACTGTCGTTTAAGGCTAAAGGAGGGAGTGTAATGGACGTAGCAGTAATAACAGAAGGACTTCAGTTTCCGGAGGGCCCTGTCGCGTTAAGTGATGGGTCCGTGCTGGTAGTTGAAATTCAGCGGGGCACGCTCACTCGGGTTGCTGAAGATGGGACACAATCGATCGTCGCAGAACTTGGCGGTGGTCCCAATGGCGCGGCGCTTGGACCAGATGGGCATTGTTATATCTGCAACAATGGCGGTTTTGAATGGCATGAAGCGCGCGATGGGCGGGTCTTTCCAGGAGAACAGCCTGAAAACTATACCGGCGGAAGGATTGAACGCGTGAATTTAGATACGGGTGCGGTTGAAACCCTGTATGAGGCTTGCAACGGCGAACCTTTAAAAGGGCCAAACGATCTGGTTTTTGATCAAACCGGTGGGTTTTGGTTCACCGATCATGGCAAGACCAAGCCCCGAACCCGGGATCGCACGGGGGTCTTTTATGCGGCAGCGGACGGCAGCCGAATTCAGGAAGCGATCTTCCCAATGGAAGCACCGAACGGTATTGGCTTGTCGCCGGATGAAAAGACCTTATACGTGGCAGAAACACCCACTGGCCGCCTTTGGGCTTATGCCATTGCAGCGCCTGGAGAGGTGGACGTCAGTGTCCCGCGGCGAATGCTGGCCCAAAGACCAGATTTCCATATGTTTGACTCGCTTGCGGTCGATGCCTCGGGTCACGTTTGCGTGGCGACACTGATAACAGGTGGTATTACCTCCCATTCGCCGGATGGCAGTACGGTTGATTTTTTTGCGATGCCGGATGTTCTAACGACGAACATTGCCTTTGGTGGCGAAGACCTTCAGACCGCCTACATTACGTTGTCCTCGACCGGAAAACTGGTCAAAGCCACGTGGCCAACGCCTGGTTTGCGGCTGAATTTTCAAGCCTGATTTTCGGAAGATTCGCGGGCCTTGATCAGGCTCGATAAAAACGTTGCGTTGCCCCCACTAAAGCTCTAGGATTCGCCGATTTTTCGAGGACAGTCATGATTGTCGGTTGGAAGGAATACATTCTGCTACCGGAGTTACAAGCCGTTGCAATCCGCGCCAAACTTGATACTGGCGCGCTGACATCGAGCCTCGACGCGCGCGATATAAAAACGTTTTGGGTGGGCAGCACGGAGCATGTTGAGTTCCGGTTAGCCCCGCCTCGGTCATCAAACAAAGCAGGTAAATTGTGCCGGGTTCCTGTCTTTGATCGGCGCGTTGTGCGCAATTCTGGCGGGCAAGAAGAAAGCAGAATCGTTATTGTGTCCACGATCGTGCTGGCCAAGCAAACAATCCAAACAGAGTTCAGTTTGACCCGCAGAGACCCGATGAATTTTCGCGTATTAGTCGGTCGCCGGAGTCTGGCGGCGCTGAATGTTGCTGTTAGTTCTACCGAGCACTCTGTGCTGGGTGATAACCCGTTGGGTGCCAATCCTTAAACTGTCTCACAGAGAGAAAATCATTGAAAATTGCGCTGCTTTCCAGAAATCGGAATCTCTATTCGACCCGACGTCTCATTGAGGCGGCGGAGGCCCGAGGCCATGAAGTTAAAGTCCTCGATGTGCTTCGTTGCTATATGAACATCACCTCCCATCGACCGTCGATTCACTACAAGGGTGAAGAGCTCACTGGTTTTGATGTGGTCATACCGCGAATTGGTGCTTCGGTGACCTTTTATGGCACCGCGGTATCAAGACAGTTTGAAATGATGGGCGTATTCCCATTGAACGAATCGGTGGCGATCAGTCGTTCCCGGGACAAACTGCGCTCGATGCAGTTGTTATCCCGGCGCGGTATTGGTTTGCCGGTTACGGGCTTCGCCAACAAGCCCGATGACATTGCCGATTTAATCAAGATGGTCGGTGGCGCGCCGCTGGTGATTAAGCTGCTCCAAGGCACCCAAGGCATTGGTGTGGTGCTTGCGGAAACACCGAAGGCGGCTGAGAGCGTGATCCAGTCATTCTTTGGTTTAAACGTATCGGTTCTGGTTCAGGAATATATCGGCGAGGCTGGCGGCGCCGACATCCGTTGTTTGGTTATTGGTGACAAGGTGGTTGCGGCCATGAAACGTCAGGCGAAAGAGGGTGAGTTTCGCTCGAACATTCATCGAGGAGGCACCGCCAGTTTGATCCGCATTACGCCGGAGGAGCGGTCTACGGCGGTTCGCGCAGCAAAAACCATGGGGCTCAACGTCTGCGGCGTCGATATTCTTCGATCGAATCATGGGCCGGTGGTGATGGAAGTTAATTCCTCCCCCGGGCTGGAGTCCATTGAAATGGCGACCAACAAAGATGTCGCCAATATGATTATTACTTTCCTTGAGCAAAAGGCAAAGAAGGGCGATACCAAAACTCGAGGGCGAGGGTAAGCGCCGATGTTCGATAAGGTTTGACGCGAGACCTTAGGGCATGGGACTAGCCTGCGGTTGGCGATGGTGATGGTGATGGTGCTGTCGTTGTTGGATCCATCGCAGCATCGAGGACCTCATCGGTGCTGAGGAGAATGACCTCTTGCGTGGTAACGGGCACGTCCTGGTACGGCGTAAAGTGGGCTTGGGTCGCAGGGATGGCTTGTGATCGGACAATGGTCCAGACCGAGAAGGGCGCCAGAATCAGCGTTGCTATGAAATACAGGCCAAGATTCGACAAGGCAAGGGCAGCGGACACGATCACCGGTCCGATCACCGCACCGATACTATAGGTCAACAAAATGACGCTACCGGTCTCGATCGGGGACAGCGTGGAGTTGTCATTGGCATGGGCCAAGCTGATTGAGTACAGCGGAAAGGCGCCACCGCCAAACAGAAACATCACGATGAAGAAGGCGGACGGACTTTCAAGACCTAGGACAATTGTTGATAGGGTAACAAGGCTTGTAAAACCGCTCAGCGCCGCGATCACCAACCGACGATCCACGAGGTCGGAAAATCGGCCAATGGGGAGTTGAAAGATAGCGCCGCCCATAAGGGTAACCGCCATGAAGATGCTGATCTGGTTGGCCTCAAAGTGAAGGGCCTTGGCGATGATTGGACCAAGTGCCCAGAAGCCGGAGGTGACCAGGCCGCAAGCCAATGCGCCATAGATCGCGATTCGAGAGTCTTTAAAGACCGTGCCGAACTTGAAGGTTACGGGGTGTAGGGGTTGTGGTGAGGCGGAATTGGTCAAGCCAACCGGCAACGTGCTGAGTAGAAACAAGATCGCCGCGACCATGATCAAGTTGGTCAGCGGCAATTCGAGCGTTATGAACATTTGGCCAACACTGATCGCGAGCAAGGTAATAACAGAATAAACCGATAGCACAAGGCCGCGATTCTGCGGGGTCGCGGACTCGCTCAGCCAAGATTCTATGATCATATAAAGGCCGGAAAAACTGACGCCCGAGAGTGCTCTTGCGAGGATCCAAAACAGCAACGTCTGGCTGATGCCGAGTGCCAGTAGTGCGATCGTTGCTAAAGAGATTAGAACGAGGAAAACTCGGATGTGGCCGACCTTTTGAATCAGTCTCGGAATCACCAGGCAGCCGGCAATGAATCCAGCATAGTAGGCGGAACCGGTATAGCCGATTTCCAGCTCGGAGAAGGCCAGTTCCAGGCCCAATAATGGGCCCAGGATCATTTGTAGCCCGTGACCGGTCAGTAAAATTGAGGTGCTGAGCAAGAGTGCAAAAATGGACGACAGGATGCGGGTCATAGAAGTCCAAAATGCGTGAGTAAGGGCTGAAAAAATCGCGCGAATATTAGGGCTAAATAAAGGGGAATGCTATGGTTTATCGAATTATTTTAAGGCCTGACTTAAGAGGTCGTTTATGAGCGAAAGCGTCGTGTTTGCCCGAACTTTGTCAGAGGGTGCAAAGCACATTAATCTTAAAAGTTTGAGGCTCTTAGAGCCTGCTTGGGTACACCTTGACGCGCTTCAAAACGGCGTTGAGAACGATCTACTTGATCTCGGGGTTGCGGCGCCTGTGGTTGAGCGATTATTGGCGAGCGAGACGCGGCCACGTTTGATTCAAATGGATGATGGCCTGCTGCTCATCTTGCGAGGGATTAATTTAAATTTGGATCAAGATCCAGTGGACATGATCTCGCTTAGGGTTTGGATCCAGGGTCAATTGATTATTACGGTTAGGCGGCAGCCCTTAGCATCGGTTCAGGAAGTGCGCCAGCAAGTTGAATCTGGTGTTGGCCCTAAAACGGTGGAGGGGGTATTGATTCATATCCTTGCGGCTCTGGCCGATCGCATCTCACGGTATATTGATGGGCTGACCGAGCGGGTTGATGCCTTAGAAGATGCTCTGGAGACCACCCTCGAACTCAACGCTGTTGAGATAACAGATTTACGGCGGCAAATTGCCTCGCTAAGACGGTTTATTGCACCACAACGGGATGCTTTGTTTGAGCTGTCTCGGAGTAAGGCGGAACTGCTCGATGGGACGGCAACCGACCAAGTTAGGGATCAGGCTGACCGCTTTATGCGGTATGTCGAAGATTTAGATCTGATTCGGGAGCGCGCGAGCTTTGTTCAAGAGGGTTTGAATCATCGGTTACAAGAAGCGCAAAATCAGCGCGGTTACAGGCTCTCGCTGGTGGCCGGATTGTTTCTGCCGGCGACCTTTATCACCGGCGTATTTGGCATGAATGTCGGTGGTTTACCGGGCGTTGACAGCGCTGCAGGCTTTTCTTGGGTCATCGGCTCAATGTTCGGGCTCAGTCTGGTGATTTTACTTTGGTTTCAAATGCGACGATGGTGGTAGCAAGGACGCTAAAAAATGCCCAATCTGGATAAAGTGTTGTTTCAATTTTCGGGTCACGACGTGAGCCTGAGTCAAATTATAGTATTACCCATTGCTTTATTGTTGGGCTACTTTCTGCTGAATGTTTTGGCGCTGTTGGTTCTAAGAAGTATGACCAAACGCGGCACGAACCCTGATTTGGTTCAGGTCACCCGGCGTCTGCTGAACATCGCTGTGCTTTTGGTGATTACCCTGATTGCGTTACAAATTTTAAAAGTGCCGTTAACCGCTTTTGCTTTTATTTCGGGTGCGGTGGCGATTGGCGTTGGGTTTGGTGCGCAAAATATTATTAATAACTTTATCAGTGGTTGGATTGTGATTTGGGAGCGGCCCATCCGAATTAATGATTTTATTGAGGTGTCGGGCGTGCAAGGGTCGGTTCAGGAGATCAATACGCGCTCGACCCGCCTTAAACGTCCGGACGGCGTCCATTTGCTGATTCCCAATGCCAAACTCTTAGAAGAAATTGTGGTGAATTGGACCCTTGTGGATCGTTTACTGCGATGTATCGTTCGTATTGGTGTGGCTTATGGCTCAGATGTCGCTGAGGTGAAGTCATTACTGGAGAGGCTCATGCGGGCGCAGTCCGATATTCTCGTCGAGCCTGCGCCCGAGGTCGTTTTCGAGGATTTCGGGGACAGTGCGCTGATCTTTGAGGCTTATTTTTGGGTTCAGTTATCGGACACGGTGAGTGCAAGAACCGTGCGGAGTGATCTGCGGATGGCAATGGATGCGGCATTTCGTGAAGCAGGGATTAGTATTGCCTACCCTCAGAGAGATGTGCACTTAGCGGGTACCTTGACCGTGACGCCTGGGCGTCCTTTGCCTTTGGCTTGATGCTAACGCGGGTTGTTGACGCGCTAGGCATTGGTAGGGGTTTGGTCATAGCTGGCGTGCCCGCGGCATATCGCTTGCTAGTACG
>JAQWWC010000239.1 GCA_029249645.1 Pseudomonadales bacterium
TACGTGAGACGACCAATGAAAACTTTGCCACGACCTCCCGGCGAGTGTTCGTGACCGATTTTATGCCGGCGCCTATTAGTCTCCTGAATACCCGGCGAATCGGGGGAACAGCCAGCCAAGTTGACGTGCCTCAGGGACTCGCGCCTGCTCGCGGCGAGCGCGATCTTCCAACGAATTTATTGGGCGCGGTAAAACTGACGGGCGGTGCCAATGGCTTTCGATATGGCGCGATGACAGCCATTGAGGATGAGGTCTCATGGCGCGCAACAGATGTTTTAGGCCGTGATCAAAAGATCATTGATGCCGGTCGTGATTTCAGCGTTTTGAGGCTTCTGTATGAGCGCAAGAATGAGAGCCGGCTGGGTTTAGGTTATCTTGGCACCCAAGTCGTTGGGCCGCGGTACGAAGCCACCGTGCACGGGCTCGACGTGCATTATGGCTTGGGTAGCGGGCTTTTCGGTTTGGATTTGCAACTGGTTCAAAGTGATCGGGCCGCGGAAACTGGCCAAGGCGGCGTGCTCGACGTGCGTTATGCCGCGAGTTCTGCGATTCAGCATAAATTTGAATTTGAATATTTTGATTCGAAGGTCAACCTCAATGATCTAGGCTTTTTACGGCGCAATAATTACCGCGGTGGTCAGTACCTTTTAAGTTATGCGTATCCAAAGCCGGGGCGTTGGTTTCAGGCAGCGCGTGGAACACTTATTTTTCGGCATCAAGAGAACCTCACCGCAGGACAGGTTGTCGATCAAGGTATCTTCTGGCGAAATACGTTGGTCTTGGCGGGCCGCAATACCATTCGATCGGCGGTTGCGTATTTGCCTAGCCGGTATGAAGATCGCAATAGTCGAGGCAATGGCGCGTATAAAACCTCGGATCGAATTTGGCTGAATGCTTTATGGGCAACGGATGCAAGCAAGCCACTGAGCTTTTCAACCAGCGTTGGGGGCCTGCAGGAAGACCTCGGCGACTGGACGCTGAATTTGACGGCAGGGGTCACTGCGCGGTTATCAGACAGCCTCTACTTTGACCTCGATGTGGCGTACAAGCGGCGTAAGGGCTGGGTGGTCTATCAGAACGGGCGCGAATTTGGCGCATTTGATGCCATCGACTTGCAACCCAGCTTTGATCTAAATTGGTTTTTGGCCGCAGGCCATCAAATCAAATTCAGTTTCCAATGGGCCGGTGTTAAGGCCTACGAAACGCAAGCTTACCGGATCCCTAGTGCGGATGGCGCGCTACAGCCTTCCCAGGAAGCGGCGGCACCTCGAGATTTCACAGTCAGCCTTTTGACAACGCAAGTGCGTTACCGTTGGGAAATTGCGCCCCTGACTGACTTCTATGTGGTTTACAATCGCGGGAATCAACTGCCCCCGACCGAGGCAGATGCCTTTGAAGACTTATTGAGTGATGCGTTCCAGGATCCGGTCGTTAGCAGTCTAGTGGTTAAACTGCGTTATCGCTTTGGTGGTTGAGAGGACACGCGGTTCTTAATTTGAATCGCCGAACATGAGTAGAAAATCATTGATCGGGAATCGAGTTGTTGAGGTTCTCGCGGTGTCATAAATCGTATTGAGCGAGCCGGAGGGCATGTCATCTTCTGCGCGATAGCCCATGGTCCAGTCTGGGAAAAAGCGCGCACTAATTTCATCTTCAAACAATACGCTCAGTACCTGATGCCGCGAGTCTGCTTGAATGCGATCATAGATCGAGTTGATGGCATCAAGCGGACCTTCAATTAACTGCATAAAGTAGCCGTTGTGATACAAAAGGGCACCCGTCACAGAGGCGGCGGCATTGTTGCGGCGACAATGAATTAAGAGCTGGTCTAAGTCGTCTTTACTAAAGACGTCGATCGCTTTGCTGAGGTAAGTTTTACTCGCCAGATTTTGATGGTCATCGACAGCGGTTGAATTCCTCATGAACGCTGGGCTCCTCGGTCACACGGGTTTTGCTATCCCAATCAGCTGGGATGGTCTTGCGTATCGGGCGGTGAGTTTAGCAAAAAACGGATGGGAATCGTAATAAAGCAGCGTTTCTTCGAGAGCGAACCCGCCCGAGCGAGCGAGTCCTGTGCTATCTTCGTGGATCAAGCAGAGAACTCGGTTGAGGAGAAAAGGCAATGGATATCAATCCGACGGCTGCGGGATTATCAAAGTCTCGTCTTGAGCGCATTACGGATCACCTGCAACGTCAGTATATTGATACGGGAAAACTACCAGGCTGCCAGACCTTGGTTGCGCGCAAAGGTGTGATCGGCTACTTCTCCTCGCTGGGTCACGCAGATCTCGATGCACGAGCGCCCGTTCAGGACGATACGATTTTCCGCATCTATTCAATGAGCAAGCCCGTGACCTCAGTGGCGCTTATGCAGTTATACGAGCGCGGACTGTTTCAACTCAATGACCCGATTTCACGGGTCATCCCGGAGTGGCGGGATATGACGGTTTATTCTGGCATTGGTGCAAATGACGCGAAAATCTTTGAGCCCCTCGCGTCACCCGTGACGTTTCGGCACATTTTGAGTCACACCGCCGGGTTGTCATACGGCAACGGTCACCATCCGGTAGATGAAATGTATCGCGCCGCGGGCTTGGATCGGCATTCGGGAATGAGCCTTCAATCGTTTGTGGCGTCGCTCGGAGCGCTCCCGCTGCACTTTCAGCCCGGAAATGCTTGGTTGTATTCATACGCAACCGATGTCTGTGGGTATTTGGTTGAGGCGCTCTCTGGACGCTCGCTCGGAGACTATTTGAGGAGGGAGATCTTTGAGCCCTTAGAGATGCACGATACGGGTTTTTATGTTCCGGAGGCGAAGGCCGCGCGCCTTGCGGCGAACTATCATCGTGGATCGGATAAAACCTTGGCGCTGATCGATGACCCGAGAAGCAGCGGTTATCTCAAGCCGCCGGTTTTCGAGTCTGGCGGAGGCGGCCTGGTGAGTACCAGTCAGGATTATTTAAATTTCTGCCAGATGCTGATCCAAGGGGGATGCTGGCGAGATCAGAGAATCTTGAGTCGCAGGACCCTCGCGCTGATGACGCAAAATCATTTGGGTGGTTATCGTGATTTAGCACAGATGGCGATGGGCAGTTTTTCTGAAACGGCCTATGAAGGCATCGGTTTCGGGCTGGGCTTCGCGCTGAATTTGAGTGAGGTGGCTTCAGGGCAGATTGGGGCAGGAGACTTTTATTGGGGAGGAGCCGCGTCAACTATTTTTTCAGTGGACCCAAGTGAAGAATTGGCCATCATCTTTATGACCCAACTCATGCCGTCCTCGACCTTTAACTTTAGAGGCCAACTGAAGAACATTGTCTATGGCGCAATAGATGATTAGGATGAACGGGCATTTAATTTGCAGTTCAATAACAAGGGTAGGATCCAGTGGTTCCTGCCTGCCGGTAATAGCCGGCACCGGACCTTTCGTTTTCATGAATAAGGGGTAACTATGAGTCAGACGTTTAAAACTATCCGGTACGAGCCGGTGAAAAACGGTGTCGCGAGAATCGTCATTTCTCGAGACGAAGCGCGGAATGCTCAGAACCGAGAAATGACTTACGAGCTCAATGCAGCTTTTGATTTAGCCGCGCAGGATAACGAGGTCAATGTGATCGTCCTGGCGGCTGACGGCAAGCATTTTTCGTCTGGACATGATTTGCGCGACCGCGCCAAGCTGTCTGAGTTTGAAACAGTCGGAACCTGGGGTGGCTTTGATCTGCCTGGCTCGGAAGGATCCTGGGCCGTCGAAGCGGAAATTTATCTTGGAATGTGTTGGCGCTGGCGGAACATCCCCAAGCCAATCATTGCTGAGGTGCAAGGTAAAGTGATTGCTGGCGGGCTGATGTTGATCTGGGTTTGCGACATGATTATCGCAAGCGATGATGCTAGCTTCTCTGACCCCGTCGTGGCTTTTGGGGTCAATGGGGTAGAGTATTTTGCGCATCCGTGGGAAGTGGGCGTGCGCAAGGCCAAAGAAATGTTGTTTACGGGTGAGGCAATCTCAGCAGAAGACGCTAAATCGTTTGGTATGGTGAATCATGTTGTGCCGCGCGCCGAATTAACCGAGTTTACGAGTGACATGGCGGAGCACATTGCCCAGCGACCGAGCTTCGGGTTGAAGTTGGCTAAACAGTCGGTCAATCAAATGCAGGACAGTCAGGGACTATGGACGGCGCTACAAGCGGCAATGTCGCTTCAACAGCTTGGGCATGCGAACAATCAGCAGGTGCATGGTATGGCGGTCGACCCGAAAGGGGCTGAGATCATTCGAGCGCAAGCTCAACGCAAAAGTTAGCCTATGATTATCACTGGGATGTGAGCGTTGTTCTGGCGCATCCCAGTGAGTTTCATTGTAGATCAAATCAGCACTAAAGCCGTAAGGCATGTCGGTCCACAGAGTCTGGCAGCCACTGGATGCGTTTTTCTGACCTGGCTCGAAACCGTGGTAGCGGTTTCGCGCGACTAAGAGGTTTTGATCGGGTCTGGGTTGAGATGCTTAAAGCGCCAAACAGCCAAAGCTGCGCGTCAGCTGCCTAAATTAATGTGGTTTTGTAAGCCGTCAAAGTATCTGGCCAGGTTCACTGTGGCACTTTAAATTCTTCAAGAATCGATGTGTTGCTCGCACCCAACGCCGGGGCAGGGCGGATCGGGTTGGGAGCGTGATTGCCAAAGCGCGCGTTGCGCGCAACCAAACGCATTGCGCCGGCAGCGGGGTCCTCAATTACGCTAATGATTTCAGAGACCTCAACTTGAGGGTCATTGATGATTTCTGCGGGCGTCAGAACGATCCCGTGCGGGACATCTTCGGCTGCAAACCGGGCGCTCAGATCAGCGGTGGACCATTTCGCGACTTCTTGCGCAATGTCGTCGACCAACTGCGCGAAATTGGCATACATCGATGGCAAGTCCGCGAACCTTGGATCTTCGATCCAGTCCGGGCGGGCGAGTGCACGACACATCCCTTGGAATTCACCGTGCTGAACACAAATTAGAGTGACATGGCCGTCTTGTGTCGCCAGAGTGCGGTACATCGTGGTGATGTCTGCGCCAGGCCATTCAGGGGTTTCAACGAAGCTTTCGGAGAAAAAGCGATCGGGCCAAATAAAATACAGGCAAGCTTCAAGCATTGAAATTTCAACCTGCTGGCCGTGGCCGCTGGTCAATCGCTCGATGTAGGCCGCTGAAACGGCTTGCGCGGCAGTGAGCGCGGTGATCTTGTCGCAAACCATCATTTTGATGAGTTCTGGCTGGCCGTTCATCGCTTGTGCACTGGCAAAACCAGCGAAGGCTTGTATCACTGGGTCGTAAACGCGTCGGTCCGAATAGGGGCCGTGGGTGCCAACACCATTAATCGAGACGTAAATAAGTTGGGGGTTGATAGTTTTTAAATCGCTATAGCCGATGCCCAGCCGTTCCATCACGCCCGGACGATAATTCTGAATCAGGATGTCGACCGAGGCCACCATCGATTTGATCGCCGAAATGCCGGATGCCTGCTGAAGATCTAAGACGATCGAGTCTTTATTGCGATTCAGGGCTGTAAAGAGGCTAGAGACCCCGCGGTTTAAAGCGCCACCCATTCGCATGCTGTCACCTGTGGGATTCTCAACTTTGATCACTCGAGCGCCTTGATCCGCCAGAATGGCCGTTGCGAGTGGTCCAGAAATCACGCTGGTGAGATCTAAGATTGTAATGCCTGAAAGAGGTCCGCTCATACGTCTTGTTCCTTGGTTCGATAGTCGCCAAACTTTTCATCTCTCGATGTCAAGGCTGTGGTCAGACCCGCTGCGAGCTCCTTGAAATGCGCCTTCGTTGATTCTGTATGAAAGGCTAGGGCCTGTATCTCGGTGCCTGATCGGATTGCGGCGCGAACGCCCATGAGTTCCATCTGGCGATGAACAGCGCGCTTATTCATTTGTTGAAGATCCGACGGCACCTTGGCTATTCGCTCGGCGATTTCCAACACCTCTTCGTCTAATGTTGCGGCAGGATAGGCTCGGTTGGCGAAGCCTTGCTCTGCGGCTTCAATACCAGAAATCGCGTTGCCGGTTAGCATCATCTCCATGGCATTGCGCAATCCTAGCAAATGCGGAAAGAATTGATTGTCCGGTGGGCTCATAGAACGAACAACGGGATAGCCAATGCTAGCGTCTTCAGCGACATAGACGAGATCGCAAGACGTCGCGAGTTCCGTGCCGCCGGCCAGACAATAGCCATGAACTTGAGCAATGACGGGCTTTGCAAGATCCCAAACTTTAAAGAAGCCATCAACCACATGGCGTGCCCAATTCCCGTCGCCGCCCGCTGTATGGAAGGGTTGATCGGCTCGGTTATTGGCCTTTAAATCGTAACCGGCACAAAAGGCCTTGCCGGCGCCGCGGATGATGGTGACTCGGATGTCAGCATCCCGGTCATTGGCTTCGAGTTGACCGTAGAGTTCGCCTCGCAAGGTATTGTTGAGGGCATTTCTCGATTCGGGTCGGTTGAGCGTGATGCGGCTCACGCCTGGGCAGGGTACATCCACGAGGATATGTTTAAAATCAGTCATTGGACAGATTCCGTTTTGCTTTCTCTTTTTGTAGGCGCACCGCATCAGATTCTAAGGGTTTGGCGAGCCTGGCGGGGTCTAAAGTGCCTTGGGCGTGATCCCGCATTTTGGCACCATCATAGGTGATCCACTTTTCGGGGGTAATCGCCAGCACGATCCGAAGCGGGGAGTCGAGCATCTTCTCAAAGGCCGAAACCTCCTCGGGTGTGCCGCGCAGGGCTTGAGCCAGCTCCGGATAAAACCAGTCCTTGATCGCCTTGTCCTCATGAATCTCGCACCGGCCTTTTATCGTGATCGATTTTCCAGCGTTCAAGGAGGTACCCTTGGAGGTAATAACGACCGAGGTCTTTGGGTTTCTGCGTAGCGCGGAGACGCGGTGGCGATGGGCGCCTGCTGTGATCCAGATTTTCCCGTTTCGGTAGATGTAGGAATGTATAACCCCCATCGGCCATTCGTCTTGGGTACACCAGTTTAAAACGCACTCTTTTTGCTCTAAAAGTAGTGCTTCGCGGTCTTTTGGGTCTAGGTAATAAATCGAGACGGCTTCGTGATTTTCCGCTTTATCCATGCTCTAATCCTGTTTTTTTGCTGAAAAGAAAGTGGTTTTATGCTCGTCGAACAACGCGGGCAAGTCGGCGTCCTCCGTTTTGAGTAGGAGGTCAACCCAATGATGAAAGTGGTGCCCGCCGCCTTCATTTTTCCCGAATAGAACGAAAGGCTTGCCGCCAGATTCAAGTGCTTTTTGCTGTCTAAGACCCGTTGCGTAGTCCTCTTCCTGTACCACGTATTTTAAAAATTCAAATTGTGTCAAAGCCGCTTCTGTTTGCGCTTCATCGGGCTCATATTCCATCAGGTAGTGCTGAATTGTGACCGAGGTGCCAGGTGTGTCGCCTGGAAACAGTTGTGACAACATAATGCTGCGGCCGCCCCCATCAAAGCTCGCAATTGAGATGTGCGGAAAGATGGTCCAAACCCCGGAGGTCAATGCTTGATCGGGCCAATCCTCTGGCGCGAGGTCTTTATACTGCGCTAGACGAGGATCGGGCCCGGCAACGCGTTGGTGAGGTCCCCAATTGTAATAGTTTGCGCGGTTTGGATAGTCGGGTCCAAAGGTGTCCTTGTGAAGAATGGGTAAGTGATAGAGATCCATATAGCCGTCGTAGGCTATTTTCCAGTTAGGACCCTGCACCGCTTGGCTCTTGAAATGATGCCAGGTCTCAAAGCCAAATTCGGCCAGTAGGTCATCATATCCAGATAAAAATGTTTCGATCGGCAGCGTGCTGCTCTGATTGAGTGTGACCCAAATTAGGCCCGCGCGTTCAAGGCAAGGCAGAGCCGTTAAGCTATGGCAGCTCTTATCAAGGTCACCAAAATCCTTATTTGCATAGATCGCGGTCAGATCGCCCTCTAAATTATAGGTCCAGGCATGATAAGGGCAGGTAAACCGATGAGTGTTGCCGTGCCCGACAGGCATGATTTGTGCGCCGCGATGACTGCACATGTTGTAAAACGCTTGAACATCACCTGAGCTGGTACGGCTGATCAGGACGGGTGTGCCCGCGGCCTCGAGGGCCTTATAGTCTCCGGGATTTGGTAGTTCCGCGGTGGTCGCTAGCAACAAAGGCACCCGTTTAAAAATTTGGTCTATCTCTTTTTGCCAGCGCTCAGGGCAGTAGTAGTTTGTCGCTGGAACCTTTAAAAAATCTTCAGTTTGCTGAATGGTGCCAGCCTCGGCATGTGCCAGATTATTTTTAGCGACCGCGATAAGTTGCTCTTTTGACATGAAACGCTCCCTCAACCTTTTCCAGTTGGATCCCGGGGCCAGACTTGACCGATCCTCCATTAAACCGGCAAGCTTGACGGTTTTCAACTACCGAAAACGCAAAGGAGAACTGGCTATGATCGAACAACTTTTCAACTTAAAGGGCGAGACTGCCGTCGTGACAGGCGCTGGACGGGGAATTGGTGAAGGTATTGCCAAGGTCCTGGCCGCGGCCGGTGCACATGTTGTCTGTGCCGCGCGACGACAAGCGGAAATTGACCGGGTCGCGAGTGAAATTAATGCCGCGGGCGGCAGTGCTGTGGCGCTCGCAACCGATGTTACGGACGAGGCAGCGGTTCAAGCCTTAGCAGATTTTGCGGTCGAAACGTTTGGGGGGCTGCATATGTGGGTCAATAATGCGGGTGGGTCCAGTGTTCAAAGATCGCTCCATAAGTTAGATCGAGCAGAATGGGACCGAACGCTGAACTTAAACTTAACGGCGGTCTGGCAGTGCACTCGAATTGCGGCTGCCGTGATGGCGGAAGGACGCATTCTTAACATTTCGTCGCTTGCGGCTGAAGATGTCATTGCGGGATCCGGTCATTATTCTGCGGCAAAAGCCGGCGTAAATATGATGACTCGAACGTTTGCTCAAGAGCTTGGTCCTAGAATTAGGGTGAACTGCATTATGCCGGGCGCTGTTCCAACCGAGATTATGATGAAAGCATTGCGGTTAGAAAATGATGATCTACCCAATCTTGAAAAGATGTTGAAGCTGCCTGCGGGCCGGTTGGGCACGCCCACTGATCTTGGTGCCGCGGCGCTGTTCTTGCTCGCGCCGGCCTCGGCTTGGGTGACGGGTCAGAACATTCGAGTTTCTGGTGGACCCTAGTTCATAGGGAGACTGTTTCGGGTGTTCTGAAAAAGCGTGTTGGTAGACTAAAAAAAGCGCGGACTGTCAGATTGTCTAGAGACGATTGAGGTTTAAGGCATGCAAAAAAGGGCAAGCGAATCTTGCGCGCAATAACTGGGTGGTTTGGCGCTTGGATGACCGCTTTGATTTTCTGAAAAATTGGGTCCTTAATTAATGTTAAGGTTTGATCTCAAAATTGCCGCGCATCGCAGGACCACCCTGATGATGTTGTCGGATCTAACGGGCCTTTGAACTGAGGTGTGAATTTAAAAATTGAAATCTCAGGAGAGATTAGATGCAGAGTAAAAAAGTTGTTTTATTGAACCGGCCCGTTGGCGCGCTGAAAGAAACTGATATGGGCGTCTTCGATGAAACGCACCCACCGCTGGAGCCAGGTGAAGTGTTACTCGAGGTCGAGCATTTATCCGTTGATGCCTTTATTCGCACCACCTTTGATGAAGGGGCGTTTCATGGGACAGCCGGTTTGGGGCAGGCGGTGATGGCGCTCGGTACGGCACGTGTTGTCGATAGCCGGTTTGACGGGCTGAATCAGGGCGATGCAGTCTTTGGCCCTGTGGGCGCTCAAACTCATGCGAAGCTGCCGGGTGCGATGTTGCAGAAGTTGGATGAAAGCGAGTTGCCCGCTCGGTGTTCTTTAGGAGTTTTGGGGCTTGCAACGGGTATGACGGCGTATGCAGGCATGGCCAAAGTGGCGCAGATCAAGGAAGGCGACACGGTCGTTGTGTCAGCCGCTGCTGGGGCCGTTGGTTCCTGCGCCTGCCAGGTTGCAAAAAATCTTGGCGCGCGGGTCATTGGTATTGCTGGCGGGGCTGCTAAGGCCGATTATTTGTTGAACGAAATCGGATGTGATGCGGCGGTTGATTATAAAGCAGATGATTTGGCAGGCCAGCTCAGCGCCGCGGCGCCGGACGGGATCGATGTGTTTTTTGATAATGTGGGTGGTGAAATATTAGACATCGTGCTGCTGCAGATTAATGAGCGTGCTCGGGTCGTGATTTGCGGCGCGGTCTCGCAATACGAGCGTACGGGGGATGTTCGAGGCCCGTCGAATTACCTGAAAATTCCTGAGAAAAATGCCAGCATGCTGGGGTTTACGGTCATGCGGTTTGCAGAAGACTACGCAGAGATCCAAGCTGCCATCACAGAATGGGTGCTGGCTGGGAAACTGAAATTACCCGAGCAGATTGAAGACGGTATCGAGCAGTTCCCCAAAGCCCTTACCATGCTGTTCTCAGGTGGGCACATGGGTAAGTTGATGGTCGCACCCTAATACGGTGCAGGTTGCCGTGCGGTCCGCGCAAGGCAACCTGCTCGCCAGCGTTAGTCTAAGTCAAGATTAATCAGGACTTTACACTGGTCGGTGGGTTTCTTAAGCGCCTCAAAGACAGCGGGTACCTGCTCTAGTGAAACGACTTCGGTGATCATCGCCTCTGCAGAAATGCGGCCCTGCATCATCATCTCGATCGTGAACTCAAAATCTTCTTTGTCGTATCCAACGGCCCATTGAATGGTGAGTTCTTTGCCGAAAGCCATGAGC
Source organism: Pseudomonadales bacterium (assembly GCA_029249645.1). Lineage (GTDB taxonomy): Bacteria > Pseudomonadota > Gammaproteobacteria > Pseudomonadales > Azotimanducaceae > UBA9926. The sequence goes on from JAQWWC010000239.1 coordinate 10,781, forward strand.
GGCACAATCGTGTCGGGGTTATCGCAAACACCAATGCCCATGATGAGGCCGCGCTTTGGCGCGCGCTGGATACATTCTTGCATGAGACCGACCGCACCGACGCACTCAAACTGAACTTCTGGCGCGGAACCGGTGAGGCTTGAAAATTGTGCGGCAACATCGCCTTTCGGATCGATGAAGTCTGTAAACCCAAAGGTTTCAGCCATTTTGAGTCGCGCCTCTGACATCTCGCTGATGACGATTCTTGCGGCACCAAAAAACCGACACCAAATCGCGCAGGTTAATCCAATCGGGCCCGCCCCGATGATCAGGACGGTTTTCCCCGCAATGTTGCCAGCCATTTTAACCGAATGAAGGCCCACCGCTAAGGGCTCAACCAACGCACCATCTCGATTGCTCAGGGCATCGGGTAGCTTGACCACGAGATCGTAGCCGACTTTGACATATTCGCTATAGGCGCCTGATATTTTGCCAAGGCCGATCGTTTTGTCGTCGATGAAGGGTAGTGACGTGATCCGGTCCCCGATCGTGAACTCACCGCCCTCTAAAGCGTTACCAATCTCAACGATTTCGCCCGTAAATTCGTGTCCGAAAACAGTTTCCGGTGGCGCCATGAAGGGGCCTTCCCGCGAGGCATGGATATCGGTACCGCAGATACCACAGTGACTGACCTTGACGAGCATTTCGCGGTCCGAGATGCTGGGCTGGGGAACGGTTTCTATGGTTAGGGCATCGCCCGGCTTATGGAATACGGCGGCTTTCATGAACTTGTCTCCTGAAAATCAATAAGGGCTTCTAGGTTAACCGGCTGGCCGTCCAATAGGTCAGTGGTTAACCATTATTTGTGTTCGTCAAAAAATATTCAATCATCCATCGATGAATAAAAATCTCAGAGCACGGGCAATGGTTGCATTGATCTATCTCACTCGGTCCGTGGGTCAAACAGCAGGTTGAGATTTTTTGGGGGATGCAGCAACAGGCTCGGTAGAAACTCAAGTTCGCCTTCGCCTTCGGGTAGTCTAAAATTGGTTAACCGTTTCAGAATGACCTGGAACCCAATAATTAATTCCTGCCGCGCCAGCGGCGCGCCCAAACAATGATGGACCCCCTGCCCAAAAGCTATTTGGGTTTTGAGATTGCCTCGGGTGACATCAAATTGATCCGGGTCTGGGAACTGAGTGGCGTCTCGATTTGCTGAGGCAAACTTAATCATCATCGCGGCGCCGGCGGGGATCTTGACGCCATGCACCTCTGTTTCTTCTTTGCAAATACGCCACATTTGAGCAGTTGGCGTTGATAACCTAAGCATTTCCTCTACCATGTTGGGGATGAGGCTCGGGTCGTCTTGCACCTTTCTCACCTGGTCGGGATTCGTAGCGAGCAAATGCATGCCTTCAGCAAAGGTGCTGGTGGTCGTTTCGTTACCGGCAACGAGTAGTTGTGAGATGACGGAAAGACATTCCTCAACATCCATGGGGTGCTCGCCGTCTGCTGATGCATTGACAATATCCGATAGGACGTCATCCGTTGGTGTGATTTTTCTCGCCTTAATTTTGTCGGCGAAATAATGCTGAAAATCGACTGTTAGTTGCGCGGCGTGCAGCGCGCCTTCTGGCGTTTGACCAGCGGAGAACGCGTAAACATTGGCATCAGACCATTCTTTAAATAGGGCCATATCTGTTAGGGGTACGCCAAGAATATAGGCGATCATCCGCACGGGCATGGGGACAGCGAAGGCGTCCATCCAGTTGCAGTGACCGTCCTCGATGATGTCATCGATCAGTTCGTTAGCAAGGCGCTCGATGTAGGGTTGTAGTTTTGCGACACTGCTAGCAGAAAAGGGCTTCTGGCACAGCGAGCGGTAACGTCTTTGGCGGGGTGGATCCGCCGTGAGCATGGTGTCGACTCGGCGATATCCTTTTTTCAAAATGGCCTCTAGTCCGGGTATCACGGGTTGTTCATTACCCGTTCGAATCATTGAGAATTCATTTGAGAAGCGCTTTTCGTTTTTTGCGATATCGACCACGTTGCCATAGTCTGAAATGAAGTAGATGTCGGTAATCGGGCAGTGGTAAACAGGCGCCTGCTCTCTGAGTTGCTGATTGAACGCGTAAGGACAAACGAGGACGTCAGGGGCTAGGGGGTTAATCGTGTTGAGTGGTTGTAGGGTCATGCTGTGCTG
>JAQWWC010000240.1 GCA_029249645.1 Pseudomonadales bacterium
AAGCACAAGCTTGCGGCGGCCTACGTGAAAAACACCCTGGCCCGTGGTAACTGCTACTTTGGTGCTTGGGCACTTTCGACGAACTCAAGTGAGTTGCCGGTTGCGGCAGCGTCCGCCCGAGTCGCCGCAATACAAGCCTATTATTACGCGGCGAAAGAAAATATTCAGACTCATGGCGGCATGGGCTTTACCTGGGAGTTTGATTGTCAGTTCCCCTATCGCCGCTCAAAATTGTTATCGGTCAACATTGGTTCAGAAGCCATTTGGCAAGAAAAACTCATTAGTGCAATCGAGGCGCAACGCGCAGCATAAGACCCGGAGCTAGGATATGGATTTTAATGACACCCCCCAAGAAGCAGCCTTTCGAGCGGAAGTTCAAAACTGGTTAACCGCCAACGTGCCGAGTGAGTCTGAGCTTACCGGTATGGATTACATTGGTCGCGCCAAGCTTTGGCAAAAGAAAAAGCATGATGCCGGCTGGGCCTGCATTCGGTGGCCTAAAGCCCACGGCGGTCGCGATGCGAGTGCAATCGAGCAGGTGATTTTCAATCAGGAAGAATCTAAGTTTGATACCCCAGCGGGGATCTTCGCCATTGGTCAAGGGATGTGCGCGCCCACTATGATGACCTGGGCGACCGAAGAACAAAATCAGCGCTTTATGCCGCCGTTGGCAAGTGGTGAGGAAGTCTGGTGCCAGCTGTTCAGTGAGCCAGCGGGCGGCTCGGACCTTGCAGCCCTTCGCACCAAAGGCGTGAAGGACGGCGATGACTGGATTGTCAACGGACAAAAAATTTGGACCTCGGGCGCCCATTACTCTGACTTCGGTGTGTTGGTATTAAGAACGGACCCTGAGGCGCCGAAACACCAAGGCTTAACTTATTTTTTCTTGGATATGAAATCACCCGGCATTGAGATTAAGCCCATTCGACAAATTTCCGGTGGCGCGAATTTCAATGAAGTGTATTTTACGGATGTCCGCATTCCCGATGCGCAGCGCTTAGGCAATGTCGGTCAGGGCTGGCAGGTTGCGCTGACAACGCTTATGAATGAGCGCGCCTCGATTGGCGGCGGCGGTGGTGGCGTCAATTTTGATTCCGTGTTTGAGCTTGCCCAGTCTGTTGATTTTGGCGAGCGGCCAGCCATCGAGGATCCTTCGGTTCGGCGTAAGCTGGCGGATTGGTACGTACAGGAGGCGGGGTTGAAGTTCACCGGCTATCGCTCGATGACCGCGCTGTCCAAAGGCGAAATCCCAGGTCCAGAAAACTCCATCGGAAAACTCGTTGGGGCACCCAAACAACAAGATATGGCGAGCTTTGCCTTGGACTTGTTGGAGCAGGCTGGTGTGATTTGGGACGAAAAACTGTCTGAACGTGCGGGTTTATTCCAAGCAACCTATATGGCCTCGCCGGGCCTGCGGATTGCGGGCGGCACGGACGAAATTATGGCGAACATTATCGCTGAGCGGGTGCTGGGGATGCCGCAAGATATTCGAGTCGATAAGGGTATTCCCTTTAGCGAGGTGCCAACCGCCTCCAGTTGATCATGGCTTTACCGCCTTGTTGGGCGCCTTACGTCTGCGCCCTGGGTGAGTGCGAGCGCGGTCTTGCCTGATCAGTGTCATGGCGCGTTTACAAAAACGGTGCCTGAAGACAGAGCGACTCATGAAAGGTGAGTCATGGAAAGCGTGATGCATGAAAGCGCAAGCCATGCATTGCGCCATCTTGAGATCAGCTCAGCCAGCGAGTCTTTTTTGCCAGGCGACCACGAAGGATGAACTGATGAGAGAAAACCATGTGTTGCGGGGCTGGCGGCAAGGCAAACAAACCATCGGCGGCTGGCTGTCGATTGGCGATGCGTTCACGGCTGAAACCATGGCGCATGTTGGTTTTGACTGGCTCTGCATCGATATGCAGCATGGCTTGCTAGACTATCAAGATGTGAAAGTGATGTTGCCGGCGATTTCGACTACCCAGACGATGCCCTTTGTCAGAGTGCCTTGGAATGAGCCGGCTGCGATCATGAAAGTCCTCGATGCGGGTGCTTATGGCGTGATCGTGCCGCTTATCAATAATCGTTCTGAAGCGGAAAAAGCGGTGGCGGCCTGCCGATACCCGCCGGTGGGCATTCGCTCATTTGGTCCAGTTCGAGCTGCGATGTATGGCGGCAAAAACTATGCCGAAGAAGCGAATTCTGAAGTTGCCTGCATTGCCATGATTGAAACCAAAGAAGGGCTGGATAATCTCGAAGACATTGCAGCGACCCAGGGCTTGGATGCTATCTATATCGGTCCTTCAGACCTAGGTTACGCCTTGGGTTTGGGGCCAATGGCCTTTGAAGATCCAAAACACGTTGAAGCCGTTGCGAAAATTCAATCGGTTTGTAAAACTGCCGGCATCGCCGCCGGTATTCACACAGGCAGCCTCGATTACTCGAAACGTTATCTTAAAATGGGGTTCAACCTCGTCACGCTCGGCACTGATAGTGGTTTTATGGCCAGGCTTGCGCGACAAGAACTGCGATCGGCCAGAGGTGACACGGGCGTTGCGGCGGTTGAGTCAACTGGCTATAACTAGCGGTATCACTGCTCTAAACGGTGTTTGAGTCAAACTGGGCGTCGATCGCCGTGCTTTGCGCCACCTCGCTCGTCGCACCCGTTATGGCTTGGTTGTTCTTGCCGGAAACCGCGGGCGAGCGATTTTCGGAAATCTCGCCTGATTGAGTTCAGCGAGGGTCATCGTCTTTGGCGTGCGTTAAGGCGAGCCGCTTTGAATCATCGATCCGTCAGAGCATCCAAACGCAATAAGGGTTTGCTATGCCGCTGAACGGTATCTGCCGATGGGTTTCCAGACATACCAGATGATGGCGGTCGCCGTGATCGAGATGATGCCGCCCATGATCATGGTGTTACCCACACCGATGG
>JAQWWC010000241.1 GCA_029249645.1 Pseudomonadales bacterium
CGCTACTCGCGGAAGGCAGCCAATTGAAAGACCCTGCAAGTTATGTCCAGCGGTTGAATAAGATCTTGCTGGAATTAACCGCAACCCAAAACGGATGATGAGACATGAATGGTTGATACCGCTAACCCGGATGCTGAGATGATAGACGTCGTATTGATGCGTCATGGCGAGGCACAGGCCCTTGCTGGAAAAGATGCTGCGCGCCCGTTAACGCAGTGGGGGCGCGACGCGGTGCAGGCGGCGGCGGGCGAACTTGCGAAAAAAGCCCCATCAGCGCAAGGTGTGCGTTCGAGCCCTTATTTGAGGGCGCGTCAGACTGCGGAGATTGTCTCAGAAGTGCTTAATTTGCCGGTTTTGCCTGAGTCAGTTGAAATGGTACCGTCTGGCGATTCGGATCATTTGGCCTCCTGGCTTTTAGCAGAGGGGCAGCCCGTGATTTGGGTCTTTCATATGCCGATAATTGGCCATTTGATTCGAAATTTAACGGGCCGTGAAGTTTTTCCAAAGACTGCCAGTATCTTTGGTTTGAAAGTATTTCCAGGCGCACAAACCCGTCATCAACATGAATTAGAGTGGCAACTATGAGTCTTAATTTCCTGAAGCAAAAAATCGTCCTTGCCTGCGTCAGCGGGGCAATGATTGGCGGGTTGGTTTGGTCGAATGCCGTGATGGCGCTTGAGCTGGATATCGCATCAGAGGTGGTCGATGTCACTCAGCCCGGCCCGGTTGAGCGCCATAAGATTTTTCTGAGTCGGCTTAAAAAGATTAGCAATACCTTAAGCCGAGATGAATATCAGCTGATTGAAGGTGTGTTGCAAGGGCAAACCTACAAGGCGGACGAAAATGCGTCCTTAGAAGAAGTGATGGCATCTCTTAATCGAGCGGTGGCCCAGGGTTATGAGGGGTTGTTTGAATGCGTTGGCCGCGGCTGCGGCAGCAGTAACGAATGGGCTAATGCGGTTTTTGGTCAGCCCAAGTTGTATGGACCCGAAAGTACTCAGTTCTATTGGGTGGGTAAGTCGGTTCAAACACAGACCTATTGGTTGGTCTATGGTTCGAAGCGGTCCAACAAGGCGGTCCACTTTCGGATTGAGTCAGTTGTCTCGGCTGCGCCGAGTCTCAAAAGCCGTTTGTTTGCTGCGTTTTCAGAGTTAGGGTATCTGCGAATAGCGTGGTCGGACGTTGAAGGCACTGAGTTGGAACTGGCCGAAGTCCTCGGTCTTTGGTGCGCGCAACCATCAAATGGGCTCTCATCCGAAGATAGTGGACGACAGATCGCGCTGGCGGTCACGGGCGGCGATGGGTCGTTGACGCCAAGCGCTGGCGTTGATGAAACAAGGCGTCTTGCCAATGAACTACTCGCGCGCATGACGGCCGAGCGCGGTTCGGCGTGTCAGATATCGACGTTTGGGTTAGGCGGCCTGGCCCCTATTGAGGGCTTACCAAGCCAGCGTCTTGATTTGATTCTGTTACCGTGACGCTATGGCAGGTTAGCGCGGCAGCCCCAAAATAGATAAAAACTCCATGCGTGTGCTTTGGTCTGCCTGGAATTGGCCCAGCATAATGGATGTTTTCATCATGGAGTTTTGCTTTTCGACGCCACGCATCATCATGCACATGTGCTGCGCCTCAATAATGACCCCTACGCCCGCCGCGCCAGTCACAGATTGAATGGCCTCGGCAATTTGCTTGGTTAGGTTTTCTTGAATTTGCAGGCGGCGAGCATACATGTCGACGATTCGGGCGACTTTGCTGAGACCTAAGACGCGGCCGGTTGGCAGGTAAGCAACATGGCATTTCCCGATAAATGGCAGCATGTGATGCTCGCACATTGAATACAGTTCAATATCTTGAACTAAGATCATCTCGCTGGTTTCCGAGGCAAATAGCGCCTCATTGACAAGGCTATCTAGTGTTTCACTGTAACCCTTGGTTAGGAACTCCATGGCTTTTGCTGCTCGAGCGGGCGTGTCGAGTAAACCCTCGCGCTTGGGATCTTCCCCGACTTGCTCGAGAATCGTTCGAAATGCCTGTTCCATACCGCCTCCTGTAGTAACGCGTAGCCCTTGCTGTAAAATTGCGAGGATCCATTGCTCGCATTAGTCTATAATACCGCATTTTTAGGATGACACCGCATGCCGGGTAGCAGCATTGGAGAAATGTTCCGAGTGACGACATTTGGCGAAAGCCATGGGGCCGCTTTGGGTTGCATTATCGACGGCTGTCCGCCTGGACTGCCACTTTCTGAAGCAGATCTGCAGGGGGACCTGGACCGTCGACGGCCAGGTACGTCGAAATATGCAACGCAGCGGCAAGAGTCGGATCAAGTGAAGATTCTCTCGGGTGTGTTTGAAGGGGTCACGACGGGGACCAGTATCGGCCTCCTGATCGAGAACGAGGATCAAAAGTCTAAGGACTATAGCGCCATCAAGGATCTTTTTCGGCCCGCGCACGCAGACTACACCTACCAGCAAAAGTATGGTGTTCGCGATTATCGGGGCGGCGGCCGGTCATCTGCACGGGAGACGGCGATGCGGGTGGCGGCCGGTGCGATCGCGAAAAAATATCTCATGGTAAACCACGGCATTAAAATTCGTGGTTATCTGGCGCAGATGGGAACGATCCATGTCAGGGATTTTGACTGGGATTTCGTGGATCAAAATCCGTTTTTTTGCCCGGATGCTGCCCGTGTTGACGAGATGGCCGCGCTGATTGATCAATTGCGCAGAGATGGGGATTCCGTTGGCGCAAGAATTAATGTGGTTGCCGAAGGTGTGATGCCCGGGCTGGGTGAGCCGGTTTTTAGTCGGTTGGATGCGGATATTGCGGGCGCCATGATGAGTATCAATGCGGTAAAAGGGGTCGAGGTTGGTGATGGCTTCGAGGTGGTTGAGCAGCGCGGGTCGGAGCATCGAGACGAGATCTTCCCTGAAGGCTTTGGTTCTAATCACGCTGGGGGTGTTTTAGGAGGGATTAGTTCTGGCCAAGATATTTTGGTGAGTATTGCTCTGAAGCCGACCTCGAGCATTACGCAGCCGGCAAAAACAATTACCTCAAGCGGTGAGCCGACCGAGGTTATTACCAAAGGTCGTCATGACCCCTGCGTTGGTGTCCGAGCGACGCCCATCGCAGAAGCAATGCTCGCCATTATTTTGATGGATCATGCGCTTAGACAACGTGGGCAAACGGGACAATTGGGGCCAAGATAAGCAGAGGATGAATCGAGAGGGTTGCTGTCTCCGCCCGGTTTTGGATCAACCTTGAATCAATTGGGAGACAATCACGCCTTAAGGTTTTCATTGGGACTTGGCACTGTTTGAGTCCGCTCGCCCTTTGTCAGAGTGACCCAGCAGTATGGCCGAGAAGGCAAGCCTCAAAAGATCAGGCAGTAGAGAAATAGATTGAGCGCCCGAAAGGGCGCTGGCAAGAACTTGACTGAGAGCTGATGCAGGTCGGCTGCGTTCGCCGTGATACTAACATCAAGGCCTTTTGCTCGCTGCCAGGGCGAGTTGAGACTTTAAAAGCTTCGCTAAGAGCGCGGTTCTTACGCTCGGGGCAAAACACGATTCAGCGTTTTGGTGGCAGCTAACGCGTTAAAGCAAGGCGCGTAAGAATCGGTACGCAAATAAAAGCGCTCTGGCGGTTCGCCCCCTCGAGCGGTTCATTAACAAAAGGAATCGAGAAAAAGTATGAGTTTGAAAAACATTGCGATTGTTGGCGCAACGGGCGCGGTCGGTGAAGTCATGCTGGAGCTCTTGGCAGAGCGAAACTTCCCGGTGGGTGAACTTTATCTTTTGGCGAGTGCCCGCTCGGCCGGTACCCGTCTGCCGTTCAAGGATAAAAATCTAAGGGTTGAGGATCTCGCGCAGTTTGATTTTCAGAAAGTCGATATTGCGTTATTTTCCGCCGGCGGATCGGTTTCTGCTGAATTCGCGCCCAAGGCGGCCGCTGCGGGGTGTATCGTGATTGATAACACTTCGTACTTTCGCCGGGATACCGACATCCCCTTGATAATCCCGGAAGTAAACCTTCATGCATTGGATGAGTATAAAAATCGCAACATCATCGCGAACCCGAATTGTTCGACCCTATCAATGTTGGTGCCCTTAAAACCGATTTATGATGCGGTCGGTATTACGCGAATTAATGTTGCCACCTATCAGGCGGTATCGGGTGCAGGTAAATCAGGCATCGAAGAGCTTGCCAGTCAGTCGGCAAAGCTTCTGAACGCGCAAAGCATTGAGCCCAAAGTCTTTGGTAAACAAATCGCCTTTAATGCTGTGCCTCAGATCGATGACTTTCAAGACAATGGTTTTACCAAAGAAGAGATGAAGATGCTTTGGGAGACCCACAAGATCCTTGAGGATGATTCCATCCAGGTTAGTCCGACTTGTGTTCGCATTCCGGTTTTTTATGGCCACTCTGAAGCCATCTATATTGAAACTAAGCAGGCCATGAGTGCGTCGGATGTGAAAGCACTCTTGTCAACGGCGGAAGGTGTATCGGTCATGGATGAACACCGCGCTGGCGGGTATCCGACGGCTGTCACGGAATCTGCTGGTACGGATCCTGTCTTTGTTGGCCGAATCAGAAATGATGTTATGAACCCCCTGGGACTCCATCTTTGGACCGTATCAGACAATATTCGGAAGGGCGCAGCATTGAACAGTTTGCAAATAGCCGAGGCGTTGCTAGCGCGGCTTGCTTAGCCCAGGAGGCGTCGTTTCTATGCTTGAAGTGGGTTAGCATGTGGTCAGCAAGGTTGGGTGATAATTCTTTGGCCGAATTTAGTTGGAGTAGAAGCTGTGATGCAACAGATCTGTAAGGAGCTAACGCGGTTGATTCAGTGCGCTGTGTTAACACTGGCAGCGTTGACATCCCTTAACGCTTGGGGGCTTAGCCTCGGTCATATCACCCTTGATTCGACACTGAACCAACCCTTGCGAGCGAGTATAGAACTCGGGAAGGTCCAGCGTTTAACGCCTCAAGATGTTCGTGTTGGACTGGCCCCAAAAACGGCTTTCGATGCAATGGGGGTCGATTGGTCCAGTAATCTATCGGATCTTGAGTTTCAAGCGGTGTCATCTGGGTCCGGGTTGCGGATTGAATTAAGCACGCAAGCCCCGATTGTTGAACCTTTTCTGAATTTTGTTCTTGAATTGGCGTGGCCGAATGGGCGGTTGGTTCGAGAATATACGCTGCTATTGGATCCGCCCGTCTTAATGGCGCCGGTTCGGCCGCTCGACATCGCGCCGGTTCAGGCAGGGAGCGTTCGCCCTGCAAGCCGTGTGCCTGAAGCGAGCGCGCAAAGATTCGATGCGGATCGTATGACACAGCCTGGTGATACGCTTTGGGGCATTGCGCTCGCGGCGCGGTCCGATCGTTCAACGTCGGTTCAAGCCATGATGGTGGCTATTCAAAGCCGAAACCCTGACGCGTTTATGAATCAAAATATCAACCGGCTAAAAGCGGGCTATGTTTTGGTGATGCCTGACCAAGAAGATCTGGATCGCATTTCGTTTGAGTCGGCTGTAGCTGAGGTGGCGAGCCAGAATACGAAACAAATGCAGCCAGCCAGCCAAAAAAAAAATACCTCGACCGAACCCTCTGTTGACAGTGAATTAGTTCTAGTCGCGATTGATGAAGAGGCGCCAGACAACCGGAATGCCGATTCCGCTGAAGTGCTTGCGGCAACGGCTAGCGCCGCAGAAAAGAATGAGCTAATCAATAGTGCTGCAATCGAGCGGGACCTGTTGGCAGGTCGGCTGGCTGCCTTAGAAACCAAGCTTGAGTCTTTGGTTGGTACGATTTCGCTCAAAGACCAGCAGATTGTTGCATTACAAAAACAACTTAAAACGCTCGAATCTGCGCCGAAAGTCCTACCAGAACAGGGTTTTCTAACGCCAATGTCCATCGCTTTTATGGTTACCTTGGTGATACTCGTCGTCGTGCTGCTACTAATGTCTGCCCGATATCAAAGACTTACAAGAAGCCTCCGCGCCGCACCGGCGAGTGTGGTGGGCGCAGAGCTGCAAGACTCGAGTCCGGCGCTGACGGCGACGACTGGTAGCCGACTTGATTCGGCGTTAGCAGGGACGAACCCTTCAGTGGAGACCCTAGCGACAGCGTCGGTTGCCAGTGCTGCAGGCGACGCTGAGCCGGTTGTTACCCCAGCAGAAACTGAGAATTTGAGCGCCGCAACCCCGGCGCAAGTCGAAGCCGATGTTTCTGAATTAGACTTGAGCGCGTTAGACGGACTCGATGACTTGAGCGAGCTGGAAACGCTAGAAGATATAGAAGCATTAGACGGGTTAGAAACGCTCGAAGAGTTGGAAGACCTCAGTGAGCTTGAAACGTTGGATTTAAGTGACGCGGGGGACATGAGTGAAACCGACGTTGCGTCAGAGCTTGCCGTTGATCCTGATGAAGATCCCGCCAATATGTTGGATTTGGCGCGTGCTTATGTCGAGATGGGCGACTCAGACGCGGCGCGCAGTTTACTGAATCGGGTGGCGGTGATCGGAACGTCCTCCGAGGCGACTGAAGCCCAAAAAATGCTCCTTAGCTTATCTGAAGACTGAGCGGCTCGATGGGGACCCGAATTGCCCTTGGCCTGATCTATCAAGGCACGCGCTATCACGGCTTTCAGCGCCAGCTGGGGGTTGACACCGTTCAGCAGGCAGTTGAGACCGCGCTGTCGTCGATCGCCGATCAGCCTATTCGTATTGCTTGTGCCGGTCGGACCGATTCCGGGGTTCATGCTACAGGTCAAGTGATCCATTTTGATACCGATGCGATTCGTCGGGACAAGGCTTGGGTCCAGGGGGTGAATACCTTGCTGCCCGACGATATCAGCGTGGCCTGGATGCGGCCCGTTGCAGACTCGTTTGATGCAAGGCATTCCGCAACGGCTCGGCGATATCAGTTCATTCTTTATAATCAGTCGCTGCGGCATGCGCTAGCGTATGAATTTATGGCTAGGGAATATCGGCCGTTGCAAGAGGATGCGATGCAGGCGGCTGCGCAAGCGCTTGTTGGAGAGCATGATTTTAGCGCATTTCGCGCGGCGCACTGCCAGGCTAATTCCCCTTGGCGGTGCATTGAGTTCATTGAGATAACCCGTCGCGGCGATCTCGTGATTGTCGATATCAAGGCCAATGCATTTTTACATCATATGGTTCGAAATATTGTTGGCTCTCTGTGTGACGTCGGCGCGGGCGTGCAAGAGGTTGATTGGATTGGCGAATTACTGAAACAACGCAACCGGCAGCTGGCCGGAAAAATGGCAGCCCCAAGTGGGCTTTATCTCTGCCAAGTCGACTATCCGATGGCCTTTGCGATCCCAAAAGGGACCTTTCCTAGCCAATTCTTGGGCTAGAAATCAAATAGTTAATCGTCTGTGGTAGACTGCAATCGCTTTATTGCGCAACGTGGCTTATGACGTTTCATCACAAAACTCGGGTTAAAGTCTGCGGCATCACGCGTGCCGAGGACGCCTTGACGGCCGCGGCGCTTGGTGTCGATGCCATAGGCTTTGTGTTCTATGAAAAAAGCGCTAGAGCGATCGCTCCAGTTGCCGCCCGTGACATCATTCAAAAACTGCCCCCTTTCTTGGTGAAGGTCGGTTTGTTTGTGAATGCTACCCCCGAGGCAGTCTTTTCAGGTCTTTCGAGTTGTACCATCGATATCCTGCAATTTCATGGTGATGAAGATGAGAACTACTGCCGGCAGTTTGACGTACCATATATCAGAGCGCTGCGGCACCGTAGTACTGGTCAGACGCGGGAGATGGCCGCTCGGTATCCGTCAGCAAGTGCCATCCTTTTGGATAGCTACGAGCCAGGGCGATTCGGTGGCACGGGGCATGCTTTTGATTGGTCAGAAATTCCCGAGTTAACCCAGCCGATGGTATTAGCCGGCGGTTTATCGGCGATGAACGTGGGGTCTGCTATCGGGCAGGCCACGCCTTACGCGGTAGATGTCAGCGGCGGCGTTGAAGATCATCCCGGTATTAAGAGCCCGGAAAGAATACAAGAGTTTATGCGCGCGGTCGCAACAGCGGATGATTCGGCTTGAGGCGTTTTAGACCACACCAAGATAAAAAATGAAAGGGACCCCTATGGTCAGTAAACAGCTTGGAACCAACGAGACGCTAACGTCTTTTCCTGATCAATCGGGGCACTTTGGACCCTATGGCGGCCGGTTTGTTTCAGAGACGCTTATGGCAGCACTCGATGAATTAACGCTCGCCTACGATGGGTTAAAAACCGACTCGGCGTTCCTCGCTGAACTGGGCTCGGACCTTGAGCATTATGTCGGAAGAGCGTCGCCCTTGTATTTGGCGCAGCGCCTCACCGATCACGCCGGTGGCGCCAAGATATGGTTAAAAAGAGAAGACCTTAATCATACGGGTGCCCACAAAATTAATAATTGTATAGGGCAGGCCTTGCTCGCGCGCCATATGGGTAAGCCCAGAATTATTGCTGAAACCGGTGCGGGCCAACATGGGGTTGCCTCTGCCACGGTTGCTGCGCGTTTTGGGCTGAAGTGCACGGTCTATATGGGCAGTGAGGATATCCAAAGACAGAGTTTAAACGTCTATAGAATGAAACTATTGGGTGCTGAAGTAGTGCCGGTGACCTCAGGCTCTCGGACCCTGAAAGATGCGTTGAACGAAGCCATGCGAGATTGGGTGACGAATGTCGATGATACTCATTACATTATCGGTACTGTGGCAGGCCCCCATCCGTATCCAATGATTGTTCGAGACCTGCAGTCTGTGATTGGTCGTGAGGCTCGCGCACAGTTCGCTCGACAGCATGGCGGCTTGCCGGATGCCGTTATGGCGTGTGTTGGGGGTGGTTCCAACGCGATGGGGATCTTTTATCCGTTCCTCGAGGACGAGACCGTTCGGTTAATCGGGGTGGAGGCAGCAGGTGATGGCATCATGACCGGGCGGCACGCCGCGCCTTTAACGGATGGCATTGTTGGCGTTTTGCATGGTAATAGAACCTACTTGATGCAGGATCAAGCGGGACTCATTAGCGAAACCCATTCTGTGTCAGCCGGATTAGATTATCCGGGTGTTGGACCGGAGCATGCTTGGTTGAAAGATATTGAGCGTGCAGAATATGTCGCGGTGACGGATGAGGAGGCACTCGGGGCTTTTAGACAGCTGAATCTGCTGGAAGGTATCCTACCGGCGCTCGAAAGCAGTCATGCCTTGGCCCATGCCGTTGAATTTGCAGGGACATTGCGAAAAGATCAAAATATTATTGTTAATCTTTCAGGTCGAGGTGATAAAGACATTCCGACCATGGCAAAAATTGACGGCATTTCAATTGGTTAAGGAGTTCTTGTGGGTCGATTAACGTCAACGATTGATGCCGTGCAGGCGAGCGCACAGAAATCCCTGGTTGCCTATATTGTCGCTGGGGATCCGCATCCGGACCAGACCGTGGATTTAATGCACGCTTTGGTTGCTGAAGGGGTCGATATTATAGAGCTCGGCGTGCCGTTTACGGATCCTGAGGCAGAAGGGCCGGTAATTCAATTGGCGCACGAGCGGGCGCTTGTTCATCAGGTGACCCTCACGTCGGTGTTGGCGATGGTTTCAACGTTCCGCCTTGAAGACGCAAAAACGCCAGTGGTTTTGATGGGCTATTTAAACCCCATCGAAGCAATGGGCTACGAAGCCTTTGCTGAACAGGCAAGTTTGAGCGGTGTTGACGGTTTGATCACGGTCAATCTACCGCCGGAAGAAGCGGGTCCATTGGCGATTGCCCTTCAGGACAAGAAGATTGACCCGATTTACTTGCTAGCGCCAACAACGACCGATGCTCGAGCGGCAGCGGTTTGTCAGGCGAGTCGGGGCTTTGTCTACTATGTCTCGCTTAAAGGCACGACGGGTTCTGGCGGCTTAGACATCAAAGCCGTCTGCGAACGCGTTGCGCATTTGAAAGCGCAGACTACGTTGCCATTGTTTGTAGGCTTTGGGATCAAAGATGGCGCGACGGCCGCGCCCATCGCTGCGGTGGCAGACGGAGTTGTCGTAGGTTCAGCCATTGTGACCTTAATGGGTGAAAATCAAGCGTCGCCCCAGGCTTTAAAATTAGAGGTTAGTGAACTGGTTCGCGATATTCGGACGGCTCTGAATGCGTCAAACGCTTGAACAGTGGTTGGATTATGTTGGTGGGCTCCATCCTATCAAATGGGACTTAACCCTTGATCGGGTTTCAGAAGTCGCTCGACGACTCGGCGTGGTTCAACCTGCTCGGCAGGTCATTCTTGTAGCTGGGACCAATGGGAAAGGGTCCTGCTGTGAAGCGCTCGCCGCGCTAGCGGCAGAGGCCGGAATATCCTTCGGGGTAACGACCAGTCCTCATCTGCGGCGTTTCAACGAACGAATTCGAATCAACGGTGTGGAAGCGACAGACCTTCAAATCATCTCGGCTTTTGAGCAGATCGAATTAACGAGATCGGATATTTCATTAAGTTATTTCGAGTTTGCCTGTCTTGCCGCTCTCCTATTGTTTAAAGAAGCAGATTTAGATTTGGCGATTCTTGAGATCGGCCTTGGCGGTCGATTGGATGCGATGAACCTGGTTGATCCCGATATTTCGGTTATTTTACCCATCGCACTTGACCATCAAAGCTACCTAGGGGATACGTTAGAGGCCATCGGCTTTGAAAAAGCGGGCATCCTCCGACGCAATGGCACTTTGGTTCTGGCGGATCCTGAGCCGCCCAACAGCATTTTGGCGGAAGCCGTTCGGCAGGATTGTCAGGTTAAACAAATCGGGCGAGACTTTGATTGGGCGGACGGTGTCGTGTCGTGGATGATGCCTGAAGTGCGTGAATCACTCACCCTGTCAAGTGCTGAAACCTGCTTGCCAAGCGGCAGTTTAGCGGCCGCAGTGCAAGCCATGGCGGAGCTGGGTTTGTTGAATGCAAGCTTTGTGGGGCAGCTGTGCAATGTCTCGTTACTCGGCCGGTTAACCCAGATCGATTTAGCTGGGCAGCGGCTATACTTAGACGTCGCCCACAATCCTCAGGCCGTTTTAAGGCTGACCGCGGAGCTGTCTCGTCGGGGTTGCACGAGCATTCGGGTGGTTTTTGGCTTGTACGCGGACAAAGATGTCCAAGCGATGGTTGCCGGGATTGGTTCGATGGTGCACTTTTGGCATCTAACGCAGGTGAATGAGGACCGTGCATTGCCTGTTCAGGATCTCAAGATGTGTTTGCCGGCGGCAGACCAAGCGCTTTCTGAAACGACTGTTTCTGTACAGCAAGCGCTGGAAAATGCGATTCGGGCGTCCGGAGGCACTGATACGATTGTTGTGTTCGGTTCTTTCCCTGTGGTGGGCGAAGCCTTAGAATATCTAGACCTTCAGTCCGGCGCTAGGTTGCAGTAATTTGGAAACAAAGCTCAAATACCGCATGGTCGGAATTCTTGCCCTAACAGCGCTAGCTGTGATTTTTATTCCGATGATTTTTAGTGGCTCGGAGCAGGACCGAGACGCCTACCTTGCAGAAATCCCAAAGGGGCCCGGTTTTAAACAGGGTCGGCGCGTGTCTGTGATTGATCTTCAAGCGGAGATGCGGGCAAGAGAGCGCGAAAGTGCATCACGAATGCCGCTTGATAAAATAGATCAAACTGATTACATCGATGAGCCGGGACAGATCCTAGATCAAAACGGCCTGCCCATCGGCTGGAGTCTTCAGGTTGCGAGTTTTCGAGATCAGGATAATGCCCTGCGATTAAGGGCCAGTATTCGCCTCTTAGGGCATGGCAGTTATGTGCTCAGGAGCTTAACCAATGAAGGCTTATTTTTTCAGGTTTTGGTTGGACCGTCTCTCGATCGCAATGCGTTGTTGGAGGTTGGGCAACAACTCTCGGCGGAAATGGACTTGTCAGTACAAATCGTTCGCTATCGAGTCGAAGACGACTCGAATCAGGTAGGGGGTTGATCTTGGAATTGGCGAACCTTGATTGGGCCATTCTTGCAATCCTATTAGTATCCACAATCTTGTCGGCGTTTCGTGGATTCGTCCGTGAGGCGTTAGCACTCGGTAGCTGGATACTTGCAGTGATTGTTGCGCGTTGGTTTGCACCGATGCTTTCGATGTATTTGTCACCATACATAGAAATGGCCTCCGCGCGAACGCTGATGGCTTATGGCATTTTGATCGTTGGAACCCTGATCGTGTGTGGGCTGCTGACACGGGTCCTGAGCGAGCTGATTAGAGTCTCCGGACTGAGTGCAACCGACAGATTACTTGGCATGGTGTTTGGCCTTTTGCGGGGTTCGCTTCTGGTTTTGCTCGGCGTTGCCGCGTTACATTATTTCACGCCGGTGGCACAGGATCCGTGGTGGCAATCATCACGGCTCGTGCCTTTGGTGCTGGACTTACTGAATGTCATAAAGCCGATGGTGCTAGAACACACCGATCAGCTGCTCCGAAATTTAGCGAAGGGATAGCAATATGTGTGGCGTCGTCGGATTAGTAGGACAAAAGCCCGTTAGTTTTGATCTTTATGATGCTATCTCAATGCTACAACATCGCGGGCAAGATGCGGCGGGGATCGTCACCTGTGAAGGCGATCGGCTGACCTTGCGCAAAGAGAATGGATTGGTTCGGGACGTTTTTAATCAATCGCATCTAGAATTCTTAGCCGGCAATATGGGCCTTGCACATGTGCGATATCCGACAGCTGGGACCTCGAGTGCTGCTGAGGCGCAACCGATGTATGTGAACTCGCCCTTTGGTATTTGTATGGCGCACAACGGTAATTTAATTAATGCCAATGAACTTAACGAAGAGCTTTTCCGAACGGATCGTCGGCATATCAACACCAGTAGCGACTCAGAAGTACTACTCAATGTCTTTGCGCATGAATTGCAAGGTATCGCTGGTTTAAGGGTCTTGCCAGAAGACGTTTTCGAAGCCGTTGAGCGGGTCCACCATCGTGCAGTCGGCGCCTATGCAGTCGTAAGTCTGATTACGGGCTATGGGCTTGTCGGCTTCAGGGATCCAAATGGTATTCGTCCACTGGTCTTGGGTCGACGGGAAACCCCGTCGGGTTTTGATTATATGTTGGCTTCGGAAAGCGTGGCGCTGAGTGTCTTAGGGTTTGAATTGATGGACGATATTGCGCCGGGCGAAGTAATTTATATTGAGTCGAATGGTCAGTTGCATCGCAGGCCGACTAAAGTCAAGACGGGTTGGTCTCCGTGTATTTTTGAGCATGTGTACTTAGCACGACCGGATTCGATCATGGATGGAATTTCGGTTTACAAAACACGGCTAAAAATGGGTGAGAAGCTTGCAGATAAGATCTTGAGGCTCTGGCCTGACCACGATATCGATGTGGTGATCCCCATCCCAGATACCAGTTGCACAGCGGCATTGCCGATGGCACACCGGTTGGGCGTTAAATACAGAGAAGGGTTGGTGAAGAACCGTTATATCGGTCGAACCTTTATCATGCCCGGACAGGAAGAGCGTTATAAATCGGTTCGTCGCAAACTCAACACCATAGAATTGGAATTTAAGGGAAAGAATGTATTGTTGGTAGATGACTCGATAGTCAGAGGTACCACCTCCCGACAAATTGTTCAGATGGCAAGGGATGCGGGCGCAAAAAAGGTGTATCTTGCGTCTGCCGCGCCGCCCGTTCGGCACCCTAATGTTTATGGCATTGATATGCCTGCGCCAACCGAGTTCGTCGCGCATGATCAAACAGAAACTGAGATTCAGGCCTATATTGGTGTTGATTGGTTGATTTATCAGGACCTAGAGGATCTTCAATCTTGTGCGGCGGGTATCAACGAAAAAGTCGATGGCTTTGATTGCTCTGTTTTTAACGGAGAATATGTCACAGAGGGGGTTAGTGCCCGTTATCTCGAGCGCATTGAACAGCAGCGAAATGACCAAGCGAAACAGCAGCGAGTTGGTGGTGCGAAACGCAGCAGCGAGCTACATAACTATCATTAAATTAATCCGAAACCCATGAATGAGCCGATTCAAAGCGTTTTAGACGGGCTCGACGCCATTATTTTAGGAAAGCAACGAGAAGTGCGCTTGGCGCTAGCGAGCCTCTTAGCGGGTGGACACTTACTAATCGAAGATGTGCCAGGCACCGGAAAGACAACCCTCGCGCTTGCCTTGGGTCGAGTGCTTGGGCTGCAGCATCGAAGGGTGCAGTTTACCGTCGATGTTTTGCCCAGTGATATTACTGGGAGTGCGATATATCGGCAAAGTGAACAAACGTTTGAGTTTCAACCGGGCCCAATCTTTAGCCAGATTCTACTGGCGGATGAAATTAATCGCGCGATGCCTAAGACCCAAAGCGCCTTGCTTGAGGCAATGGAAGAAAATGCCGTCAGCCAAGATGGCGTGACCTATCCGCTACCGTCGCCTTTTTTCGTCATAGCGACCCAAAACCCGGTTCACCATTCAGGGACCTACCCACTGCCGGAGTCGCAGCTGGACCGGTTTTTGATGACCCTGCAAATGGGCTATCCCAGCGCGGATGCGGAGCTCGTTTTGTTAACGAGTGAGCCTACTCGCCAAAAAGTGCTCGACCAATCGGCCTTGTCTACGCCTGAGCAGCTGCTTGGCTGGCAGGCAGAAGTGCAGGGGGTAAAGGTTGCCAGCGCCATATCAGATTACGTGTTGCGGTTGGTCCGGCAGTCGCGCGAAGATGCTTCGTTTGAGACGGGACTCTCGCCGAGGGGCGGGCTTGCGCTGGTGGCGGCAAGCCGATCCTGGGCATTTTTGCAGGGCCGCGATTTCGTGACGCCAGAAGATGTGCAGGCTGTCTTTGTCGCTGTTTGTCAGCATCGGTTGCGGTTTCGCAGTAGCGAGGACCGGGCTGGGTTGTTGCACTCAATCACGGACTTTTTGAATCATGTCGATGTGGTGGCTTAGTACCAATTGGTCTCAGCGGGCCGAAAAATTTCGGACAGCACGTTTTAAATCTTGGTTAGACCGACGGGTGCCACCCGCCCAAACGATCCGATTATCCCACCGTAATATTTTTATCGTGCCAACCCTGCAAGGCTTAGGTTTTGTCCTAATCCTGCTTTTGATTCTCATTGCCGGGATCAATTATCAGAATGCGCTGGCCCATGCGTTGGCTTTTTTGATGCTGGGATTGTTTTTGGTGGCCATGCTGCAAACCCATCGCAATTTGGCGGGGCTGGTCCTCAGTCAGACACGGCCCATCGAAGGGTTTGTGGGGCAAAAGGTCTCGGTCACCTTTCAAGTTCAAAGCGATGCTGGCCGGGTTCACGATGGGCTGTCCTTTTTTTGGCCGAGCCGTCCTATCGATCAAGGCTTTGCTGTTGATCGCAATGGGACAACAATTTTTCGCCAAGCCATTCCAGATCATCGAGGCTGGTATGAACCAGGGCGTCTAAGGCTTGAAACTGTCTATCCATTTGGACTGTTTAGGGCATGGTCTTGGTTGGACTTTGACTGCAGAATTCTGAGTTATCCGAAGCCGGTGCCCTGTGACTGGTGGGCGAGCCAAGATGCGTCAACCCCTCAGGCAGGACGGCGCTCGAGCTTAGGGACTGATGAGGTCAAAGCATTGAGGGACTTTCAAGATGGCGATGATCAACGCCATATCCATTGGCGTGCATCCGCCAAACTCGATCGGTTAATGGTTAAGTCCTACGAGTCCGAGCAGTCGTCCAGTCAATGGCTTTGTTTAGCGGGGCTGGAGATGCTGCCGATGGCGGACCGGCTAGGTGGTCTGGCCTATCTCATTGAGGCGGCATCAAAACGCGGAGATGCCTTTGGTTTGGATTTGTATGGTCAGCAATTACCGGTGGCATCAGGACCCGCGCAGGAACGAAAAGCGCTCAAACGTTTAGCGCTTTTTGATTGGCCTGGACATTAGCTTATGACGGTCCAGCGCTCAGCGCTGCTCTGGATGCTGGCGAGCCAAAGCCTGATGCTCGCGCCGCATGGATCACGCATGCCGTTATGGATGTTATGCGGCTGTCTTGCCATGGGCGCGTTTACCCTCGCTCGAATTCAGGGTTATGTAAGGTTGCCTTCGAAATGGGTGGCCGTTGCCGCCGTCTTCATGTGCTGGGCGTTGTTGTGGCGAGAATATGGCAGTCTGATGGTGGTCGAATTTTGGGTCGATCTCTTATTGTTTATGTACACGGCGAAGCTACTTGAACTCGCGTCAAAACGAGATGTTTCTCAGATTATGCTGTTGAGTTTCTTTGTTGGCATGACCCATTTTTTGTTTAATGAGTCAATGTTGCAAACCATTGTGACCTTTTCGGGTCTGGTTATGGTCATGGCAACGCTGATCGCCCTTCATTCAAGTTCGACCCAAACGCAGGGCCGACAGCCGATAAAGCTTGCCGGCATAGCGTTTCTCCAAGCCTTGCCGTTGCTTGTGATCCTGTTTGTTTTTTTTCCAAGACTCAGTCCGTTTTGGACGATCCCGCTGGAAAAGGGGGCGGCCTTCACTGGCTTAAGCGATCGTTTGATGCTGGGAGATATTCACAGTTTGGTGCAGTCCGATGAATTGGCCTTTAGAGTCAATTTTACGTCAGCGCCGCCAGCCTCAAGAGACCTCTATTGGCGGACCTTGGTATTGAGCGCAGTTTCCGAGGGCGGCTGGGTTGTCGGGTCGCCGCCGAGGCCAATGCCGAGTGTCAAATTCGGGGCCGAAGGCGCAATCATTGATTACGAGCTCTTGAGTCAACCGATGCGGGTTCCTTTTATACCGTCATTAGATCGGGTTCTGTCGGTCGAAGGCACGTCGGCCAGTCTAGATCCAATCGGATTTGTTCGCAGCGCGAGTGTCTTACAGACCGTCACGCAGTATCAAATGCGGAGCGGTCTCAACGCGGTTGATGGGGCAGAGTTGTCGAAAGCAGAGCGTGCGGCGTACCTTGCGCTGCCGCTGCGAATAAATCCTTTGGCGCGCACCTTTGGCGCATCGCTTGCCGAGGATTATCAAACGCCAGATGCAGTGATTCACACTGTGCTTGCTTGGTACTTCGATGAATTCACCTACACTTTGAACCCAGATGCGAGTAAAGGTGACTCGATCGATCACTTTTTATTTGAGACAAAGCGCGGGTTTTGTGAGCACTTTGCCGCCAGTTTTACGTGGGTTATGCGGGCTGCGGGCATTCCGGCAAGAGTGGTTTTAGGGTACCAGGGCGGGGCGTATAACCCATCTGGTAATTACATCGAGGTGCGTCAGTTCGATGCCCATGCCTGGTCCGAGGTTTGGGTGCAAGGGGAAGGCTGGCGTCGAGTGGATCCAACGGCGTTTATTGCGCCTGAGCGGATTGAACGTGGAATGCAGGCGTCTGCTGCAGGCATGGATGGTTTGATGACGGGTGAAGCCTGGGACTATTTCCAGATGCGGAGCCTTGGATGGCTTTTTGATCTTCAGTTACAAGTGCAAGCACTGAGTCATCTATGGGATCGGGTGATTGTGAATTATGACCAGGCTCGGCAAATGCGTTGGTTATCTACTGTGTGGCCAGACCTTGAGCTTGAAGATTTAGCGCCGCTTGCTTTGGCCGCTTTCTTGCTTGGTTTAGGGGTGATTACGGTTGGTTTGGTTGCGCCACCCTTTCGCAGAGGATTGTCACAAGAAGCCCGGTGGTATCAAAGCTATCTGAGGTGTTTGGACGGGGTGACGCTCGATCAAGTTGGTCCAGGGACAGGGGTCGCGCGTTGCCAAGAAGCGTGGGATATGGCGCGTCCAGATGAGGCAGCGCTCGCACAGGTATTCGTTGAGAAGTTCGAATTGTCGCTTTATCAGGAAGATCAAAGTGTGTCGCCAAGCAGTGTCTCGAAGGCATTGTTAGTACTAAAAATTAGGTTGGCTTGGATGAGATTGACAGGGCGCTAGGGTCACCACGCTTAGCTGCCCAAACTTATCATCTGACAACGCGAGCAAATCGAACACGGGCTCTTGTGAGCCCGTATTCATCGCAGGATCAGCCAACTTCGACCATATTGACGGCGGGGATCAGCGCGCTATCAGCAGATTTTTGAAAAGACTCGATTTCGTTAAAGTTGAGATAGCGGTAAATGTCCGCACTCATGGGCTGCAAGTTTTTCGCGTATTCTTGATACTCTTCAACGGTCGGCAGCTTGCCTAAAATACTGGCCACCGCGGCCAGTTCCGCCGAGGCCAAGAAAACATCTGCGCCATCGCCAAGGCGATTTGGGAAGTTTCGCGTAGAGGTTGAGACGGCCGTCGACTTCGGCGCAATCCGCGCTTGATTACCCATGCACAAAGAGCACCCCGGCATCTCGGTTCGCGCTCCGGCCTGAGCGAAGATGTTATAGACGCCTTCTTCCATCAGTTGGTGCTCGTCCATTTTAGTGGGGGGGGAAATCCACAGCCGAGTCGGAATGGATTTCGCATTTTGGAGCATGTTTGCGGCTGCTCTAAAGTGCCCAATATTGGTCATACACGAGCCAATGAAAACCTCATCGATTTTTCGACCGGCGACTTCTGATAACGGCTTCACATCATCGGGGTCGTTCGGGCAGGCTAATAGAGGTTCGGTAATTTCGTTCAGATCGATCTCGATAATTTCATGATAGTTAGCATCGGTATCTGGCGTCATCAAGGTTGGGTTTTCGAGCCAGTCGTTCATGGCATCGATACGACGTGCGATGGTTCGAGCATCCCCATAACCTTGCGCAATCATCCACTTCAACAAAGTGACATTTGAGGTGAGGTATTCTTTTATCGAGGCCTCTCCCAGTTGAATGGTGCAACCGCCAGCGGATCTTTCTGCTGAGGCATCCGAAATTTCGAAGGCTTGTTCTACTTTGAGGTCGGGGAGTCCTTCGATTTCAAGAATCCGGCCGCTGAAGACATTCTTTTTACCTTCTTTCGCAACTGTGAGCAGGCCGCGCTGAATGGCGGCATAAGGAATGGCGTTGACCAGATCTCGCAAGGTGATACCGGGTTGCATTTCACCCTTAAATCGGACCAAAACAGACTCCGGCATGTCGAGTGGCATGACCCCGAGAGCTGCAGCAAAGGCAACCAATCCTGAACCTGCTGGGAAACTAATGCCCATTGGGAAACGCGTGTGAGAATCGCCGCCGGTACCGACGGTGTCGGGCAATAACATTCGATTCAGCCAAGAATGGATAATTCCGTCACCTGGCCGCAAGGCGACGCCGCCCCGGGTTTGGATAAAGTCAGGCAGCTGGTGCTGGGTTTCGATGTCGACCGGCTTTGGATAGGCCGCCGTATGGCAAAACGATTGCATGACAAGATCTGCCGAAAAACCGAGACAGGCAAGTTCCTTGAGTTCGTCGCGAGTCATTGGGCCGGTTGTATCCTGAGAACCAACCGTTGTCATTCTCGGTTCACAATAGTCGCCGGGGCGGATGCCAGGCAGGCCGCACGCTTTACCGACAATCTTCTGCGCTAACGTAAATCCTTGTTGACTGCTCGCAGCTGGCTGATCTTTTTTGAAGACATCGGATGCACCAAGACCTAAGGCCTCGCGCGCACGTTCTGTCAGGCCTCGGCCGATAATCAGCGGGATCCGCCCGCCGGCGCGAACTTCATCTAAGAGGACTTCATTGGCCAGTTCAAAGGTGGACAATACTGCGCCCGATTGGTCAGTTATCTTGCCATCATATGGATGGATATTAATAACCTGGCCCATCTTAAGCGCGCTGACATCGCACTCGATCGGGAGTGCACCGGCATCTTCCATCGTATTGAAAAAAATCGGGGCAATCTTGCCACCTAATACGAAACCGCCATCACGCTTGTTCGGGATATGCGGGACATCGTCCCCCATGTGCCAGAGCACTGAATTGGTTGCCGACTTGCGCGATGATCCGGTGCCAACAACATCGCCAACGTACGCGATCGGGAAACCTTGGGTTTTTAGTTGCTCGATGGTTTCAAGAGGCTTGTCCATCGTGTTGATCAGCATGGACTTGGCATGCAGCGGAATGTCTGGGCGGCTCCAAGCATCCCCTGCGGGGGACAAATCATCGGTATTGGTTTCACCTTCAACCATGAAGACGGTAACGGTAATGGATTCAGCTAGGGCGGGCTTGCGGGTAAACCATTCGGCATCGGCCCAGGCCTGAACGACTTTGGCTGCCCGTGGGTTGGTCTTAGCTTTTTCGACGACATCGTGGAATGCATCAAACATCAATAGGGTACTAGACAAGGCCGCGGCCGCATCATCTGCGACATCGTCGTGATCTAAGAGATCGATCAAGGGTTCAATGTTATAGCCGCCGAGCATGGTGCCCAGCAATTGGGTTGCAAGCGCCGGACTGATGAGGGGCGATGCGGCTTCACCTTTCGCGAGAGCTGCCAGATAGCCGGCCTTGATATACGCCGCGTCATCGACACCTGCTGGTACTCGATCGCTGATAAGCTCGAGTAAGAAGGCATCCTCACCGGTGGGCGGGTTCGTTAATAGGCCTGTCAGATCATGGACCTGCTCGGCAGTTAAAGGCTTGGGCACAATGCCCGTGTCGGCGCGTTCTTGAACATGTTGTCGATAAGCTTCAAGCACAGGGGTATCCTTGTCAGTGATTGAGATTTTTTTGGGCAGCCGGGGCTGGTAGAATGCGCCGATTCTACACTAAAGTCGTACTGATTTTAAGCGAGTGAAGATCGCAATCTAAGGATCTATAGTTATGAAGTTCGAGCAGCTCAATCTCGTGCCAACGCCGGATGCTTGGCTGCAAAGGGCGTCAGCTGACCTGCCAACGCTTTTGATTGACCATGCAAACTGTGAAAAGAAAGCCGCCTCAACCGCGCTGAACTTGATGTATCGCTATGTTGAGTACCCGGCGCTGTTACAAGCTCTATCGAAGCTCGCCAGAGAAGAACTCCGACACTTTGAACAAGTGCTCAGCGTCATGGGCGAGCGCGGAATCGAGTACGAGCAAATGACCTCGGCGCGTTATGCGGGCGAAATGCGGCGACTTGTACAAACCCATGAGCCCAATCGGTTGATTGACCTGCTGGTAATGTCGGCTGTGATCGAGGCGAGAAGCTGCGAGCGGTTTGGGCGCCTGTGTGAAGTGCTGGACACAGATCTTTCAGCGTTTTATGGCTCACTGCTGAACTCGGAAAAGCGGCATTTTCTCAGCTATTTGAATTTTGCCAACGAAATCTCACAAGATGAGGCGGCGGTAGCGGCGCGTTTGGACTTGTTTTTGGCGGCGGATGCCAAACTGATAACCGACGCCGACGAACAGTTTCGGTTTCATAGTGGTGTGCCCGGTGTCCAGGCGGATTAATTCGCTGTGGTGACAGGTGCGTCGGCAATCCTGCGACACGACCTCAAGGCTTTTTTCGCAAGATAGGTTGGATCTTCATTGTCGTATGATTATGACTTGTCCGGAATGTCTCGAGAAAGCACGGGGAACGTGGGAGGCTGAGTTTGGTTCTGGGGTGTGTTCGCTTTACGTGATTTGAACGCGTGTTGAGATATGGACGGTGCAGCAGGGGTTGCAGTGCGCCAGAGGGTGTCTGATTTGGCCAGCCGATAACAGCTGCCGCGGCGAGCAGTCTGCCTTCAAGCGACTCGGGTGAGCCGTTAAAGTGCGAAGGCCTCTAGAATCAGCGTGTTATTTGCCTCGCGAATATGCCAGCCCTCATCGTCCCAATCGCCCAGCACCAAGCGTCGCCCGATTTTATTAGCCAGCACCGATTGATGATCATACGGGCGGTGGGTATGGCCATGAATCATTGTTTGGCACTGCTGAGACTGCAAGACGTCACGCACAGCTTGAGGCGTTACGTCCATGATGGCGAGTTTGGTTTGACTTGTATGGGCCTGACTTTCTGCTCGGGCATCCAGCGCAATCGCCTTGCGTTCCAAAATCGGTTTCGCTAGGAGCTGCTTCTGAAAGCTGGGGTCGCGTAACATCGGCCTGATTTGCATATAGGCGGTATCATCGGTACATAAACTGTCGCCGTGCAGTAGCAGGACCGTTTCATGTCCCACTGTAATTTGATGGTGCTCTGGCAGGAGGGTTAAGTCGCAACGCTTGGCAAAGGCCTCCCCCAACAAAAAATCTCGATTACCGTGCATAAAGTAAAGGGTTCCCGCGCAGGTTTTTAATGCGCAGGCAATCGTTTGGGTAAAGACGGTGTCGTCATCATCTCCAAGCCAGGCCTCGAATAAATCGCCTAAAATGTAGAGTTGATCTCCTGCTTGAATCCTTGATAGGTAGCGCAGAAATCCCTCAATGCAGAGCGATCGACTTGGGTCAAGGTGAAGATCAGAAATGAAGTAGTGGGCCATATTAAATCGCTTGTTTCGATTAATTATAACAGTTGAGCGGCGCCACGACAGTGGCGGTTGGGGGGATAAAGATAGACTCCCTGCGGGTTTTTGGACGAGTCCGCCGTGTTTATTCTATTTTTAATCCTGTCGTCGTTGACGCTGGCCCGAAACATTCAGTAGAATCTGCGGCCTGCGGAAGTGGGGTTGCAGTAAAACCTTTGGCCCTTCTCAGTGGATCGCCTCGGCAATCCGTTGTAGCATCAGCAGTTGACATCGGGGTATAGCGCAGTCTGGTAGCGCGCCTGCTTTGGGAGCAGGATGTCGGGAGTTCGAATCTCTCTACCCCGACCAATTTCAAGTGCAAGCAAACAGACATCAAGTCTGGCTGGGGCGACAAAGAAATCGATAAACAGTACAAGTTCGGCGAAGCTTGCGCCCGTAGCTCAACTGGATAGAGCATCGGCCTTCTAAGCCGAGGGTTACAGGTTCGATTCCTGTCGGGCGTACCACTTCA
>JAQWWC010000242.1 GCA_029249645.1 Pseudomonadales bacterium
GGGGTACTGGGCGATTTTTGGCAAGGCATCTTGCAAGTAATTTTCGCCGAAGTCGCGTTGACCCGCATCCAAAGCGGCGGCGACGGCGGACGCAGGTTTGGTTTTCGATACCGCCAGCAAATGAACCGTTGCGGGCGCGCGACCGGTTTGTAAACACGCTTGGTGGATTTGGGCCCTGATGGCGGATAAATTTTCTGGAATCACGGGCTGGGTGTCGTTTCAAGATGGCGTATCCCATTGTCGCATACTAAGATGCAGGAACAAGACGGCGCATTGGCATCGCAGCCAAATCAGCGAAATACGTCTGATATTGATCATGAGGACCTCTTATGGATATAACCGAACTGCTGGCGTTTAGTCATAAACAGGGTGCTTCCGACATGCATCTGTCCTCTGGACTCCCGCCAATGATTCGGGTCGATGGTGATATTCGTCGAATTAACGTCCCGGCACTTGATTCGAAAGAAGTCTATGGGCTCATCTACGAGATCATGAACGATAAGCAGCGCAAGGAGTTTGAAGAATTTCTAGAGTGCGATTTCTCGTTTGAAATTCCCGGGATCGCGCGGTTCAGGGTCAATGCCTACAATCAGAATCGAGGGGCAGCCGGGGTTTTTAGAACCATTCCCTCGAAAGTATTAACCATGGACGATTTAGGAATGGGCGAAATTTTCCGTCAAATTGCTCAAAGCACTCGCGGCTTGATTACCGTGACGGGCCCAACTGGATCCGGCAAGAGTACAACCCTTGCAGCGATGATGGATTACGTGAATGCGAATAAGTACGAGCATATTTTAACGATTGAAGACCCCATTGAATTTGTCCACGAAAGCAAAAAGAGTTTGGTGAATCAACGCGAGGTTCACCGAGATACTCTTGGTTTTAATGCCGCGTTGCGATCGGCATTGCGTGAGGACCCCGATATTATTTTGGTTGGAGAAATGCGGGATACGGAAACGATCCGGCTTGCTCTGGAAGCAGCGGAAACCGGTCACGTTGTCTTTGGTACCCTGCACACCTCTTCGGCTGCGAAAACAATCGATCGAATTATTGATGTTTTCCCTGCAGCAGAGAAGTCCATGGTTCGATCCATGCTCTCGGAATCGCTTCAAGCCGTGATCTCTCAAAATTTGCTGAAAAAGGTCGGAGGCGGGCGGGTCGCCGCGCATGAAATCATGATTTGCACGCCAGCAATTCGAAATCTGATTCGCGAAGACAAAGTTGCCCAAATGTATTCAGCGATCCAAACCGGCGGCCAACTGGGCATGCAAACCCTCGATCAATGCTTAAAAGACCTGCTTAAAAAAGGGTTGATTACCAAGGAAGCGGCGCAGGCGAAGGCCAAAATCCCGGACGATTTTCGATAACGCCGGACGATTTTTGACAAGGAGCGTGCTTACGTCATTCGGCGTGATCACCTCGCTCGGCCTGGCTAAACCAAGTTTCAAGGATGAGAGCTGCCGATAGATCATCCACCCGGGCATCAGCCCTAAAGGCTTTAGCTTCAACACTGCTGAGTCGTTCATCCATCATTTGATGTGGTCGATTAAACCGGCCGGTTAACCGGCGTGCGAATTTCTCCGCGAGGCGAGACAGCTCACTGGGTTCATCGTTCATGTGCAAGGGTAGTCCAACCACAAACAAATGGGGTTGCCAAGTATTTACGAGATCTGCCACTGCGTCCCAATTAGGCTGACCCTGTTTAGCTTTTAAAATGGTTAAGGGGCTTGCGGTTTGCGTAACCCATTGGCCAACCGCGACGCCGATATGGTGCGTCCCGAAGTCGAATGCCAAGATCGGGGCCTCGATCATTGTGGCCTACCCTGACTCTGCCCCAGCAATGTCGGGTCAAAGCCGAGCTGTTCTCTCACGAGAGCGTGACGCTTGGACATCGGGACTTGCAGGATTGCGGCCGGGTCGACATTGGTCACGAGCCAGTCATCTGCTTGGATCTCCGACTCGAGCTGTTCCGGCGCCCATCCTGCATACCCTAAAACAGGCTGCACTTTTAGGTCTGCGTCCTCAGTGGGGCAATCGGCGGCGTCTAGGTCTTGGACAATGCGAATGGGCGCCGGTTCACTTTGGTCAGTTCGCAGGGCTAAAAAAAACAGATGATCCATTTGTACGGGCCCGCCGAGCAAGACGGCAGATGCTCTAAGTCGTTCGGGTGCATCGGGCATTAGGTCTGACAATTGGGTTTTGGCCGGTCGATTTAAAACAAAGCCGAAGCTGCCGTCCGCGTTGTTCTCAAGAATGAAGATGACGCTGCCTTCGAAAAAGCCTCCAAGCATCTTAGGAGAGGCTAGGAGGACACTGTGGGCAATGGCTTGCTCTGTCATAGCTGCACGCTCACGGACCCAGCATTTTTACGGAACTGCCAGGTTCGAACGATCTCCAAGACATCAGTCGTTTTTAAAAGGGCCTCAGAAAAAGGCGGGAACGGCTGTGCTAAGCGAATGATGTTTTGTGCGGCCTGATCAAGAATCGGCTCGCCACTGCTCTGCAGTAGGCGAACCTCTTTCAAAGAGCCGTTGGCGTTGATGGCCACCAAAAGCCGAAGGCTCCCATAGATACCGCCGCGTCTTGCGGCTTCCGGATAGTTTAGGTTACCAACGGCTTCGATTTTGCGTTGCCAAGATCGCAGATAAAAAGCGTCGGGACTCGCGGCGGCATTGACCTGGGAGAGTCGCCGAATTCGACTGGGCTCTCTTGGTGTCAAGACATCAGGATTCTGAGCGCGTCGAAACTGCGAGATATCTGTTATCAGCCTCTGGCTTCGTGATGGCGCACGGTTTAGAGCAGCCGGCACCGGCTCGAGAGCGTTGGCGTCAGTTTGCTGGGCCTTCGAAGCCATCACCGCGGGCCTTGATACGGTCGTTAGGGTCTCGATCTCTTCGGGTTTCTCGGCAAGCGGTTTACCTTGTTGGTTTTGCTCGGACAAATAATCAAATTGGGCTGGCTGAGGTGTTCGGGGTGCGCGGGTCAGTGTCACGTCCAGAACACGACTAGGCATTTTTGAAGGTTCCTGCGAAAACGAGATACCGAGAATGAGCAGCCCATGTAGAATAACGGCTAGAAACAGCGCAAAGCCCAATTTGTCCGAGTCTAGGGCATTGAAGGTCCGCACCGTTTTTAAGGCAGGCTCGAGGCGAGATGGTCAAGATAATCGCCGGCAATATCGAGTCCTTCGCTGGCATCGAGCTCGCGAATACAAGTTGGACAGGTCACGTTGATCTCAGTTAGGTAGTCACCGATGACATCGATCCCAACAAAAGCCAGCCCCTTTTCGCGGAGTACGGGCCCGACCTGATCGCAGATCCAACGGTCTCGATCAGTGAGCGGTCGCGCAACGCCACTACCGCCAGCGGCAAGATTGCCTCGGGTTTCACCGGCCGATGGGATGCGCGCGAGACCAAAGGGTACTGGCTCGCCATTGATCAGCAGGATTCGGGTGTCGCCTTGGCTAATTTCTGGGAGGTAGCGCTGGGCCATGATCTTCTGATGGCCGAGTTGGGTGAGCGTTTCAATAATGACATTGCGGTTGGTATCGCCTGGTCGGATCCTAAAAATCGAAGCACCACCCATCCCATCCAGAGGCTTTAAAATAACGTCGCCGTGTTCTTCCTGAAAGCTGCGCAGTTGATCTGCCTCGGAGGTCACAATTAGGTCTGGAATACAGTTCGAAAATTGCAGGGCAAACAATTTTTCGTTGCAGTCCCGAATGCTTCCCGGACGATTAAAGACCGGCACGCCCGCGCGCTCTGCAAATTCAAGGAGATAAGTGGCGTAGATGTAATCCATATTGAAAGGGGGGTCTTTCCGCATCAGGATGACATCAAATGCTTCAGGGCCGCTTTCGTGATCGCTGACCAGATCATAGTAGTGATTGGGATCGTCCTGAACGGTAATGGTTTGGTAGCGAGCCCAAAATTGGTCTTGCCTCAGGCTGAGATTGGACAGCGTCATGACGGAAATCCGCCACCCCTTGCGGGCTGCGGCGAGCATCATTGCAAAGGTGCTGTCTTTCTTGGGATTAATAGTGTCGATGGGATCCATCACGATCCCGATATGTCGGCTCAAGGGTGTCTCCGGTGATCAGGCTGGTGCATTGTAACCTTTTGTCGCGGCTCGAAACATGCGCCCTGTTCTGCCCGAGCCCAAGACCCGAGCGGGTGGCTTAGTCGTTCGACAACCCAAGGCTGATTTCGCTCAAACCAGAAATGGGGCCTTTCTCAATGGTTTGTCCGGCCATAATGTCTAATGTGAAGTCCTCACTGTCGACCAAAGTCTTGGGCACGTGGGACAGGAGTATTTGTTTGACGTGATCGGTGTCGTTCGTCAACGCAAACCGATTGGTCACGTGCGTAAAGCCGTTACGTTGATCGAATATAGAGACGGTGATCTTGTCAACGGCCAGCAAATCACCACTGCGTTCGTACAAATTTTGCTTCGCCTTAAAATCCGCTTCGTTAACCCAGAGGCACATAGTGAGTTCCGACACGTCAAAACTGTGTTTGTTTTGCATCATGAACTGCCAGAGCTTAAAGAACTCAAACTCCACTAGTCGCGTTTGCGCCTGACCGCCCGCAGCGGTTAGCTTGCAGCGGATCAGTTTTTGGTTTTCATGTTGCGCCATGATAGTAATCTCTAGGACGTGTTCGGAGTGTAAACCATGAAGCCAGCAAGGTCATAATGTTGCTCGATGAGGCCGTTTTACAGTTGCAAGGGGCGCTCTGAACCCCTTGAACGTTGGTGCGAAACCGTTTGACCCTGAGTTAAAAGCGTTGCGCCAAGTTTTTAACTTGTTGGCTGCTGCTTAACGTTACAGATTTGCCTCGGAAAACTCACCGAAGCGGGTTTGCAGATGAGCCAACAGTGCAGCGGGCGCCGTCTCGGCTCTCAAAATTCTGGCGCCTAAGGTGTACGTGTGAAAACTGTTTGCCACGGCGAATTCGACTTCCGCGTCGCTAAAGCCACCTTCTGGACCGATAGCAATGGCGATGCTTCGGGGCGGCGTGGCTGGGGGCGTCTTAGATTCTGGCGCGCCTAGATGAGCCAGGAGCTGAAGATCAAAATCGGCGTTTCGGACCATTGAAACCGCCTCAGTAAACAGGGTTAATGGCGCCAGCTCGGGAAGCTGCGTCCTGCCGCATTGTTCGCTCGACTGCTCGATGACGGTGCGCCAAGCATCCCAACGCCCTGCCAGTTGCACCCGTTTTTCGCTTAAGTGTTGGGTCTGAACGGGAATGATTTTGCTCACACCGAGCTCGGTTGCACGCTGCAGAGCATTGATCATCGCATCGCGTTTCAGGATGCCTTGTAACAAACAGGTATGGAGCGGCGCCTCGCGGTTAATCGGATGGTAGGTTAGGGCGGTGATCTGCGTTTCTTGCTTGGTGATCGTCTGAACGGCCGCGGTATACTCGCCGCCTCGACCATTAAACAAGACCACCTCGTCTGCGGCTTTCAGTCGCAGGACGTTACGAAGATGATGGTGCTTCGCACCCTCGATCTGTGCAGTTGCGTTTACCGCAAGGTCGGTATCGATATAGATCCGAGGGGTGTGCATATTAGAATCCTAGGTTGTCTAGAATCCTCGCACTGGGTTTCGATTGATTCAAGGTGTAAAAATGCAATGCTGGCGCGCCGCCTTGAATCAGCTGCTGGCAAAGCCGGGTCACAACTTCGGCGCCAAACTCTTTGAGGGCGTCATCATCGTCAAAGTCTTCTAATCGTTTGACCAGCCAGCGGGGTAAGTCTGCGCCGCAGATCTGTGAAAAGCGTTGTAGGCCGGTCAAATTGGTGATCGGCATAATGCCTGGCACGATCGGAATCCTAATATGCGCTTTCGCGGATTCTTCTACAAACCGGAAGTAGGCTTCGGCGCTGTAAAAGTATTGGGTGATGGCGCTATTGGCCCCAGCATCAACTTTTTCTTTAAAAAAGGCGATTTCGCTACTTACGGATTTGGATTCGGGGTGAATCTCAGGATAGGCGGCTACTTCGATATGAAACCAGTCGCTGGTTTTTGCTCGAATAAACTGAATTAATTCGCTTGCGTGGATTAACTTGGGTGATCCAATTCCGGATTGCCGGTCGCCTCGCAGTGCAACAATGCGTCGGATGCCTGCATTTTTATAGGTCGTTAGGAGTTCTTCTATAGCCTCAGAGTTGTCGCCGCCAAAAGATAAGTGGGGGGCGACATCGACGCCATTTTCATTCAGCGCAAGAACCGTTTTTTTAGTTCCGTCTCGGGTCGAGCCGCCCGCGCCATAGGTTACGCTGACAAACTCATGCTCAAATCGCTTGAGCCGCTCATGCGCGCGACGTAGGCCACTCGCAGCGGCCTCAGTTTTGGGCGCTGAAAATTCAAAGCTAATGGGCGGTAATGACGTATTTTCGATTAGGCTTCGCTGGCGAGGGCTTCAGCGCGATCGGTTCGCTCCCAAGTGAAAGAATCTTCCGTTCGGCCAAAATGGCCATAACTGGCGGTAGGCTGAAAAATGGGCCGTTTGAGGTCGAGCATTTCAATTAAACCCTTGGGACGCAGGTCAAAGTGCTTCCGAACTAGGGCCTCGATTTGTTCGTCAGAAAGTTTGCCCGTACCAAAGGTATTGATACTAATTGAGG
This sequence comes from Pseudomonadales bacterium, assembly GCA_029249645.1. Classification (GTDB taxonomy): domain Bacteria; phylum Pseudomonadota; class Gammaproteobacteria; order Pseudomonadales; family Azotimanducaceae; genus UBA9926. Next base: position 6,631 of record JAQWWC010000242.1, read on the forward strand.
TTGGTTCTGCGACGCCAATAGCGTAGGAGACTTGAATTTCGCAGCGGTCGGCTATGCCCGCTGCAACAAGATTCTTAGCAACATATCGACCCGCATAAGTCGCGCTACGATCGACTTTTGACGGGTCCTTGCCTGAAAACGCGCCGCCGCCATGCCGAGCCATGCCGCCATAAGTGTCAACAATGATTTTCCTGCCCGTGAGTCCGCAATCACCAACCGGGCCGCCGATGACGAAATTACCGGTGGGATTGATAAAATACTTCGTGTCTTTTGATAACCAGTTGGCGGGCAACACGGGCTTAATGATCTCCTCCATGACCGCTTCCTGAAGATCTTTCAAGCTGATATCGGGATCGTGTTGGGTCGATAACACAACCGCCTCAATGCCTTGTGCGACGCCGTCTTGGTCATATCGAAAGGTTACCTGACTCTTCGCGTCCGGTCGTAGGAACTTCAGTTGACCATTCTTCCGAAGTTCTGCTTGCTTCCTCATAAGCAAATGCGCATAAGTGATTGGCGCCGGCATCAAAACGTCTGTCTCATTGCTAGCGAAGCCAAACATGATGCCCTGATCCCCCGCGCCTTGTTCGTGATCGTCGAACTCATCTACCCCCATGGCAATGTCCGGCGATTGCTTGCCAAGCACGTTTAACACGGCGCAGGAGGCACCATCAAAACCAACATCAGAGCTGTTGTAACCAATATCAAGAATGGTTTGCCGAGCAACTTGCTCGTAATCTATTTCAGCGCTAGTTGTGATTTCTCCAG
>JAQWWC010000243.1 GCA_029249645.1 Pseudomonadales bacterium
CTAGGACCTAGTTTTCAAACATCACTATTTTTTAAAATTAGCTTCTTTTGTGTCTGGCTGGGAACTACAACTACCAACAAACGGCAGACCTCCCCCCCCCCGTGTCTGTTTTGCACCCACCTACCCAACTCGTAGCCGTAGCCACTTTGTGCATCAAAAAGGAAAGATATTGAAGGCATCTCGGTATACTTTCGGTATACTTTTAACTGATAAAAGGCCATGAAGCCTTTAAAAACAAAGGGTTTTATAGGGGGTTAGGGCGTCTCCTCGGCACCAATTGAAAAACCGCTGCTTTGTCCTCTAATGAGCTTCACGCCCAGCGTTTTGGGCGCCATTGTAGCGCAATGCTGGCAATGACCCCTAGATTTTCTCATCAACGGTTTAATCAAAGCCAAGGCGCCTATGGGTCCTATGCGACCAAACTCTCAATTTCAGCGGGTGTTAATCCCGATTTTTCTGCAGCCTCGCTTATCGCACCCCACGACTGGGGGTCGATCGGAATCCCCGACACCAGCCTTTCACGCCGAGACGCGCGCTCAGAATCACCGGGCAATAGTACCTCATCAAACCCTTCGGCTGGTAAAGCGCTACGAGCGTACGCTTGCATGCCCGCAACTTCACGACGAAACCCTTGCGCGCCGCCAAACAAGTTTGGATCAAGAATCAGCATCAACATATGATTGACGGTAATTTCTTTCTGCTGATCAATATCCTGCACCGTCCATTCACCCGCTAGGGCGCCGCCCAACAACTCGCACATGAGCGCAAGGCCCGAACCTTTGTGCTGGCCAAAGGGCCCGAGCGATCCGCCTTCAGCAATAACAGCTGGGTCTCGTGTTGGTCTGCCGGCTGCATCGAATAAAGCATTCTCAGGAACTTGCTCATTTTTCATATCGGCCACGCGAACCTTGCCCAGAGCGATGGCGCTCGTCGCCATATCTAGGATCAGAGGTTCGGATTCAGTCGGCACGCCGCAGCAAAACGGATTGGTATGAAGGCGTTTATCGCGGCCACCCCACATCGATACAAAGGGTGGGTGACCCACCACGTTTACAAAGTGAATGGAAACCATGCCAGCGGCAACACACTGCTCAGCATAGGACCCGATCCGACCTAAATGATGGTTATTTCGAGAACCAATGCAGGCAATGCCCATCGCTTTGGCTTTAAGGATTCCTAAATCAGTCGCCTGACGACCCACCACCTGACCAAAGCCGAAGCCTCCGTCAACCAACAAAACAGCGCCTTGATCTTTCACAACTGTTGCATCGGCATTGACCTGTAGACCACCCCGCAACGCGCTGCCCACATAGTTTGGGATCATGCCAACGCCATGAGAGTCGTGGCCCTTCAAGTTTGCCTCAACCAAATGATCGGCCGTTTCAAAGGCTTTATCCGTTTGAGCGCCCAGTCGCTCAAAAACAGCCTGAGCAAACCCTTTGAGTTTTTCATGGTTTATCAACATCAATCTGCTCCTTTTCCGGGCGGGTAGCGCTCGCTTTTGCCCTGGCCTCGACCGGCCGGATGAGCGAGCTAAACACTTCAAAAGGCAGTTTGACGACGCCTTACAGACTCAATCGAACCTGACGCACCAACGCGGTCGACCTACGAAGGACGCCGAAAGCCATCGGACCGCCCCTTCAGCGGGCGGTATTACTGAATAAGATTGCATGGAGCCTGGGCGGCCGGTCCAACGCATAAAGAAAACCACAAAGCGGCTTTTGGCTAACGCTAGGCGTTTCCGCGTGATCAATCATAAATCGGGTGAAAGGTATTAAACGCCGACTCACAGAAGAATCCTGGATCATTAAACCGACGGTTTTGATTGAGCCTACTAATTCGTTCCATCTGTTCATTCGACAACACAAAATCTGAGATCGCGAGATTTTCGCGCATCCGATGATCCTGAACGCTTTTAACAATGACCGAGGTTTGTCTTTGGATCCCCCATCGCAACACGATTTGCGCGGGTGTTTTCGAGACCTCACCAGCAATATCGCAAATGGTTGGATGGTCTAGCACCAACTCTTGCTCATCGGCCATATCCAATTCCAAGTATGAGGTCGCCCCAAGCGGTGAAAAAGCCGAGACTGCCAAACCCTTTTGTTGCGCGAAGCGAATCATCCGATCTTGGGTCAAATAAGGGTGTGCTTCTAATTGCAGCACTTCTGGGGGCGTTGATGAATAATTCATCAGATCTTGAAGCAAACCCGCGTTATAGTTGCAGACACCAATATGGCCTACCCGACCGGAGTCCTTGAGCTGCACCATCGCCTCCCAAGTGTCCTGCAAAGGCACTTTCGCGAGACGCATTACGGGTTCCGATGCGTCAGGATCCTCTATCCATTCAGGCGGGTAACGCGTCTCAAAAGGCACAAACGCCAACGCGATTGGGAAATGAATCAGATACAAATCCAAATAATCCAACTGCAAATCGCGCAACGTCCGATTTAGTGCCATCGGAACATGGTCTGGATGATGGTAGGTATTCCAAAGTTTAGAGGTAATCCAAAGATCAGCGCGATCACACAATCCAGCGGCCAATGCGCGGGCAAGCCCTTCGCCCACCTGCTGCTCATTGCCATAGTCCGAGGCGGAATCAAAATGCCGATAACCGGCTTTCACCGCTTCATAAACAACGTCGGCGCAACGATCTTGGGGTATTTTCCACAACCCAAATCCTATTTGCGGCATATCTTTTATTGCGCTTGTCATAGCAATCCTTTCTTCTCTAAGCAGCCACCTGCCACGGAACCAAGTCCGCTCAGCTCAATAACCCCCATGTCTTCCGTAAAGAAGCACCCAATCGATTAAATCAGCGTGCGTTTGATAATGGTTTCTGACCGATCGGGTCCTGTTGAGATGATGTCAATTGGGATACCGCACAGAGCTTCGATACGCGCCAAGTACGCCCGAGCATTTTCTGGTAATTCGCTAAACGACTTAACAGACTCGGTTGGCGTCTCCCAACCCGGCATCATCTCGTAAACCGGCGTTGTGTCGCCTGCCGCATCCACTTCGTAGTCGGTGCACAATGCGATTTCCTTCAAACCATCCAGCACATCCAGTTTGGTAATGCAGAGTCCGGTTAAACTGTTCATCTCCACCACCCTTTGGAGTGCGTGAACATCCAGCCAACCACAGCGACGCGGTCTGCCCGTTGTCGCACCAAACTCATGCCCTTTCTCGGCAAGACGACGACCAACATCATCTTTTAATTCGGTTGGGAAAGGGCCTTCACCCACGCGTGTGGTATAGGCTTTAGTAATACCGAGGATATAGTCAAGGTAGCGCGGACCTACCCCGCATCCGCTGCTGATCGCACCGGCTGTGGTGTTCGATGAGGTTACAAAGGGGTAGGTACCGTGATCAATGTCGAGTAGGGCGCCCTGAGCGCCTTCGAACAAGACACTCGCACCAGTCTTACGGAAGCCAGCTAAAGCACTCAAAACATCGCCCATCATCGGCGTTAATTCCGCAAGGAAGTCATAGCTAGCTGCAAGGCACGCCTGCAGTGTCACAGGGGGTGCCCCATAGTACTGCTCGAGCATAAAATTATGATGGTGCAAGAGTTCTTCTAACTTAAAGACGAGCTGTTCTTTATCGAGCAAGTCCCGAAGCCGGATGCCGCGACGGCCTACTTTATCTTCATAAGCTGGGCCAATACCCCGTCCAGTGGTGCCAATTTTCTGATTGCCTCGCCGCTGCTCGACGCTTTGGTCTAAGGCCACGTGATACGGCATGATAATTGGGCAATCCAAACTGATCATCATTCGATCGCGTACGGCGACGCCGGCATTCTCAAGCTCCTGAATTTCTTTCAATAAATCCGGAATAGAGAGCACAACCCCATTGCCAATAAAGCAGCGTACGTTGGGATGTAGAATCCCAGAAGGTATTAGATGCAAGACCGTTTTTTTGCCTTCCACAACGAGGGTATGGCCGGCATTATGTCCCCCCTGGAAGCGCACAACAGCCGTTACGGATTCGGTGAGCAGGTCAACAATCTTACCCTTACCTTCATCGCCCCAGTGGGTTCCGATCACCACTAAATTCTTGTTTGTCATGATGTCCTTATCTCTTATCCAATCGACCACGATTCATTCACTCGTTATCTCTCTGAGTTGCCACTGGCCTGCCAGCCAAACCAGTTCGAGATCGCCAGAAGCTTTTATCGCTTCGCCTTCAAGCACAACATCCCCCGAGGCTCGTCGCGCTTCAATCATTCGCCACTGCTCTTGCAGATTGCCATCAGCATGAGCAACCACATGCACGCGCCTTGCGTCCGGCACAGTCGGAATGGTCTCGCTAATCATTAACAGTTCGATATCAAATCCTGTGGCAGGACGAGCTCGGCCAAACACAGCGCCGATGTTATCGTAGCGACCGCCACGAGCCACGGTCTGACCAGACTCTCGTAAAAACACTGAAAAAACTATGCCCGTATGGTAGTGCAGCCCGCGCAATTCAGATAAATCGAAGCTCACTTGTACATTTTGATTGCGAGCGCTGATTAGTTCACTGAGATAAGCCATATCATCGATTGCAGCAACGAGTCCTGGCCAATTTTTAAACTTATCTTTAACTTCATTGAGGATTTGGCTGTCTCCGGCCATCATCGGCAGCGCGCAGATCAGTTCAGCAAGCGCGTCCGGCAGAGCGTGCAACTGGGTCATCTCCGCTAATTCGTCGTGCGCTTTTTTTTGAACCAAATCAAAAAATTGCGTCTGGACTGACTCCGGCAAAGCCGTCTCGGCCATCAGCGCTCTAAAAAATCGAACGTCGCCCAGCTCAAGCTGTACTGAAGTCATACCCAATTGGTCCAGCGATTCGATCATCAGGCTGATGATCTCGACATCCCCCGCGAGACTCGGTTCACCAAACAGCTCGGCACCAACTTTCAAGGGGCTGCGAGACGCCAACATGTGTGCCGGACGACTCTGTAAGACAAAATCCGCATAGCAGAGACGGGTGACCGCGTCCTGGCCCAAGCTATGAGCATCAATCCGTGCAGCCTGAGGAGTCAAGTCCGCAGGCAGACCCATCATCCGACCCGACAGCTGATCAATCACTTTAAAGGTTTTTAGATCAAGGTCTCGACCGGTGCCAGTCAGCAGCGACTCCAGATACTCAAGCTTCGGCGGAATGATGTACTCGTACCCCCAGCTTCGAAAGAGGTCTAGCAGAATTCTGCGTCCTTGCTCTATCTTACTTGCGGTCTCAGGCAAGATGTCTTCGACACCATCTGGGAGGAGCCAATGCTCTATGGTCATAATGCCCTTACTTCCTAACCGTTCAACCAGTACAGCATCAAGGTGCCAAGCACCATCAATACCAAACCGTAAATTCTAAGCGATCGTTCATCGAGCCCCTGAGCCTGCACCACCATCGCCTTCCAAGCCTTCGGAGAGGCGAAAGGCAACAGACCTTCAATGACCAACACCAGACAAAGCGCGATCCAAAGATGATCTAGCGTCATCTAATTACAAGCCTAATCTGCCTGCAAGCCTAGGGCTATGATCACTTTTCCAAAGTGCTGTTGTTCAAATATTTAAAAAAGTCGCTGTTGGGATCCAAAATAAGCATATCGCTCTTTTGAGCAAAGGTGCGTTTGTACGCTGCCATGCTGCGATAAAACTTGTAGAACTCTTTGTCTTCATTAAAAGCATCTGCATAAGTTGCAGCCGCTTCTGCATCGCCCTCACCGCGAACCACCTCAGCTTGACCATATGCTTCGGCTAAAATCACTTCTCTCTGCCGGTCCGCATCCGCTCGAATACCCACAGCCAACTCCTGTCCCTTCGCACGATGCTCTTTGGCCTCGATATCGCGTTCGGTATTCATTCGATTGTAAACCGACTGACTCACTTCCTGCGGCAAATCAATGCGCTTTACCCGAACATCAACGACTTCTACGCCAAGTTCTTGGTCTGCCACCTCGTTGAGACTGGCAACCAGATCAATCATTAACTCATCGCGCTGCCCAGAAACCACCTCATGCAAGGTGCGCTTACTAATCTCGTTTCGAAGTCCATTATTAATTCGCTGCTTGAGCAACTCCTCTGCCCGACGCTGGTCGCCGGATGTCGCAGTGTAATATTTTTCAACTTTCTTGATTTTGAATTTGGCGAACGAATCAACAATCAACGCCTTTTTTTCCAAGGTTAAAAACCGCTCGGCTGGCGCGTCAACCGTCAGCACACGACCATCAAAAGACCTAACCTCTTCAATAAAGGGTAGCTTCACATGAATGCCCGTTGAGATATCTGAATTCACCACAGCACCTACCCGCAATAAAACGCCTCGCTCCATCTCGTTGAGGATATAAATAGAATTGGAGCCGACAAACAACAGGCCGGCCACAAGGACAATAATGACTGCTAAACGATTCGACATGGTGTTTCTCCTAGGGTTTTACTGTCGATCCCGACGGGATCGGACGGAGGTGGTGTCTTGCGGACGCTGGGAGATAGAGTCTGAACCAGCCATACCGCCGTTTAATCTAGAGACAGCGCCCGCTTGCTGCATCATCCGGTCAAGTGGCAGATACATCATATTGTTACCGCCTTCAACATCGATCATGACCTTCGAGGCATTCGACATAACCGCTTCCATAGTGTCGAGATACATTCGCTCTCGAGTGACTTCTGGGGCCGCTTTATATTCTACGTAGAGCTTACTAAATCGCTGAGCTTCACCGTTGGCTTGGGCCACAACCCGCTGCCTATAGCCTTCTGACTCCTCAAGATACCGTTGCGCCTCCCCTCGTGCCTCCGGTATCACTTGGTTGGCATAAGCATCAGCTTCGTTACGAACCCGAACTTCATCTTCTCGCGCTCGAATCACTTCATCAAAGGCTTCTCGGACCGCGTCCGGTGGCGCGGTCTCATCAACGTTGACCTGCGTGACGAAGATGCCTGTACCATAAGTATTCATATAATCCTGAATTCGGATTTTGATTTCATCCCCCATAACGGCGCGACCCTCGGTTAGGACCTCATCCATTTCAGTGCTGCCGACAACATGTCGAACCGCACTTTCGGTGGACTGATGCAAACTTTTCTCTGGGTCTCTGACTTGCAACGCGTAGTCTTTCACATTGTCTATAACGTACTGCACCGTGAGCTTAACCTTCACAATGTTTTCGTCTTCGGTCAGCATTTCCGAGTCGTGCGGATGCGAGCGAACTCTTGAGGTGTTGTGGATAATCACTTGGTCTACGATCGGTGGGTACCAACTCAGACCGGGCATGACAACGGCCTCCTGCACCTTACCAAATCGGAGCACAACCCCACGCTCTTGTTCGTCCAAGGTATACACACCCATGAAACCATAACCAATCGCGAGCACGCCTAGCACGATGGCAACCAGGGACGATTTCACCCCGCCGCCACCCGTTGAAGCACCTCCAGCGCCGCTTCCGCCGCCGAACATGCCCCCTAAATTATCTTTAAGTTTCTTAAAGGCCTCATCTAAATCGGGCGGCCCTTGGTCTTGGCGACTGCCCCAAGGGTCTTTCTCGCCATTATTACCGGGTTCATTCCACGCCATACTCTTCTCCAAATCCTGAGATTTTGTTTATCTTCCCACTTATTGCATCAAGTTGCATTGCTTAACCTGCTTTCATCGCAGTTAACGCCGCGTTCAACCTTGCCAAATTCTTCTTTTCTATACGCAGGTGCATCGCAATCGTGCCATTTTCATCCATGACCTCCTCAATTACCGAAGCGAGTTCAAAGCATTTGGCGCGGATCATCCCTTGTTCGGGCTTGAGCGAGAGGACCGTTGTCACCACATCATCTGATATTAACTCATCGATACAGGATAAAAGCTCGGGCAATCCAACCCCAGTCAGCGAGGAGACTTGAACGGAATAGGGTTTGCCCGCCGCATCTCGGCGCACCGGCGGCCCCGTCACACCTTGTATATCCGACTTGTTTAGGACCAACAGCTGGGGCACTTCTCTTGCTCCGATTTCACCCAGAACCGCATTTACGGCATCCATACGCGCTTGTTTTTCGCCTGCTGAGGCATCTACCACGTGCAGAATCAAGGTTGCCTCAGTTACCTCTTCCAGCGTTGCCTTAAAAGACTCAACCAGGCCATGAGGGAGCGCCCGAATAAAGCCCACTGTATCGGAAATGACGGCTTTACCGGTCAGCGGCAGACTAATTTGTCGAAGGGTGGGATCTAACGTTGCAAACAACTGATCGGCTGCATGCACCGCCGACTGCGTTAATCGATTAAACAGCGTCGATTTACCCGCATTCGTGTAGCCCGCAAGCGCAACCGTTGCAGTTTCAGATCGTACCCGCGCTCGCCGGCTTTGATGTCTTTGGCGCTGAACCCGCTCTAATCGTTCTTTAATTTTTTTGTTGCGCGCCGCCAGCAGCCGTTGATCCGCTTCCAACTGCGTTTCTCCCGCACCACCAAGCCCCGCGCCCGCACCGCCCCGTTGGCGATCAAGATGGGTCCAGCCTCGAACCAGTCGAGACGCGCTGTGCTCTAATTGCGCAAGCTCGACCTGAAGCTTACCTTCATGCGTTCGAGCTCGCTGCGCAAAAATTTCTAAGATGAGGCCCGTTCGACCCAGCACTCGCAGATCTAAGGCACCCTCAAGATTCCGTTCTTGGGTCGACGACAGGTCTTCACTAAACAGGACCAGATTGGCACCGGCGGATTCCGCCGCGATTTTTATTTCATCGACCTTGCCAGATCCCACCATCGTTTTAGGATGCGGATCCCGGCGGGCGCTCTCGATCAACCCAACGACCGCCATGCCGGCCGACCTAGCCAGCTCTTCAACCTCTTCGTGCGTCGCAAGATCCGAGGTCTTATTCCGAATAAAAACAAGCATCGCCTTTGAGCCAGGCGCCGGCCGATCAAAAAACATAACAACAGCCTGACGCTTTAATCGAGCGTCTCCAGCGGGTCATCATAATCTAGGCTGACCGCTCGCGAAGGCACAACCGTTGAGATCGCTGACTTATAAATCATTTGGTTCACCGTATTTCGCAGCAAAATTACAAATTGATCAAACGACTCAATTTGCCCCTGAAGTTTAATCCCACTGACCAAGAAGATCGATACCGGGATCCGCTCCTTCCTCAATGCGTTTAAGAATGGGTCTTGTAATGACTGACCTTTAGACATAGTGGCTCCTAATTCCTTCCCAACGCTGGAATTCCAACGCATTCGTCATGTTAAAGATAGACTCACGGGGTCGATGCGCGTCAATCAAGCTTGCTCGAGCTACCATCACCTCTTTGCTCGGAAAGCCTCGATCTACCACTTGCTGCAATGGCGCCCTGCTTCCTTACTTAGATTTTATCAATATGTTGGCGACTGCATCGATTTTCAAGAGCGCATCGAGCGATGGCATCGATATTTTTTTGACTGTTTCAAACGACCGCAGCCAAGTGAACTGGCGCTTGGCTAACTGCCGGGTCGCGATAATGCCCTTTTCTCGCATTTCATCGAAACCAAGATCTCCTTCTAGGAACCGCCATACCTGACGATAGCCGACCGCTTTCATGGCAGGCAGCGCGTCATGCAACGCATACTTCTCACGCAACCGCTCAACCTCAGTGACCAATCCTTGCGCCAGCATCTGATCAAAACGCGCTTCGATTTGGTGATGAAGTTGCGCTCGAGACTCGGGCATTATCGCAACTTCAGTGAGGCTCGCGCCTAGCCCAACCTGACCTTTCGCCTGCAGCGCGGTCAAGGTTTGACCTGTCAACCGCTCCACCTCAAGCGCCCGTTGAAGCCGCTGATGATCTGTTGGTTTGATTCTCAAAGCGGCCTCTGGATCAATCCGCCTTAGCTCCTCATGCAGCCAAGGCCAACCATTCGTTTTAGCTGCCTCAAGGATCTCAAGACGAACCGTCGGGCTGGCCTCTGGTAAGTCTGCGATACCATCGCGCAAAGCCTTCATGTACAACATAGTGCCACCAACCAAAACAGGCAGCCGACCTCTTGACCGGACAGCTGCGATTGCTTGCCGGGCATCCTGGCAAAAATCAAAAGCGGTATAAGGATCCGTAGGCGCGCGAATATCCAGTAAGTGATGTGGTACCAACGCCTGCTGCGCTGCATCGGGCTTTGCCGTGCCAATATCCATATCTGTATAGACTTGGGCCGAGTCAACAGTAATGACTTCAAGGTTGAACCGGTCCGCTAGTGCATAAGCAAGTGCCGACTTACCCGATGCAGTCGGCCCAGTGATAACTAAGGCTTGGGTCAAGCTTATTGACCTCTCATAAATAAACTATCCAGCTCAGAGAGCGTCAGCTGAAACCAGGTCGGCCGACCATGGTTGCACTGCCCGCTGCGCTCGGTCTCTTCCATATCTCGCAGCAAAGCATTCATCTCCGGTATCGACAGTTTGCGATTGGCGCGCACAGATCCATGGCAGGCCATCGTCGACAATAACTCGTCCCGACCATCATTAATTCGATTGCTGGAACCAAACTCTAGGAAATCCGATAACACATCGCGCACCAACTGCTCTGGATTATCTCGGCTCAGCATGGACGGAACCCCACGAATGATCACGCTCTCCTCAGAGACAGCCTCAAGCTGCAGCCCAATTTCAGAAAGCTCGTCAGCACGATCCGTGACCAATGCAACTTCGCGCGCACTTAACGCGAGGCTTACCGGGACAAGTAGGGGCTGTGTTTTAAGACCATCGGCATCCATCGCCCGTTTTAAGCGCTCGTAGGTGATCCGTTCATGTGCCGCATGCATGTCAACCGCGACCAACCCATTTATATTTTGCGCGAGGATATAGACGCCGTGTAATTGACCGAGGGCATAGCCCAAAGGCGGAATCTCAGCGCCATCATCTTGGTCTGCTCCCAACCCAACAGTTGTTCCCGTCCAGTTACTCGGCATCTGACTGGGCGATTGTGACAAACCAAAGAATCCCGTTGACTGATTCTGGCGACTGGTAAAGGCCATATTCCGCTGCACATAACCCGGATCGAAGGAGCCGAGCGGCGGTTGCTCGCCGTTAAACCCCGCCTCCAGCACTTGGTTGGGTCCGTTCTGACCCTCTGGCCGCACAGATGCCAACACCTGGTGAATCGTCCTATAAATCAGGTCATGAACGCCGCGACTCTCCCGAAAACGAACTTCATGCTTGGTTGGGTGGACATTCACATCGACCAAAGTCGGATCAAGGTTCAAAAATATGGCATAAACCGGATGCCTGCCATGAAAGAGCACGTCTTTATAACTCTGACGGACCGCGTGACTGCAGACCTTGTCACGTATGCAGCGATCGTTCACAAAAAAATACTGCTGGTCGGCCTGACTACGGGAGTAGGTGGGAAGCGAAATCCAGCCCTTAAGCTGCATCGACCCAATCTGTTCTTCAAAATACAGCGCTTGATCTAAAAAACTTTGGCCAAAAACCGCTTTAATACGGTGGTGTTGATCCTCGATCGCTCTCGCCGCCTGAAATTGCCGATAAACCTTTCCATTATGGGTCACCATGATCGCCACCGCCGGATGGCTTAACGTCATTTTTCGAACCACATCGTCAATTCGACCCAACTCAGTTTTTTCAGCTCTTAGGAACTTTCTACGGGCAGGCGTGTTGAAAAATAAATCCCTAACCTCAACCGTCGTCCCCTGAGGATGAGGCGCCGGGATGACCTCAGAGGTCATATCTACGCCATGAACCTGTACCGCGTACCCTGACTTTTCAGCCGTTGCATTCGACGTCATCACCAATTTAGAAACCGAGGCGATTGAGGCCAAGGCCTCCCCTCGAAAACCCAACGAGCAAATCCCTTCAAGATCCGACTCCGTCGCGATCTTTGAGGTTGCATGACGTGACAAGGCCAGAGCCAAATCGTCCTGCGGAATCCCGCGGCCATTATCTCGGACGCGGATGAGTTGGCTGCCACCGGCTTCGAGCACCAAATCGATTCTAGAGGCACCGGCATCAATCGCATTTTCAACAAGTTCTTTTACAACCGATGCTGGGCGCTCAACCACTTCCCCGGCGGCAATCTGATTGGCTAGTCGGCTAGATAAGCGTTGAATTCGACTCACGAGCGCTCCGGAATTTTTAAAACCTGCCCAACCCTAAGACGGTCGGACTTTAGCGCATTCAAAGATTTCAAGGCGCCTTGAGATACCCGATAACGCTGCGCTATCTCAGACAAGGTGTCCCCAGATTTTATTTTATAGGCCATCACCCGCGGCGATTGTGAAACCCTTTGAGCCAAAACAGTGCCCTCCGGCGGGGTTTTTTGAAAATAGCTTGAAACACCTTTGAATATTGCACCGGCCATTTTCTTCTGATGGGCCGCGGTTCGCAGTTTCTTGGCCTCTCCTGGATTTGAGATGAACCCAGTTTCAACCAAGATTGAAGGAATATCAGGTGACTTGAGAACGATGAAGGAGGCTTGCTCAACGTTCGACTTGTGCAACTTATTAATCGGCGAGATCGATTTGATGACCTCCGCGCCCATTTCTAGGCTCGCGCTCAAGCTCGCTGTCATCGAGAGATCCAGCAGCACACCCGCTAACACATCATCTTTATCATCCAGACTCACGCTGCCCACACCACCAATCAGATCTGCCCGGTTTTCCTTCTCCGCAATCCAACGGGCAGTTTCGCTTGTCGCGCCCCGCTGAGAAATCGCAAAGACCGATGCGCCACTGGCAGAGGCCGTTTTCCAGGCATCAGCATGAATCGAGATAAACACATCAGCTTGATTGTCACGTGCCAGCTGAGTTCGAGCACGATGCGCAACGTAGTAGTCACCGCCGCGGGTTAAGACCGCTTTAAAACCTGGTTCGGCATTGAAGCGATCAGCGAGCCGTTTCGCGATCGCCAACACCACTGTTTTTTCATAGGTTTTACCTGGGCCAATGGCTCCAGGATCTTCGCCGCCATGACCCGGATCAATCGCAACGACAATGTCTCTCAGCCGTTGCTCAATTTTTGGTTCGGTTGCCAGGACCGATTCACCGGTAAGCGTTGGAAACAAATCAACCACCAACCGATCGCCATATTGCGCAATTGGGTTCAACAAAAAACTTCTCGGTTTAACCGATTCAGCTAGATCCAAAACAACCCGCAAGTCCGCTTGCTTTACTGATGAATACCGAATGTCGGTGACGGCCGTGCCTTTGAAATATTTCGATCCAAGTGATTGCCCGCGTACTGATTTTTTCAACGTCGACCCTGGCAGGTCAATCACCAAGCGCAGTGGGTTCTCGAGAACAAATAACGTGTGATCTAAGGGTTCGCTAACATCGAAAACCAATCGGGTCTTTTCTGGTGAGGCGTGAAGTCTGATGCTGTTAATGGTGGGGCTAGCGAATGCTGAAGATGACAAGAACCACATCACCACTAAGCCGCAGAACCTTCGACGACCCCAGGACCCAAAAATGCTCGAGCGCAAATTTACTGTCATGTCGGCAACCTTGCGAGCGCACGCTCACCTTTGTCTGAGCCTGACTGCACAAACAAGCGGCGGCTGCTATCTCCAATGACCCGCATTTCTATCTCCAGATCCGGCTTAGGTAATAGCCCGAGTCCTTTCTCTGACCATTCAATTAAACACAGCGCTTGGCTTGTAAAATACTCATCAACGCCCAAATAGTTTAACTCGTCTGGATCACTGAGTCTGTAAAGGTCGAAGTGGTAGACCGCATACCCTGGCAGCTCGTAGGGCTCAACCAGCGTAAAGGTTGGACTCTTCACCGCACCGGTATAGCCCAAGGCCCGCAACACGCCCCGGCAAAGGGTGGTCTTACCTGCGCCCAGGTCACCTTTAAGAAAAACAATCCCGGATCCTTCGAGCACGTCGACCAACCGCGCGCCGAACTGCTCGGTCGCCTTCTCCGTATTCAGCAGCCAGCTCATAAAACTATCCCCGAGAGTGAGCGACCAACTTGCATCACCACATCTCGAGCAAGCAAACCGACCTCGCCCTGTTGAGCCGTCGCCATCCGAGCTGCTCGGCCATGATGCGCAACCCCCAGTTCGGCTGCGCGACTCGGTGATTCGCCTTGAGCGAGCAAAGCACCCAGCAGCCCCGAAAGCACATCGCCCATTCCAGCCGTTGCCATTGCCGGCCCCCCCAATACATTAATTGCGATACCCGAATTCGATGCAACAAGGGTTGCTGCACCTTTAAGCACAACCACGGCACCGTACTCAGATTGCAGTTGGCCCACGACCGCTAAGCGATCCGGGTCGACCTGATCACGACGGAGCAACCTTGCAGCCTCCAAGGGATGTGGCGTCATGATGCAATCAAGCAGGGGAACCGGCGCCCGAGCCAGAAGGTTTAGGCCGTCGGCATCTAGGACAAGGGGTTTGCCAGCAGCAATCACTTGTCGATACAAGTTTTGAGCCCATGCGTCCTGACCTAGACCGGGGCCCAGCACCACGGCCTGGACGCGATCGAGTAGGTCCGTTATGTCATCGGTTTCAGTAACGCCCCGAAACATCACCTCAGGACATCGCGCTAAAAATCCAGATCGATGCGCCTCGCGACTCACAACAGACACAAGCCCCGCGCCACTACGCACGGCAGCCTCGCTGGCTAGTAGGCCGGCACCGCCGAAGCCCGTATTGCCACCCACCACCAAAAGGTGTCCAAAATGCCCCTTGTGCGCTTTGTTTTGACGCACCGGTAACCTTGGCGCGTCCAAAACCCGCAACGCTTTAGCGGCATGTTTGGCCAGTAAGGCTTCCGGCAGGCCTAGATCAGCCAGCATGATCTCACCCGCATAATCTGGGCCATCCTGACTGTACAACCCTATCTTTCGCGCTAAGAAGGTGATGGTGATCGAGGCCCGAACGCAGGCCGTCCCAACATCGCCTGAGTCAGGCTGTAAACCAGACGGCAGGTCAACCGCAACCACAGGGCCACTGCCCGCATTGATTGCCATGATGGCCGAGCGGTACTCGGACGTAACTTCGCCACGAATACCAAGCCCTAATAAGGCGTCAACCAATACCGCTCCGGCTAGGACGGACCCTTCAAATCCCTGAACGATTGCCTGGCTATTTTGACAAACTGCGAACGCTTCGCGCGACGCGCCAGAAAGCTTTTCAGTATTGCCAACAAGCACAACCTGAACCAACCAGCCACGATCCGCCAAACCCGCTGCGATTAAAAAGCCGTCGCCTGCATTATTCCCAGACCCACAAAAAACCTGTGCATTTTTGATGTCGCTGTAGCGAGTCAAAATAAGCTCGACAACGCGCCGCGCAGCCAATTTCATCAACTGGAAACTGGATATGTCATAATCCTGCGAATATTGCCGATCAATTTCTTTTATGACCGAGGCCGGGTAAAGCTTTGACGCTGTCATAATGACCCTCGTGCCCTGAACGGGTCCATTATAGCCAAACCTACAGGCACCACTGGAAAAATATTGATGTCGTTGCAAGCCCTTAAAAATCAGATTCCCGAATGGGCCGCAGCGCTGGGCTTTTCAGCAACCGGTTTTGTCAAGCTCGATCGAAGTGATCATGCGCCGCATCTATTGAAGTGGCTGAGCAATAACCATCACGGCAGCATGGGTTACATGGCGCGCAATGTCGATCTGCGGGTCGACCCAGTGGGATTATTGCCCGGATCCCTCAGCGCAATTACCGTCAGAATGGACTATTTGCCGGCCTCAGAGATGGCCAAAATTGAAAGCACTCTTGCCGCTCCGAGCAGCGCCTACATCGCCCGCTATGCACTCGGTCGGGATTATCATAAAGTCATTCGCCGTCGTCTGACCCAGCTTGCCAACCAAATCAATGAAGCAGCAGAGGCCCAAGGTTTGACCGATTGTGTAACCCGGGCCTGCACCGATTCCGCACCCATTCTTGAAAAACGCTTTGCCGAGCAATCTGGATTAGGCTGGATCGGAAAAAATACGTTGCTGCTCAACCAAAGCCGCGGGTCCTGGTTTTTTATTGGCGAACTCTTAACCAACCTGCCATTTGACGGTCCGGTCGAGATCTCATCCAACCATTGCGGTAGCTGCACCCGGTGCCTGGATGTTTGTCCAACCAAGGCCTTTGTTGGACCCTTTGAGTTAGATGCCAAACGGTGTATTTCTTATTTAACGATTGAATCCAAAGCCGCGATCCCAGAGCCACTGAGAGTCGCCATGGGCAATCGGATATTTGGCTGTGACGATTGCCAGATGGTTTGTCCTTGGAACAAGTTTGCGGCAACGTCGGTTGACCCAGTTTTTAAACCAAGACCAGACTTTGAGCAGGCAGCGCTAACAACCCTTTATGCCTGGAGCGAAGCGACCTTTTTAGAAAAAACCCAAGGCTCAGCAATCCGACGAACGGGTTACTCCGGCTGGTTGCGGAATATCAGTGTTGCGCTCGGCAATGCTGACTATGATCCAGAAATCTTAGCAAGCCTTGAGGCTAAACGTTTAACAGCGGATTCCATGGTGCAGGAGCATATTGACTGGGCCATTCAGCAACAACTTTCGAAACGTGATGCGAGCAGCCGCCGCCCTACATCTTGAAGACATGCTCTCGATAGACCTTCAGCTCATCAATCGATTCCCGAATGTCGTCTAAAGCGCGATGCCTGCCTTGCTTGATGACTAAATCCATGATTTCCGGCTTCCAGCGCATCACCAGAACTTTAATCGCACTGACGTCTAGGTTTCGGTAGTGGAAAAATCGACCAAGCTCAGGCATATGGCGGTCAATAAACCGTCGATCCTGGCCAATACTGTTCCCGCACAGGGGCGAATCCTGCGGGCCAACATAATCCTTTAAGAATGCAAGGGTTTCAGCTTCAGCCATCGCCTCGGTCACGGACGATGCAATCACGCGCGCGGTCAGGCCAGACGCACCGTGGTGCTCAGTATTCCATTCATCCATCATATTCATCCGGGCTTCGGTCTGATGAATCGTTAAACAAGGGCCCTCAGCAATAATATTGAGCTGGGAATCGGTAATGATGGTTGCCATTTCTAAAACCAGATCTGAATCTGGATCCAACCCTGTCATTTCCATGTCGATCCATACCAAGTTATCTGAATTTACCGCCATAAGAATCTCCTCTTTGAGCCAAGCGACGGGCTGCTGTCCATCGCCTCTATTTAACCCGAGTCAACCGTAAAATACGAGGATCAGCCATTAACGCTTCGGTGCGAATCGATTATGCATCAACACAAGCGACTTACCCGGACAGTGGGTTAACCGAGGCAATCCAAGCAACAAGGATCCATGCGTCGCGCGGATTGCGTTAGACTGCACCCTTTAACGGACCCACATCACACACTCTATGATGTGTTAAGCACATCGACTTATTAGCAACTGGCCGCTTTATGACCCGACTCTTTATTTTTCTTCAGTATCTGATTCCTCAGCATTTATTATCCCGCTGCATTGGTTATGTCGCCCGATCCGAGATTCCTTGGCTGAAGGATTTTGTCATCAAACGGTTCGACGGCATTTATAAAATCGACTGGACTGTGGCAGCACGCGCAGAGCCGGAACAATATGTTTCTTTTAACGATTTTTTCACCCGGGCATTAATTAAAGATGCCCGCCCCCTCACCGGCAGGCTTGTATCGCCCGCCGACGGTCTCGTTTCAGTTACCGGTGACATCAAACACCAGCGCGCTATTCAAGCCAAAGGACACGATTATTCGATCCCTCAATTGCTGGGTGAAACCTTGCCGGCGTCATTCAATAACGGCAGTTTTTTGACCGTCTACTTGGCGCCAAGCGACTATCACCGAGTGCATTTCCCGCAACAAGGCGCACTTCAGACTGCTCGATATATTCCGGGTGCCCTTTTTTCCGTTAACCAGACAACGGCCACCCACGTTCCCGGTTTATTTACCCGAAACGAGCGCCTTGTGCTGCGCATCACCTCGAGCGAGGGCGATTATTATCTGGTTTTGATCGGCGCGATGATTGTTGCTGGTATCCAACCATTTTGGGACACTGAGCCTTTTAAAGCCCAACAGCCAGTCAATCAACCAATGCATGCGCTAGCCGTTGATCAAGGTCAAGAGGCGGGCCGATTTTTGTTGGGCTCTACCGCCATCTTGATTACTCAGGCAAACCAAAACTGGTGCGTTACACCAGGCAGCACCATCAAGATGGGTCAAGCGCTCGTCAACTAATGATTCGGCCAAGAAAATAGTTGCACCTCTGATAAGGTTTTGGCCTTGAGCCAAACCATTACCAATCGATCGATTCCAAGCGCAACGCCGGCGCAGGGGGGCATCAAAGCGCTTGCCTCGGCGAACGCGTTATCAAAAGCAATATTTGGCAGGCCGCGATTGACTCGAGCAGTTGCCATCACGGTATGCCGACTCAAAATGACTGCCGGATCCCGAAGCTCAAGATAACCGTTCGCGAGCTCAGTACCCTGCCAATACAACTCAAATCGCTGGGCAGTATCCGTTTTAGGGTCAATCTCCGCGAGCGCTGCCTGACATCGTGGAAATTCCGTTAGGAAAAAAATATCGCCAAGACTGGGTTGAAGAACCTCTAAGAACAGAAAGTCTAAACAATCCGATCGGAATTGATCATCATCGTGCGGCGCTAAATGCGTTACCTCTGCACCGGTCTCTTGCACCCACTGCCAAAGGCTCGACAAGGCTGCTTCGTTTGGATTAACCCCAAAACGTTGCTCAAACACCGCCCGGAACGAATAGACCGGCAAGTCGACCTTAGATTGCGCCCGCCAAATCTCCGGGGCCTCAGGCAAAGCATTCAATAGGTCCACCACTTCGGCCATCAGACCAGATAAGCTGAGGCCCGGACGATACCATTCAAGCATGGTGAATTCAGGATTATGCTGACTGCCCTGGTCGCCGCGCCTAAACGCAGGGGTGATCTCAAAGATGGCTTCACCATAGACCGCTAAGGCCCGTTTTAACGCGTATTCTGGAGAGGTCTGCAAAAATAATTTATCGGCTGGGTCCGAGACTTCAAAGCTCGACAGCTGAGCATCGAACGTACCCGAGCGGCTCAGTGACGGCGTTGAAACCTCGGTCACAGACCTTGCCTCGAAAAACCGACGAATGGCAGCAAGCACCTTGGCCCGCGCCTTCAGCGCAGGCCAGGTTGGCATCGGTTGCACGCCCTGGTTCACGCGCTCTTACTACGCCCCTGGTATTCACCCGTTCGGGTATCAACGCGAATGGACTCGCCGATGTTGATAAATAGTGGCACTTTCACCACAGCCCCGGTTGACAAGGTTGCCGGCTTTGAGCCGCCGGTCGCCGTATCGCCCTTCAAGCCTGGGTCTGTTTCAACGATATCCAAGTCGACAAAATTGGGCGCCACCACAAGAATAGGCACATCATTCCACAACGTCACCGTACACCGGCTATTTTCCTTTAGCCACTGGATTCCTTCGCTGACCGCTTCTTTATCTGCTGCGATCTGCTCGTAACTATCGTCGGTCTTCATAAAATGCCAATACTCACCATCTGAATACATGTACTCCATCTCGTATTCCATGACATCGGCACCTTCTAGGCTTTCACCCGACTTGAAGGTCCTCTCCCAAACCCGCCCCGTTTTCAAATTCTTGAGCCGAACGCGATTGAATGCTTGCCCCTTGCCCGGCTTCACAAACTCATTTTCCACAATGCTGCAAGGATCCCCCTCAAGCAAAACCTTCAAGCCAGATTTAAATTCGTTCGTGGAATAATTGGCCATAACTACCCTCTACCTGCAATGTGCTTAAATTAACAAGACGCTATCTTACCGAGATTGTACAGTCGATGGCGAGGCCAATGGCTTAGGACGCGCCAAGCTGATCTCGATCACTGATTCCCAGCAAATAAAGAATACTATCCAGCCCGAGGGTAGAGATTGCGTGCCGGGAACGCTCTCGAACCAAGTCCTTCGCGTGGTATGCAATCCCGAGTCCTGCTGCACCCAGCATTTCTAAATCGTTTGCGCCGTCGCCCACGGCAATGGTTTGTGCCATGGAGATCCCTTCTTTCTCCGCCAACGCTCTTAGGATTCGCGCTTTGGCTTCGGCATCCACCACAGGGGCCAAAACACGTCCTGTTAAAAAACCGTCAAGAATTTCTAACCGATTCGCAAAAACATGATCAACGCCCAATTGGGCCTGTAAGGCATGACCAAAATAATCAAACCCACCAGACAGAATCGCCGTCTTATAGCCCAATAACTTTAGCGTCTTAAACAACGACTCTACCCCTTCCGTGAGGGGCAATTGGGCGGCAACCTCGCTGAGAGTTGTCTCAGGCAAGCCCTCAAGCAGCGCCACACGCCGGATCAAACTTTCCCGGAAATCAAGTTCTCCAGACATCGCTTGATGGGTAATTTTGGCAACCTCGACACCAACCCCCTTGTGTTTAGCCAACTCGTCGATGACTTCGGTTTCGATCAGCGTGGAATCCATGTCAAAGGCAATAAGTCGTCGATGCCGTCGGTAGATGCCGTCTTCTTGCACTGCAAGGTCCAGCGTCAGCTCCGTTGCCAGCGCCATAAGTTTTTTTCTAAATAACGGACTTGGCGTCCCGCGGAGTGACCATTCGAGACACGCCCGAGTGGGCTTTTCGGACGGTTCGAGCGGAACGCGGCCAGAGAGCCGGTTGACTTGATCGATATTAAGACCTTCGTCCGTCACAATACGCGCTAAACGGGACAATTGTGCCGCGGTAATCTTTCGACCCAAGATGGTTAAGATGCTGCGCGTCTGACCTTGCCGGCTGACCCAGTCAGCATACTCAAGATCTGTTACGACTTCCGTTTCAACCGACAACCCCTCAGCCACAAACATGGATTTTAGATGATCGATCGCCCCATTTTGCTCGGGTGCTGAACGCACCAAAATGCCTAAGGTTAGGTAGTCATGAATAACTGACTGGCCCATATCCAGCACTTCCATTCCGGCCTGGGCAAGAATAGTCGTCAATTTAGCGGTCAATCCACGACGGTCTTGACCGGTGACATTGATAAGAATGACGTTCTGCATTGTTTGGATTCCTCGGCGAGTGTGCATTATCCAACAAATGACGCATCGGCGACAGGGTCCAAGTTAGTGCGATATACTGCGCGCCAGGATTCCTTCGATGTTTATCATGCAAGATTTGCGGTTTCGCATATTAACGCTGTGTGTCGTGCCCTTTCTGATCGGAAGTGGCCTCGTACTACTGACCGCGTTGATCAGCCTTCAATCTCAAACAGACCAAGCTGAACAACAACTCGCTACGACCCTACTGAAGCATAAGACATCCGACGCTGCCCTATATTTAGCGACTGAGGATTGGATCGCGCTCGCCGTGATTCTCGATCAGTTAGCGCAAGCGACGGGTATGGGCCGCGCTGAAGTCATGAATTCTGAGAATCGCTTAGTACTGGCCAGTGGCAAGGCGCCAGCGCGTCACGCCGAGTACACGGCGCCCTTAGAGCATGAAGGTTTAATTATCGGGAAGCTTTCACTGATTGTTAACCAGGCCACGAGCGCAGCCGCAATTAGGGCCTTGCTGATCCAGACTCTCTGCATGATTTCGGCCATGACGATCGTCATAGGCTTCACCGCTTGGAAGTTCGGTGACTTCATTTTGATTTGGCTCAGTTTGAAGTTCGGCCAAAAACCGGCCGCACCCAAATCAGTTGTCGAACATATCACAGCACCTTCGGACAGTCCCATGGTTGCGATATTTTCCATCAAACTCACTCCTGCAAGGCTTGTGCCTTTCGCGGCACTCCAAGCAGCTGCCAGGCAGCATTTTGGGAAGCTGACGGAGCTCCAGCCTGGGGATTATGAAGTGCACTTCAAACAAGCTGACCCGGCCCAGCATAGCCTTGAGTTCTTTGAGACGATGCAAGGCCTGTTAGAAGTAGTGGCCGGTCTAAACATCCGCATGGCCTTTGCCATTGATCAAGCCGAGGCCTCAGAAGCCCTCGGCAAGCGCGTTAAGTATCTCGCCTCTTTAAGTCGTGGCACACTGGTTTTAGATGAGCAAACCAAGACTCAGCTCGCGCACATCACGCATCCTCGTTTTGAAACCGCGCCTCTGTCATCCTCATTTGCCTCAGACCTGATCTTGCACACACTCACAATGAACACTCCAACTCAAAGTGTTTAATCAGCGCTTCAATTCTACGCGATCAACTTTTTGAAACCCTCGCGGTAGTTTTAAGCCGCGGCGGGCACGCTCACCTCGGTAATGCGTTAACTCTTTAAGCGTTAACGTAATGTGCCGTTTGCCCGAATACACCGTCAGCGCGTCGGACTCAGAAAAAATTATGACATGACCCAGAAATTCAGTTCTATTTTTCAGGGCGGCGCTAGGAATATTAATCAGTTTATTACCTTTGCCTCGCCCTAATTCCGGCAATTCTTTCGCTTGAAAAATGAGCAACCGGCCTTCTGTTGTAAAAGCTGCGATCAACTGATCTTCTAACGCATCGACTCGATAGGGCGACATCGATTGCGCACCATTCGGCACACTGAGATATGATTTTCCTGCCTTGTTTTTACTGATCATGTCCTCAACTCGGCCAATAAACCCGTATCCGGCATCGCTGACAATCAAATATTTTTGTTCCGGTTCATCTAAAATTAAACCGGTAAAGCGACTCCCAGGTGGCGGATTGAGCTTCCCCGTTAGTGGCTCGCCTTGACCCCGAGCTGATGGCAGAAGGTGTGCCGCTAGTGCGTAACTACGGCCCACACTATCAAAAAACACGGCCGTTTGATTAGACTTACCTAGGGCCGCAGCTTGGAACTGATCACCCGATCGATAGCTCAACTCCTCGACTTTCACGTCGTGACCTTTCGCTGCGCGAACCCAACCGTTTTCTGATAAAACCACCGTAATCGGGTCATTCGACATCAGGTCTCGCTCAGAAAAGGCCTGCGCCTCCTGCCGGACAACAATTTTCGATCGCCGATCATCGCCATAGGTTTCGGCGTCTTGCATCAACTCTTTTTTGATAAGCGTCCGAAGCCGAGCTTTCGAGCCAATAATCTGCTCCAAAGACTGACGCTCAACGGCAAGCTCGTCTTGCTCACCCCGAATCTTGACTTCTTCAAGCTTCGCAAGCTGCCGCAACCTCAAATCGAGGATCGCTTCGGCTTGGCGATCACTCAGCGCGAAGCGGTCGATCAAAACCTGTTTCGGTTTGTCTTCAGTCCGAATAATGTGAATCACTTCATCGATGTTCAAGAACGCGATCATCAAACCTTCAAGCAGGTGAAGCCGATCCAAAATCTTCTCAAGCCTAAACTGCAAACGTTTCAGAACCGTGGTTTGTCGATACTCTAGCCACTGGCTCAAGATTTCTCGAAGCGAGCACACGCCCGGCCGGCCGCTGAGCTGGATGACATTTTGGTTAACCCGATAAGTCCGCTCTAAATCCGTACTGGCGAACAGGTGGCCCATCAACGTATCCAGATCGACTCGGTTGCTCTTCGGCACAATCACGATACGTGTCGGATTTTCATGATCGGACTCATCTCGCAAATCGACCACCATGGGCAGTTTTTTGGCCTGCATCTGACCTGCAATTTGCTCAAGAATCTTGGTACCCGAAACTTGGTAAGGCAGCGCTGTAATGACGATTTCGCCGGCTTCGACGCTGTAAACCGCTCGAGCCCGAACTGAGCCACGACCGGTTTCATAGGTTTGCTGGATTTCTTCAGGGCTCGAAATAATTTCTGCTCCTGTTGGGAAATCTGGACCACGGACGTGGGTCATAAGGTCTGCAACCGTTGCCTTGGGCGAATCCAAAAGATGGATACAGGCACTCACAATTTCATTTAAGTTATGCGGCAAGATATCCGTTGCCATACCTACGGCGATGCCCGTGCCCCCATTGAGCAACAGGTTTGGTAGACGGGCCGGCAACACCACCGGCTCATCCATCGTGCCATCAAAATTAGGAATCCAATCAACCGTACCCTGACCGAGCTCCGACAATAACACTTTCGAATACTGGGTAAGCTTTGACTCGGTATAGCGCATCGCCGCATAGGATTTTGGGTCATCGGGCGAACCCCAGTTACCTTGGCCGTCGACCAATGGGTACCGATACGTAAAGCTCTGAGCCATCAAGACCATCGCTTCATAACTCGCGGAGTCGCCATGGGGATGGTACTTACCGATCACATCTCCAATGGTGCGCGCAGATTTCATGTATTTAGCATCAGCTGTTAACCGAAGCTCACTCATCGCATAGGTAATACGACGTTGAACGGGCTTCAAGCCGTCGCCAATATGCGGCAAGGCCCGGTCATTGATCACATACATTGCGTAGTTTAAGTAGGCACTTTCAGTAAATTCAGCCAGCGACTGGCTTTCGATGTTGCTGACATCTTGCTCGAGTGTCATTGTATTTCCTTGAATCTAGTTCAGTTCGGCGAGGTCGCCTTTGTGTTCCAGCCAAATTTTACGATCGCCCGCCCGTTTTTTAGCGAGCAGCATATCCAACAGGTTATCCACTTCTTGCCTGTCCTCAACGGTCAAACGCACCAAACGCCGGGTATCGGCCGACATTGCAGTTTCCCTAAGTTGGAGCGCATTCATCTCACCCAAGCCTTTGAAGCGCTGCACCGAGATCTTGCCTTTTATCTTCTGGCTTTCAATACGGTTCAGGATGGCCGCCCGCTCGGATTCATCCAGCGCATAAAAAACCTCTTTGCCGACATCAACCCGATAAAGCGGGGGCATTGCGACAAAAACATGACCTTCTCGAACCAAAGCGGGGAAGTGGCGCACAAAGAGAGCAATCAGCAGGCTACAAATGTGCAAGCCGTCGGAATCGGCATCGGCCAATATACAAATTTTGCCATAGCGCAATCCGGACAAATCATCGGAGCCGGGGTCCATGCCAAGCGCTACAGAAATATCATGGACCTCTTGAGAGGCAAGAATGTCTGCGGAATCCACTTCCCAAGTATTTAGGATTTTGCCCTTGAGCGGCATGATCGCTTGGGTTTCTCGATCGCGCGCTTGTTTTGCAGAACCGCCGGCCGAATCCCCCTCAACCAGAAACAGTTCACCCATCATCGCGTCCTGGCACGAGCAATCGGTCAGCTTGCCGGGCAAAGCCGGGCCAGTTGTGACCTTCTTCCTTGCGATTTTCTTCCCCGCACGCAACCGCGCTTGCGCGTTATTAATCGCCATTTCGGCCAGCTTTTGCCCTTCTTCCGTATGCTGGTTTAACCACAAGCTAAAACTGTCTTTGACAGCAGAGGAAATGTAGCCCGCAATGTCCCGCGAATTTAAACGATCTTTCGTTTGACCCGCAAACTGAGGATCCAGCATCTTCGCGGACAAAACATACGCGCACCGCTCCCAAATATCTTCTCCAGAAATTTTCAGCCCCCTGGGCAGTAAGTTCCTAAACTCGCAAAACTCACGCAAAGCTTCCAGCAAGCCGGTTCTAAATCCATTGACGTGAGTCCCACCCATGCCTGTCGGAATCAGGTTGACGTAACTTTCGGTTAGGGGCTGACCTCCCTCCGGCAGCCATTGCACCGCCCAATCAACGGCTTCATTCATACCCGCCTGCGCACCAGTGAAAGGCTCGCTCGGCAGAACCTCAAATCCTGCAAGTTCCATAGCCAGGTAATCTTCTAAGCCTTCGGCGTACAACCATTCTGTAGTTTGGTCCTCAACATTCGTCTCGTGCTCATTTTTAAAGATGACTCTGAGCCCAGGACACAGCACCGCTTTGGCCCGCAGTAGATGCTTAAGCCTTGAGACCGAGAACTTCGCGCTGTCAAAATATTGGGGGTTGGGTTTGAATTCGATCGTTGTACCCGTATTTCGCTTACTGACCGATTCAAGAGTTGTTAAGGGCGACACCATAGCGCCGTCTTTAAAACCCATGTGGTGCAGGTTGCCCTCGCGCTTTATAAACACTTCAAATCGCTCGGACAGCGCATTGACCACCGAGACGCCAACACCGTGAAGTCCGCCTGAGAAACGATACTGATCGCTATTGAACTTTGCGCCAGAATGCAACCGCGTCAAGATTAACTCAACGCCGGATACTTTTTCCTTCTTATGCAGGTCGACCGGCATCCCGCGACCATTGTCACTGATCACCATGGCGTCATCTTTTTGCAGAATCACCATGATTTCACTGGCGTGGCCTTCCAAGGCTTCATCGACGCAATTATCTATGACTTCTTGGGCCAAGTGGTTCGGACGAGTCGTTTCGGTATACATGCCTGGCCGTTTTCTTACGGGATCCAGGCCCTCTAAAACTTCGATTGAATCGGACTGATAATTACTGGCCATACTTTTTATATTCCAACGCTTAATGACTTCTTAAGACAGTCCATGTGCACGTCACAAGACCGGACATCAAATTTGTTTCGGTAGGCGCTCAGGCCCGATCTCACCGAGCCCAAGAGCGCACGAGATTATAACGGGAAAGAATCCCGGACGTATCAATCATCGACAATCATTATCGTGTCTTGGGTTCGACCGTGCTCAATACAAACTGCGAGCAACTCACCAAGGGCGCGATTAACCTGTGATTTTTCATCTGGGTGATGCAGCGCTTTGTTTGGCACTTCGTAGCGCTGTCGCAGCTTTTGATGATCGCCAATCCCAAGCACTTCGGCCGTCGAGAGATCGTGGTACAAGCAAATAGATAATCGTGGCCAAACCAACCAGGCCAGTTGGTCCAAGCCACCCTTCACCGAGATCGTCACAAAGGTCGTGTAAGGGCACCGCTCCGTCACCCTCAAGTCTACTTCAACCTCACGCTCACCAAGCAATACCACAAATACCAAGGCATCAACCGTTTGATGATTTGGAAACAGCTGCAAAAATCGAATGTAGTTGGCATCGCAACTTTCCAAATCAGCACTGAGATTTGGTACATAGCGACGATTTTTCCGCGTCTCTTTAACGTTCATCAAAGCCTTGCCTCAAGGGTAAGCCTATCATCTTTTCGGAACCAAACGTTCGTCCTCAGCGGGATTTAGACAGTCATATTCGATCAAAAGCGCCCGCACGCGATCCCGAATATCATCGCGAGAGGCTCTAAAAACGGTCTCAATATCCGCGGTTAAACCCTCAGCACTAGCCGGATCCAGGAGCGGCCAATGGATTTTTAGAATCCTAGCCGGCACAACAGGGCAATGCTCATCAGCATGCCCACAAACCGTCACAACCAGATCAAGTGCATCAAAGTCGCGCGCATTGACCACTTTTGAGGTCTGAGTACTAATATCAACCCCGGCTTCCAACATCGCCTGAGCCGCTCGTGGATTCAAGCCGTGAGCCTCGATCCCAGCTGAGCAAATGACCGCCGCAGGCTTTGCCATAGCCCTTGCCCAACCCTCAGCCATCTGTGAGCGGCAGGCATTCCCTGTACATAAAAACAATATTTTCATCTTGGCGTGCCTGCTCGACTGGGCAACCAAGGCGACAATCCTATTAATAATTGATCGAGCGCCCCGCGACTCTCATCAACCAATTGTTGCGCGCGATCGATCTGCTGCTGCCTAATCACGGGATCCATCAACAGCGTCTCGAGCGCTGCAGTCAGCGCGCGCTCATCGGCAACCAGCGTTAGCGCCTCGGCGCGCTGAAACTGTTCGGCCTGGGCTTCAAAATTAAAAACCCAAGGACCTGTCACAACGGCACACCCACACAGCGCCGCTTCTAAAAAATTATGTCCGCCGTGGGGCACAAGACTGCCACCCACAAAGGCAACGGCGCTCGCACCATACCAATACAATAGCTGGCCCATAACATCGACTATGACCACATCCGTATCCTCGGCAACCCCGTCGAGAGTTGCTCGGCAAGACAACAATCCCATCTGAGCAGACAAGGTTTGCAGCGCGCTCGCCCGTTGTACATGGCGCGGAACCAACACCATGAGCAAGTCGGGATGCAGAACCTTCAAGGCCTTAAAAGATGCTAACAATATCTGCTCTTCGCCGGGATGGGTGCTGGCCGCGAGCAAAAGCGTCCGATGGCCACACTTTGTCCGAATAAGGGTGACTTGTTCAGTATAATCCGCTGGGCGCACCTGATCAGCTTTGATCGATCCCGTGACCGACAGTCGATCCGCTGTGGCACCGAGCGCCGTAAAGCGATTCGCGTGCGCAGTGGACTGCACCGCAATCCAGCTAAACTGACGCAGGGTAGCCCCCATCATTGATCCTAATTTTTGATACCCTTGGAACGATCGCTCAGAAAGTCGTGCATTAAGCAGTGCAACTGGAATCTCTTGCGACGCGCAAACGGTCATCCAGTTGGGCCAAATTTCGGTTTCAATCATTAGTGCGAGTTTTGGCCTAACTTGATTTAAAAAGCGCTTGATACAGCGCTGCGCATCAAAAGGGCCGTAGCAAATCACGGCGCGACCAGAAAATTGGCGCATCAACTGAGCGCGTCCAGTCGGCGTGGTCGTTGATAAAACCAGCGTGTGGCCTTTGGCTAACAAGGCCTCAACCAAGGGCGCCGCCGCAATGCTCTCACCGGCCGAAACCGCATGCAACCAAATATCCGCGCCCGTCCCCAAGTTCGACGGCATATAACCAAAGCGTTCTGCTATGTGATGCCGGTAAGCAGGCTCGCGTCGACCCCGGAACCAAAGCCGAATCAGGGCACCTGGAATCAATAGCGGAATCAAAATATTGTAAAAAAATCGGACCATCGTAGCGTCGCTGTATGGTTAGTGCTTCATACAAAGCACAACAAAATTAGATGCACACCAAAAGTTTACCATAGCCGAATTTCTATAAAGACCGCTTTTCGCCCTACCCTGGCTCATCGATTAATGACCTGGATGTTCTTCAGACAATCCTAACGCACTAAAAATTAGTTAAGCGTGATGATTCGCAGAACCGACCAGCAACCGACCGTATTTTTGAACGCCAGCTTATCGATGACACACCATTAGAATTTTAACCAACTGGCGTCTGGGGCTTAAAGGCCACTTGTTAAATTTTTAATCGCGCTTCTTGAATCTGGAGCGACTAAAAATGGAACTCGAGCGATTCCTAAGATGGATAAATTTTTAGCATGATAAAAACTTTTATCCTTTCTGGCCTCAAGGGGTTTGTGATCTGTTCCAAAAGACCCCGCGTACT
>JAQWWC010000244.1 GCA_029249645.1 Pseudomonadales bacterium
ATGGTGCTGACGCCCATCTATGATCAATCCGAGTTCATTGAATCGGCAATCTCCGAGGTTCAATTGGCCGCGTTTCAGGGGGCTGGCCTTGCAGTCCTAGTTTTGTTTTTGTTTCTAAAGCAAATTCGAGTCACTTTGATTATTGCGGTAACGGTGCCGGCCTCTGTCATGATGACCTTCGCAATGATGCGTCTGTTTGATATCAGTCTCAATGTCATGAGCCTGGGGGGGATTGCGCTGGCGGTTGGTATGCTGATGGATAATGCCATTGTCGTGCTGGAGAATATTGCTCGGCGGCGGGAGCAGGGCGAGTCCTTGCGACAAGCCTCAGAAACGGGCGGCGCAGAAGTCTCAGGTGCGGTTCTGGCCTCTACCATGACGACCATCGCGGTCTTTCTGCCGCTGGCTTTTGTTGAGGGCATTGCGGGTCAACTGTTTAAAGATCAAGCCTTAACCGTGACATTCGCATTGCTCGCGTCCCTGTTACTCGCTGTTACCTTGATCCCAATGTTGTCTGCGCTTGGTACACAAGCCGAAGTTGCGGTCGCGCCGTCGACGCCGACTAAACCGGTGGTAAGACCGGTCGTTCAGGGTTTTTTTGCAGGATCTCGCCGAAGCGTTTATAAGGTCTTGGGTTTGGCATCATCGGCGCTACACCTAATCATTCGCCCGGTAATGCTCGGCTTTGATCTGCTGTATGCGGCGGTTGCGAAGGGTTACGCTCGATTGCTGGTGCGCGCCCTGCAATCACCAGCGGCCACGATCTTGATCAGCTTAGCGCTGCTCGGCAGTAGTGGCCATTTGCTGAACCGATTGGCTTTTGAGTTGATTCCCAATATTTCCCAGGGGGAGTTTCAGGTGAGCCTTGAGTTGCCGCCGGGTACGCGGATTGAAAGCACTGACGCGTTGATCGAAAAGGTTCAGCAGGGTCTGCAGGACACGCCAAGCGTTGCACGGACCTATTCCGTTGCGGGTACGGGCGGCCGAATGGACGCGTCCGCCGTCAGTGGGGGTGAAAATTTAGGGAGCGTCACCGTCGTTCTAGCGCCGGATGAGTCTGGTGGGGCAGAAGCGCGCACGATGCAGCAAGTACGAGATGTCCTGGATGACGAGCCTGCGCTCAAATACAGCTTGGAGCGACCACAATTTTTTACGTTTTCAACGCCCTTGGAAATTGAAGTGACCGGTACAGACCTAGATGGAATTCGGTCTGTAGCCGAGGTACTCGCATCTTTAATGACGCGCTCTGGTAACTTCTCAGACATAGAATCGACCATTTTGTCGGGGTACCCAGAGCTGCAGATCGAATTTGACCAAGATCGTATCGCCGCCCTTGGATTGACTGTGCCGCAGGTGGCCGCTCGGGTCGTCGATAAGGTCAAGGGCAATGTGCCAACAGAATTTACGTTCCAAGATAAGAAAATTGACATCCGCTTGCGGGTCGATGAGGGCTCAAGGGATTCCAAAGCGGATATTGAGAACCTGATTGTGAATCCAGAGTCGAGCGAGCAGGTGCGGCTAAAGACCGTCGCAAAAATTTATGAAGCTGTGGGCCCGGCTGATATTCAGCGCTTGGGTCAGCAGCGCGTGGGCATTGTCCGCGCCAATCCCATTGGTGTCGATTTGGCGCAAGGCGCGGCAATTGTTGAGCGGCTATTGGATGAGATTCCCCATCCCTTAGGGATCAAAAGCCATGTTGGCGGTCAGAGCGAAGAAATGGCGGCGTCGTTTAATTCTCTGGCGTTTGCGTTATTGCTGGCTTTGATCTTGGTTTATTTGGTCATGGCCTCTTTGTTCGAGTCTTTGCTGCATCCGTTTGTCATTATGTTCACAATACCATTGGCCGGTATTGGTGCGGTGCTGGCGCTCGTGCTCACCAATACGCCGGTGTCCGTTGTGGTCTTCATCGGCGGGATTCTGCTGGTGGGCATTGTCGTGAACAATGCGATTGTGTTGGTGGACCGGGTGAATCAGTTTCGACGGCAATCAGGCTATACCAAGCTTGACGCGCTGGTGGCAGGGACGAACGAGCGCCTTCGTCCCATTATGATGACAACGCTTACGACCGTGCTGGGTCTACTGCCCATGGCCTTGGGCTTTGGGGAAGCGGCTGAACTTAGAACCCCCATGGCGGTGACCGTTATTGGTGGTTTAATGATGTCGACGTTACTCACATTGGTTGTGATTCCTGTG
>JAQWWC010000245.1 GCA_029249645.1 Pseudomonadales bacterium
TCCACGGGGTTTCCCCCACTAGCACCTGAAGCTAGCGTGTCTACCAATTCCACCACCTCGGCAACGAGGAGCCGCAGATTACTAGGCGCTAGTGAATCTGTCAACGCACGCACCCGGCCCGGGTCGTGTCAGGAGTAATATTTGAATCAAAAAGATCCCCATTCGTCGCGAGAAGCGCAGCGCTATGCGAATCCAATCGCTAGCCGGGAATTTATTCTGTCGATGATCACTGAGGCCGATCAGGCGCTCACAGCGCGTCAAATCGCGGGCCGGCTATCGCTTACCTCGCCTGAGGACAAAAAGGCGCTGAAATCAAGGCTGGGCGCAATGCTTCGAAGTGGCCAGCTTTCGATGAATCAACGCTCAGGCTACCGTCTTCCGAATCCAGATGACATCCCGGAAGATGCCGTTGAAGGCGTGATCTCCGCGCATCCGGATGGATTTGGTTTTTTAATGGTGCAGGGTGAGGCGCCGGACATTTATCTCAACCATCAGGTCATGCGTCGCGTGATGCATGGCGACAAAGTATTAGCGCGCATTAGCGCAGGTCATGGGGGCAGAAGACCAGAAGCCGAGATTGAAAGAGTTCTGACGCGCGCGTATACCAGTATAGCCGGCCGCATCAGACTGAAACGCAAACAGATCTTACTAGAGCCGCTATCTCGAAAAGTACATCAGCCCATTCTGCTGGAAAAAGATCCTGCATTACCGCTAAAGAATGGCCAGATTGCAGTCGCAACCATTACCGATTACGGCGATCGCGGTGGTGGATTAAAAGGTCGTGTAGAGCGCGTGATTGCAGACGACTTAACCCCGGAAATAGAAATTGAAGTCGTATTAAAAAACCATGATCTGCCGAGGGTGTTTCCAGACGACGTCGTTGATGAGGCAGACGCGATTAGGAGGCACCTTGTGCCAGCTGATCTAAAGCATCGTGACGATTTGCGGCAGCTACCCTTCGTTACCATCGATGGCTCGGATGCACGGGATTTCGATGATGCCGTGCTTGCCAAAGCCGGCCCTGACGGTTTTACGTTGTGGGTCGCGATTGCTGACGTAGCACATTACGTTCGTCCGGGTCGTCCGCTCTATGATGAAGCCGTGAATCGGGGCACGAGTGTTTATTTCCCCCAGATGGTCATTCCCATGCTGCCTGAAAAACTCAGCAATGGGTTGTGTTCTCTAAGGCCAAATGAAGATCGTTTGGTGCTGGTCTGCGAGATGTCTTTTGATGCGTTGGGCCGCAGGCTGGGGTATCGCTTTAGTGAGGCTGTGATCGAATCGAAAGCGCGGTTGATTTACGAGGACGTCGCGCATTGGTTAGACAATAAGGCCGCGCCCTCAGGACTTGCGCCGCCGGTCCTTGAATCGCTCGAGGCACTACATCAAGTGTATCAAGTGTTATTGCAGCGCCGAGCCGAACGGGGTGCGTTAGAAATTGAAACGCCCGAACTTCGGGTGCAGTGGGACGATGCGGGCAAGTTGTCCAGCATGGGTCAAGCGTCACGAACTGAGGCGCACAAGCTGATCGAAGAATGCATGTTGGCGGCGAATGTTGCGATGGCCGATTTTATTCAAGCCACCAAAGGTGCGGGATTATATCGTGTTCATGACGAGCCCGATCCTGAAAGCGTCACGCGTTTAGCCAGCACCTTGGCGCAGTTTGGGCTCGCATTGGACGCCGATTTAGGGCGAGTGACGACGCAAAATTTTCAGAGAATCTTAGACGCCAGCCGCGGTCAGCCTGCTGCTGCCGCGTTGCAGATGCTGGTTTTACGCTCGATGAACCAGGCCATTTACACCCCAGAACACCGTCCACACTTCGGCTTAAATTATCCAGGGTATGCTCATTTTACGTCGCCGATTCGGCGGCTCGCCGACCTAGTGAATCATCAGTTGGTGAAATCCCAGCTTCGGAAGAAGACGAAGCACGCCCCGAGTGAATTAAAACCGGAGGCACAAGCCTTGATGACCGAGCTTGGCGAGCGGGCCAGCATGACCGAGCGTCGGGCGGATGCAGCAGTCTATGAGGTACTTGAGTGGTTGAAGTGCGAGTATTTAAAGCAGTTTTTGGGCGATACGTTCGAAGGGGTTATTACAACGGCGGTTAAATTTGGCTTGTTTGTAACCCTTGAGCCGATAATGGCTGAGGGCTTGATTCACATCGGCAGTCTGCAGCAGGATCATTTTAAGTTTGATGCAGAGCTCGGCGCCTTGGTTGGTACTCGCAGCCATCAAATTTTGCGAATGGGCGATCGGGTGGTAGTGCAACTCGAGTCGGTCGACAGCAGCTTGGGGCAGGTTAGTCTTGCGCTGGTCGAGCATGTGCCGCTGGCTCGAAAAGGTCAGTCAGCTGGGCGTAGAACATCGGCTTCAAGAGTCAAAACCGCGAAGCAGGTTGGGACAAAGAAATCTAAAAAACGGGGCAAACGTGAGCGATAAATGGATCTATGGGTTTCATTCCGTTGAACAGCAGCTGCTCAAAAGGGCGGTTGGAAAGGTCTATTTGCGCGATGGGCGCGGGGGCAAGCGAATAGATTCGCTGGTGACGCTGGCTGAGTCCATGTCGGTTGAGATTGAGTATGTAGCAGACCTAGACGCGCTTTTGGGCGTTGGAGTTCAGCATCAAGGCATTGCATTTTTAGGCTTTCATGCGCCGCCGGAGCCGAGTCGGTCCTTAGAAACCTATTTGCAACCAAAGCCTTCACCCCGAACGCTCTTAGTCTTAGATGGTGTGACCGATCCAGGTAATTTGGGCGCCTGCTTGCGCAGCGCGATGACCTTTGGGGTAGATGCGGTGGTGGTGCCGAAACACGGCTCGGCGCCGATGAATGCGATTGTGATGAAGCGCTCGGCTGGTGCGGCAGGGGTGGTCCCGGTTGTGGAGGTGGTAAATTTGTCGAGAAGCCTTCGTCAAATCAAAGAAGCGGGGTTTTGGGTGGTTGGTACGGCGCTTGGCGCTGAGACCCAGCTACCCGATTTTAACTTCAACATGGATACTGCCCTTGTTATGGGCTCAGAGGGGGATGGCCTGCGGTATAACACGCGTAAGCAATGCGATGTTCTGGTTGAAATACCCATGCAGGTAGCAGATTTTAATTTAAACGTGAGTGTCGCCACGGGCATAAGCCTATATGAGATCTTCAGACAGCGGCGCCAAGTGCCTTGACGAGCATTTGCATCTTTTAGAACAATTTCGTACACTGCGCGGCCACAATTTCAATTAACTCCTTGCTGCACTGGGTTTGCCCGGGTAGCAATTACCGAGAGGAGATCTCTATGCGGCATTATGAAGTCGTATTCATGGTACATCCTGGCCAGAGCGAACAGGTTTCAGGCATGATCGAGCGTTATTCTAATTTGATTACCCAAGGCGGCGGTGCTGTCCATCGGGTTGAAGATTGGGGCCGCCGACAGTTAGCTTATCCCATCAATAAAATTTTTAAGGCGCACTACGCCATGCTCAACATAGAGTGTGGGCTTGAAACCTTGGAAGAATTAAGTGATGCCTTCCGTTTTAATGATGCCGTCATTCGAAACATGATTATGAGCCGTAAACAGGCTGATCAGGGCGATTCGCCCATCATGAAGATCGAAAACGAAAGCAAAGAGCGGAAAGATCGAGAAGATAGTCGCAATGCACGTGCTGAAGCGAAAGCGGCAGAAGCGGCAGCACCGGCTGTTGCTCAGCCTGCAGAAGCGGCCGTTGATGCTGGGCAAGGAGAATAACGATGTCTAGATTTTTTAGAAGAAGAAAGTATTGTCGCTTTACCGCTGAAGGCATTACCGAAGTTGATTACAAAGATGTTGAATTGCTGAAAGCGTACATTACTGAAACCGGTAAGATCGTCCCAAGTCGAATTACAGGGACGAAGGCAAAATATCAGCGTCAACTGGCGAAAGCGGTCAAGCGTGCTCGATATCTGGCATTGCTGCCCTACACAGACGCGCATAAGTAGCGCGTTTAGAGGTTTGTTGTGAGAGGGCTCGCCGCTTTTGTGATGCGAGGCCGGCTCCAGGCCAGCGGTGTGGCGGCTTTGGCATCGGCTTTGCCGCTTTTGAGTTGGCTGGGTGCATCTATCGTCGCGCTGGTCGTGTTAAGGCGCGGTAATAAAGAAGGCCTCTTGGTGTTCCTTTGGGCCTTCCTACCGTTGGTATTGGTGTATCAAACCGGGGGTGATTCGAGCGGGATGATCGCCCTTTTAGGCGCCTTTCTTGCGGCGGTTGTGCTACGGGTATCGGTATCCTGGGTGGTCACGCTGTACGCAACGGTGGTTGCCGCGGTGATGGGAAGCTTGGTGTTTATGCAGTTGTCAGAATCGATTCTGATGGCATTCGTGGACTGGTATGTAGACGTCATGGAAAGTCTTGCCGCCGACACGGGGGCGCCAGTAGTAACAGCGGCGTCTGGCCAGCGTCAAGCGGTGAGTTACCTGGCCATGGGTCAGGGCTATATGATGGTTCTTGCGCTCATGTTGGCGCGATGGTGGCAGAGTGAGCTGTACAACCCCGGTGGTTTCAAGCAGGAGGTTCAACAGACCCGTTTGACGCCCAAAGGTAGTTTACCATTGGTCCTTGCTATGGCGGGATGCTTGGTGACTGATGGGTTCGGGACATGGGTTGGGGTGGTGAGTATCCCGTTTGTGGTGATTGGTTCGGGATTGGTGCATTGGATCCTAGGCCGCCAAAACAGGTCCAGCCAGTGGTACGTGATGTATTACGTGACATTGGGGATGTTTTTTCAGTTAGCGTCGGCCGCGTTAGTGGTGTTGGTCATAGCGGACGGTTTTATAGATTTGAGACAACGAATTCAGTCGAGAGAGGATTAAGTCATGGAAATTATTTTGTTAGAAAATGTTGCGAACCTAGGTGGATTGGGCGATCGAGTGAATGTAAAGCCAGGATATGGCCGGAACTACCTTGTGCCCCACGGTAAAGCCGTGCCGGCAACTGCGATCAACATTGCAGAGTTCGAATCCCGTCGGGCTGAATTGCAAAAAGAAGCGGATGCCCAACGTCATTCGGCTGAGACACGCGCTGCGAAAATTAACGCGCTGTCGATTCGTATCTTGGCCAACGCTGGCGAAGAAGGTAAATTATTTGGATCCGTGACGGTTCGCGATATTGCTGAGGAAGCAACCGCCGCCGGTGTTGAAATCGATCGTAGCGAGATTCGACTGCCCAGCGGCCCCTTGAGAGAAGTGGGCGAGTATCAGGTCGAAGTTTATTTGCACCCTGAAGTCAGCGCCCATGTCAGTGTGGCGGTTGAGGCCGAGGAAGCGTTCACATCCTAAGACCAATCCTTTAGTCTAAGGGACCCATTTCTAGAGAGTTCTCCTTGGCCATCGAACTGGATGATCATCAAAATCTGAAAGTCCCGCCTCATTCAATCGAGGCGGAGCGATCCGTCCTTGGCGGCTTGATGCTCGACAGCCAAGCCTGGGATCGGATTTCAACGCTCATTTCAGAAAACGATTTTTATCGTTCAGAACACCGTCCTATATTTCGAGCGATGCAGTGGCTCGTCGGACAAAACAAACCCCTTGATATTGTAACCCTCGCCGAAACGCTTGAGCTTCACGGTGAGCTCGAGCTTGTGGGCGGCCTTGCTTATTTGACGGATCTTGCAACAGGCACCCCGAGCGCCTCAAACGTTACGGCTTACGCCGAAATTGTTCAAGAACGGGCAACCGTGCGGAAGTTGATCAGCGTGGCGCACGATATCGCGGAAAGCGGCTTTAATCCGCAAGGTCGTGATAGTGCTCGGTTAATCGACGAGGCGGAAAGCAAAGTCTTTAAGATTGGTGATGAGCGTCCTAGCCATGGTGGGCCTGAGTCTGTGCGGCCTTTATTGGCTAAGGCCATTGAGAAGATCGACGAACTGTATCTGACCAAAGGCGCGCTGACTGGCATCAGTTCTGGTTTTCAAGATATTGATAACATCACCAGTGGTTTGCAGCCCTCTGATCTTGTGATTGTGGCGGGTCGTCCTTCTATGGGTAAGACCGCCTTTATGATGAATATTGCGGAAAGCGCTGTTATCTCAGGAAGTAAACCGGTCGTCGTTTTTAGCTTGGAGATGCCATCTAATTCACTCATTATGCGGATGCTGTCGTCTTTAGGACGGATTGATCAAAGTAAAATACGAAGTGGGCAGCTGGGCGATGACGACTGGCCTCGTCTGACTTCTGCGGTCACATTGCTCAACGACAAGCAGCTATTTGTTGATGATACCCCAGGTTTGACTCCCAATGAGATGCGGTCTCGCAGCCGAAGAATTGTTCGCGAGCACGGCCAAATTGGGATGATCGTTGTAGATTATTTGCAGCTTATGCAGACGTCCGGCACGCCAGAAAATCGAGCAACTGAGATCTCTGAAATATCTCGGTCGCTTAAATCCATTGCAAAAGAGTTTGACTGCCCAGTCATTGCAGGGTCCCAGTTAAACCGAAGTCTTGAACAGCGTACGGACAAGCGGCCCATTATGTCGGACCTTCGTGAATCAGGCGCTATCGAGCAAGACGCTGATCTTATTATGGCGGTTTATCGTGATGAGGTTTATCACGAAGATACTCCGGACCGAGGCGTCGCGGAGATCATTATCTTGAAACAGCGAAACGGCCCAATTGGTCGAAAGAAGCTTGCTTTTATCGGTCAGTACACGAAGTTCGAAGATCTCGCCAGAGACTATGACGATTACTACGAGTGATGGTTGAGGACGCAACGGTTGCAATCGATTTGTCATCGATCGCCTTTAATTTTCAGCAAGCAAAAAGAGCTGCCCCTCATAGTAAAGTGATGGCGGTGGTCAAGGCGAACGCGTATGGTCATGGCGCGGTGCCAGTTGCCCGATGCCTGCAGGCGGCCGATGCGTTTGCTGTGGCGCGGGTTCACGAAGGTATTGAATTACGATCTGCTGGCATCTATCACCCGATTTTGTTGCTGGAGGGGGTCTTCGATGAAGCCGGCGTTCAGCAAGCTGAGAAATTTGATCTTGATGTGGTGCTGCATCAGCCGTACCAGCTTGATTTAGTTAAAGATACGAATCTGAAAGTCTGGTTAAAACTGGAAACAGGGATGCACCGTTTAGGATTGTCTACAGACTTCTTAGAGGCCTGCGTTCGGACTCTGTCCGAGGCTCGGATATTGGGTGTGATGAGCCATTTTTCCGATGCGGATCAGCCAAACTTGCCAAAAAATGCCAGCCAGCTTGAAACCCTACTAGCGGTTGCCAAGCCGTTGGGTCTACCGGTCAGTATGGCGAATTCAGCTGGGATCCTCGCCGGGATTGGCACGAGCTGTGATTGGATCCGGCCCGGAATTATGCTGTATGGCGCGAGTCCTTATTTGGATCAAGCAGTGTCGCTACGCCCTGCAATGTCACTCACAGCGCCAGTCATTGCGATCAAATCGCTGCTCCCTGGCGATACAGTTGGTTATGGCAGTCGTTGGCAAGCAGCGAAGGCGTGTAACATTGCCGTGCTCGCCATCGGGTATGCCGATGGATATCCTCGCCAGATTCAAGCCGGGACACCAGTTTGGCTGAATGGTCAGCGAGAAACGATCCTCGGTCGACTGTCGATGGACATGATGACCATTTCCGTGTCTTCTAAAGTGTTGCCTTTAATTGGGGATCGAGCTCAGCTTTGGGGAAAAGATTTATCCATTGAAGAAATATCGCGGCAGGCAGATAGTCTGTCCTATGTCTTGATGTGCGGTGTGGGCCCGCGGGTCGCACGAACCTACCCTTCGCCATCCACCGTGAGCCTTGAATCGTGAAAAAATCAAAAATTGCGTTTGTTTGCCAGGATTGCGGCTCGGAATACACCAAATGGCAAGGGCAATGCCATGATTGCAATGCTTGGAATACCTTAAAGCAGATTCAATTGGGGAATGCACGGAGCGAGCGCCGCCGCGAGGGATATGCCGGTACGCTCGAAGCGGTGCAAACTTTGGGCGAGGTGGCGCTGGCAGAGCAGCCTCGTTTGGCGTCTTCGTCGGATGAGTTCAATCGTGTACTGGGCGGGGGCTTGGTTGCTGGATCTGCGGTATTGATAAGCGGCTCTCCTGGAGCAGGCAAGAGTACCTTACTCATTCAAATCTTGTGTGAGTTGGCCAAGACCCAGAGCTGTTTATACGTTACGGGTGAGGAAAGTCTCGCGCAGATTGCGATGCGAGCCAACCGGCTGCGCCTGCAGACCGATCAGCTCAAGGTCATGTCTCAAACCAGTGTTGAGGCCATCGGTGCGGTTTGGGATCAAGCGCGTCCCAGCGTGCTAGTGATCGACTCGATTCAGGTTATGCAAAGCGACTTGATCGAATCGGCCCCGGGTAGCGTGACTCAGGTCAGAGAGACGGCAGCACAACTGATTCAAAAAGCGAAGCAAACAGGCACGATTTTAATCCTCGTTGGCCACGTTACCAAAGACGGAAATCTCGCGGGGCCGCGAGTGCTCGAGCACATGATTGATTCTTTTTTGATGTTGGAAGGTGATGCAGACGGGCGATACCGCACCTTGCGATCGATTAAAAACCGCTTTGGGGCGGTGAACGAGCTGGGTATTTTTGCAATGACCGATCAAGGTCTCAAGGATGTAGCAAATCCCTCCGCGATTTTTCTTAACCGGGCGGAAATTGACACCCCAGGTAGTATTGTGATGGCGATATGGGAGGGTACCCGACCGCTCCTAGTCGAGGCCCAAGCGCTGGTGGATCAGAGTGCTTTTTCCAATCCCCGCCGGATTGCGGTGGGGTTTGAGCAAAATCGTTTGGCGATGCTGCTTGCGGTACTGAGCCGGCATGGTGGTCTGCAAGTTGCCGACCAAGATGTTTATATCAACGCCGTCGGTGGTATCCGAGTCGATGAAACCAGTAGCGACCTTGCCGTTCTGATGGCGGTGGTTTCCAGTTTTCGCAATCGCGCGTTGCCCCGAGATTTAATTTGTTTTGGTGAGGTCGGGCTCAGCGGTGAGATCCGACCCGTTCCCAATGGCCAAGAGCGCCTACGTGAGGCCGCGAAGCACGGCTTCACGCGAGGTCTGGTTCCGAAAGGAAATTATCCCAAGCAGCCTATCAAGGGCATGGAACTCAAAGCGGTTAGCCAGTTATCTGAGGCCTTGTCAGCCGCCGGTGACTGGTTATAACTAGGTAGCGAGTTTTTTATACCGAACTCGCGTTGGCG
Organism: Pseudomonadales bacterium; assembly: GCA_029249645.1. Classification (GTDB taxonomy): domain Bacteria; phylum Pseudomonadota; class Gammaproteobacteria; order Pseudomonadales; family Azotimanducaceae; genus UBA9926. The sequence goes on from JAQWWC010000245.1 coordinate 9,182, forward strand.
CGAAGTCTTTGCCCAAGCGCTTTTTACGGTCCGCTTCGTATTCAGAGTAGTTGCCCTCGAAGAAATTCGCTTGGCTGTCACCCTCAAACGCCAGAATATGAGTCGCGATGCGATCCAGGAACCAACGGTCGTGAGAGATCACCATAATTGCACCGGGGTAGGTTTCAATTGCAGACTCTAAAGCTCGCAGGGTCTCAACATCGAGATCGTTGGTTGGTTCATCGAGCAACAAGAGGTTTGCACCAATCTTGAGCAGTTTGGCCAGATGAACCCGATTGCGTTCCCCGCCCGAGAGGTCCTTCACCAGTTTTTGCTGATCTGCCCCTTTAAAGTTAAAACGCCCGACATAGGATCGCGAGGGAGTTTCATATTTACCAATCCGTATAATTTCGTTGCCTTCAGAAATTTCTTCCCAAACCGTATTGTCGTCGTTGAGCGAGTCACGGCTCTGATCGACAAAACCTAGTTGCACGGTTGAGCCCAGCGTAATCGTGCCCGCATCGGGTTGGTCTTGGCCGCTGATCATGCGGAATAGCGTGGACTTACCGGCGCCGTTACCGCCGATGATGCCAACGATGCTTCCCTTCGGTAGGGTCAAGCTGAGATCGTTGATTAGTAATCGATCCTCGAACCCTTTTGAAACATTGTTGATCTCAAGGACCTGGTCGCCCAGTCTGGGGCCGGGTGGAATGTATAACTCTTGGGTTTCGTTTCGGGATTGGAATTCAAGGGAATTGAGTTCTTCAAACCGAGACAGCCGTGCTTGATTCTTTGCTTGCCGGGCTTTGGGCTGTGAGCGCACCCACTCCAGCTCGGCTTTGATAGTTTTCTGGCGGGCTTGCTCTTGACGCTGCTCGGTTGCGAGACGTGTTTCTTTGGCTTCAAGCCAAGCGGAATAATTGCCCTCATAAGGGATGCCGTGCCCGCGATCGAGTTCCAAAATCCACCCCGCGGCATTGTCCAAGAAGTATCTGTCGTGGGTAATGGCGACCACGGTGCCGGGGAATTCGGTGAGGAACTGCTCGAGCCAGCCCACGCTTTCAGCATCAAGGTGGTTGGTCGGTTCGTCCAACAACAACATGTCCGGATTGGACAAAAGCAGGCGGCAGAGCGCAACCCGTCGTTTTTCGCCGCCCGAGAGTGTGTCGACACTGCTCGCAAAGGCAGGCAATCGTAAGGCATCGGCCGCAACTTCGATTTTTCGTTCAAGGTCCCAGCCGTCCACTGCGTCGATTTTTAATTGCAATGCGCCCTGCCGATCTAGGAGATCGGTCATTTCTTCATCCGTCATGGGCTCGGCGAACCGATCGCTAATGGCGTTGAATTCATCCATCAAGTCTTTGATTTCGCGGACGCCGTCTTCAACGTTTCCGAGGACGTCTTTGCTTGAATCTAGTTCAGGTTCTTGCGGTAAATAGCCTATTTTGAGTTCGGGCTGGGGCCGCGCTTCGCCTAAATGTTCCTGGTCGAGTCCAGCCATGATGCGCAGCAGGCTCGATTTGCCAGAACCGTTTAGGCCGAGCACGCCGATCTTTGCACCTGGAAAAAACGACAGAGAAATATCTTTTAAAATAATGCGATTCGGGGGGACAACTTTGCCTACGCGAGACATCGTGAAAACGTATTGTGCCATTGATAAATCCCTTTAAGGTTCTTTCGGAAACGTGATTTAAGGCGAGTAGAGGCGTCTTATTGGCCACAATTCTAGGCCGAGCACCCTGCATCCAAGGGTTACTTTTACGCAATTGTCTCATAGTTTTGGGTCATATTATGAGAGTCTTATCGGCTGCCACAAGGGTTTCACGATCCCGATATGTCATTGCTTGGGCAAGGGGTGGTTGATCGGCCTTATGATTTAGATTTGCTTCGCCGACAACGCTCCGAACAATATTGAACGGTTGCCCAGTCTTTGCGCCATTTTTTTCGCCAGGCAAAAACAAGGCCACAGCGCGCACAGATCTTTGTCGGTAATTGAAGCTTGTTATGTGTCATACGAAGTCGCCCTAGTTGCTGCGTGTTTTAAAAGAAAACAGCGCGAATTACCACACTGGGCTCGGTTTTCGGAAGGACTTAATTGGGCGTTGAGCCGGCATTTTGTGTAATAGGTTGGCGTTCTTGTTGAAGTTGTTGATAAAAAACAGTCGTTTGGCGTTAACTATGCTGCGCGGGAAACTTCTTTGGGAACAAAACGCGCGTTTTTAGAGCCTTAAAAAGTGACGTCAAAGTTGGCTTATAACGGAAAGCCCCAGTGGTTTGATGACCTTGATCACGTTATTATCCCGCGAGTGCGCATCCGCGTCGATCGAAGTGAGCCCATCATGGTTAGTTTTTCTGAAATTTTACCCGAAATGATTGCAACGATTGTTGGGGTTGCGCTTGGTGGTATGGGCGCGCTCTATAACGGTCGGCGGCAAGTAAATGAAGTGAAGCAAAAGCGCGCTAAAATTTTTTTAAAGAATCTTGAGAGTGAAATTGCTGAGAATATGCAGGTGATTGATCATGCCTTACAGACTTACCTGTATACAGACTATGGCAAGTCCTTTTACCTTGGCTCCATTGCCTGGGATACGGCAACCACGAGTGGCGACTTAGCAGATATTTTAGGCATTGATCTCGCTGACACGATCGAAAGTCAATACAGAATCTTTTTTAGGGTTCGTTACTACGTCGATTTGATGACCCAATTGTGGTTTGCTCCGGTTGAGATTGATGGCCGTGCGGAAATTCAGGAAGGGTTTAAAAATCATATTGTCACCAACCTAAAGCAAGCAGGCGAACATTTTGCAGAAGTTCAGTTGGCAATTGACGAGGCAAAAAAGGCAATGATCCTTAGCGGGCCGGCCAAGAGTATGCGCTAAAGTCGTCTTAGAGTTCGTGTGGTTGTGTTGTGGAGTCGTAAATGTTTTGTCCTTTTTGCAGTCATAGCGAAACTAAAGTGAATGACAGTCGGTTGGTGGCCGAAGGCAATCAAGTGCGCCGTCGTCGGGAATGCTTGGCTTGCGGTGAGCGATTCACTTCCTTTGAATCAGCTGAGTTGATGATGCCGCGGGTGATTAAGTCAGATGGTAGTCGTGAGCCTTTTAATGAGGAAAAGCTTCGTTCTGGCCTGATGCGCGCCCTAGAAAAGCGCCCGGTAAGCCTCGAGGGGGTGGAGGCAGTCCTGTCTCGGATTAAAAGTGCCCTGCGTGCAACTGGTGAGCCGGAACTCAAGAGTCTAGAGTTGGGCGAGCTGGTGATGAATGAGTTGCGGATTTTAGACGAGGTGGCCTATGTTCGGTTTGCTTCGGTCTATCGTAGCTTTCAGGATATTGATGAATTTAAACGCGAAATTGATTCGATGGGTAAAAATAACCGCAAACGCGCTGCGAAAAAACCAGCAGCAAGTCAGTCGAAGTGACGGATCAAATATTTCTAGCGCAAGCTTTTCGGCTCGCGCAGCAAGGCCGGTTTACGACAGATCCTAATCCACGCGTTGGCTGCGTCCTAGTGCGCGACGGCCGGGTCATTGGGGAAGGATTTCATCAAATAGCGGGTGGTCCACATGCTGAAGCAGAAGCCCTCGCCAATGCAACGGAATCAGTTGTTGGGGCAACTGCTTATGTCACCTTAGAGCCTTGCAGCTATCACGGTCGAACCCCTTCGTGCGCTGACGCGTTAATTAAAGCGGGTGTTACCCGGGTTGTTGCTGCTGCGCCTGACCCCCATCCTAGAAACAGGGGCGCCGGCTTTGATTTGCTCGAAGCAGCGGGAATTGAGGTCGTTCGCAATGGAGATCAAGCGGGCGCAAAGGCTTTGAACCCTGGCCATGAAAAGAACCATAGCGAGGGCAGACCCTATGTTCGGTTGAAGCTCGCAGCAACAATGGATGGCTTTACTGGCTTGCCGAACGGCCAAAGCCAGTGGATTACCTCACCTGCAGCAAGGCTTGAGGTGCAACGAATGCGGGCCCAAAGTTCCGCGATTGTCACCGGTGCTAATACGGTGATTAGTGATGATCCTGAGCTCACGGTTCGAGATCCCAGGATTGACCCGAAATACAGTCATCTTATTTTGGCTAGGCCAAAACCTGTCTATGTGCTCGATAGCCAAAGCCGGACCATGGCCACGGCGAAAGTTTACGGGAATCCCTTGGCGCGTCAGGTCTGCGGATTAGAGACGCTCAACGCGCATCCTGCGGCACTCAAAACCAAACTCAATCCCGATGGTCAGATTGATTTACCGCTCTTTTTCGAAGCCTTAGCGGCGAGAGGCGTTCTGGAAGTATTAGTGGAATGCGGGCCGACCCTCGCAGGAGCGGTCATGCAGGCGAACTTAGTTGATGAGCTGGTGTTGTTTTTAGCGCCAAAGTTTATGGGGGTCGGTAAGCCGTTACTTCAACTTCCAGAACTTGATAAGATGAGCGAATTACGGGCGTGGTCTTTGTTTGATACACGTAGAATTGGACCGGACTTAAAGCTTGTTTTAAAACCTGACTGACCCCAACCGTTCAAAGGACGACTCAGAAATGACCCGATTAATTGAAGGCGATTTGGTGGCCAGTACTGCAGGGATTACGATCGTTGTTGCACGTTTTAACGAGTTGATTGTTGACAGCTTGCTAAATGGTGCGCTGACGACGCTCAAGCGGCAAGGCGTCCAAGACAAAAACATAACCATTGTAAAAGTGCCGGGTGCTTTTGAGATTCCACTCGCGGCACAGCTGGCTGCTGAGCAATCTGACTGCGCCGCAGTAATCACCTTGGGCGCAGTTATTCGCGGCGGCACCCCGCATTTTGATTATGTCGCCGGTCAAGCTGCGAGTGGCGTGACCGCGGTTGCGTTAAAAACCGGAAAGCCAGTCGTATTTGGTGTGCTGACGACCGATTCCATTGAGCAAGCCATTGAGCGCGCCGGGACCAAAGCTGGTAATAAAGGTGCAGATGCCGCGATGACCGCCCTTGAGATGATAAATCTCATAAGAAAAATGGCATGAAATCTACGCCATCGGCTCGACACAGAGCTCGAAAGCTCGCGGTTCAAGCGTTGTATCAGCTCCACTTCTTAGAGGCGTCGCCGAGTCAAGTCATTAAGGAATTTCTTGAAGACAATGACTTGAAGCGCGCTGATGTCGCGTATTTTGAAGCATTGGTTTTGGGCGTTAGCCAGCAAGAGGAAGCGCTTTGGCTCAAGGTTTGTGAATTGCTGGACCGCGAGCCCGAGCTAATTGATCCTGTGGAAAAAAGCATTCTGCTGCTGGGCGCCTTTGAGCTGTCGGTCCGTATGGAAATTCCCTTCAAGGTTGTCATTACGGAATCGGTTGATCTGGCCAAGATCTTTGGCGCAACCGATAGTTACAAGTATGTGAATTCGATTTTAGATCGCTTGGCAACGACGTTCAGGTCGATTGAAGTCGGTGCGCTGCAGGTTTGATGAGCCTCTCTGAATTCGAAATTATCGACCAATACTTTACGCCTTTAGGACACTGGCAGGGCCCGCACACGGTGGTTGGTCCCGGTGATGACTGCGCGGTATTAAGTCCACCGCCAGATCATCAACTCTGCGTATCGTCGGATACGTTTATCGAAGGCGTTCATTTCCCGGTTGGCGCAAGCGGCGCCCTTGTGGCTCGGAGAACCCTCGCAGGCGCGGTGAGTGATTTGGCGGCGATGGGCAGTGAACCGCTTGCGGTGACCGGTGCACTCACTTTGGTGACAGCGGATCCTGATTGGTTAGGGTCATTTTCCGGGGCTTTGTCGGAGTTGATTCAGGATTGGCAGTTGCCGCTGGTTGGCGGCAATATCAGCCGAGGCAGTGAGCTGTCCTTAACCTGGACCGTGATTGGCTCGGTGCCGACCGGGTCTTATGTCACTCGCAGCGGCGCGTCTGCCGGCGAGGATATCTATATTAGCGGCTGGCCCGGTCGCGCGGGCTTTGCCTTGTCAAAACTGCAGTCGGGGCAGCAACCGCCGGAGCAGCTCGCCAAACATTATCTCGCACCAGTGCCGCGCTTGGTTCTGGGTCAGCACCTGCGAGGGCTCGCAACAGCCCTGATTGATGTCTCGGACGGGCTTTTGGCGGATCTGAATCATCTGCTGGATGGCAGCGCGCTCGGCGCCCGATTGAATGCGCAGAACATGGCTTTTGATGAACTGCTTCAGGCCAGCGCGGATAGCCCGGCGGCCGCACTGACGTACTTTCTAACGGCAGGGGACGATTATGAATTGTGTTTTATCGCGCCTGTGTCGGCTCGTTCGGAGATCGATCGATTGGCGCTGAAACTGGCGCTCCCGCTGAGCCGTATTGGTGAAACCAAAGCCGAGTTGGGATTACAGTTCGCTAATTTGCCAGAGGCCCTTACAGAATCGATGTTGATCAAAGCCACCGGATACCGGCATTTCGCATGACCCCAACGTTTAGGCATTTAGTGAAAAGCCCAACGCTCATGTTGGCATTAGGTTTTGGCTCGGGGCTGATGAAGAAAGGCCCTGGTACCGCGGGGAGCTTAGTGGGCTTGCTCGTTTATTGCGCGATGGCACCGCTTTCACCGGCGGTTTATGTTGGTTTGGTTGCGTTTGGTTTTGGCGGTGGCATTTGGATCTGCGGGCGAGCCGCTGCGCAGCTTCAAATCAAAGATCCCGGTTGTATTGTTTGGGATGAAATTATTGGGATGTTGATAGCCTGCTGGTTGGTCCCGTTAGAGCCAGCGTGGTTACTGTTGGCTTTTGGCTTGTTCCGACTATTCGATATCTTGAAACCTTGGCCGATAAGGTGGCTTGATCGAAATCTTGAAGGGGGCTTGGGCATTATGGTTGATGACGTGGCGGCGGGGCTGATTTCTTGCGCGCTTGTCCATTTAGCGATGTTTGGTGCGGCAAGCGGACCGCTTGTTTCCGGATAGTTGTCAAAGTTGATTAGGAATGACAAGGTGTTGCCTTGTGTCAGTGACCAAAGGATTCTGCTATGAAAATTCATCAGATTTATACTTACAACGACCTTAGAAATTTCACGTACGTCATAGAGCTGGGTGATCAAGATGCCATTGTTTTGGATCCTTGGGATGCAGACGAGGTGAATGGTTTTTTAGCGGAACACAAACTGTCCTTAAAGGCGGTGATTAACACCCACGAGCACTGGGATCATACCCGGGGCAACGAGGCGCTTGTTGCGGCGCATCAATGCGAGGTTTGGGCCCATCAAAATGGCGAGGGCAAAATCCCTGGCATGACCCGCGCGTTAACTGCGGGAGAAACCATAGACCTTGCGCCAAACCTTGTCATGACCGTCATGGATACACCCGGACATACGTTTGCGCATCTTTGTTTTTTGATGACCATGGCGGGGGAGCCTCGCGCGGTATTCACCGGCGATACACTATTCAATGCGGGCGTTGGTAATTGTCATAATGGTGGCAGCCCTGAAGCGCTCTACCAAACCATACGAGCGCAATTTCACACCCTGAGTGATGCCGTGGTTGTTTACCCCGGTCATGATTATTTAGAAAACAATTTGAGATTTACGCTGCACCTTGAGCCGAGCAACGCGCTTGCAAGTCAATGGCTTGACCGCGTTGCGGGCAATGACCCAGGCCAAAACCAGGTTGTGACAAGCATTGGCGATGAGCGATCGATTAATGCTTTTTTTAGATTGGACAGCGAAGAGATTCGTCAAAATTTAGCGCTCGATCAGGCCAATGATGAGACGACGTTCCTTGCGTTGAGGAAACGTCGTAACGATTGGTAGTCATAAAATGACTCAGAATCTTCCAAAGGAGTTTTAACAGATGCTACCAGTTTGTTTTGTTCTAGGGGCGGGTGCTGGCATTGGCGGCACGGTAGGCGGGCTGTTTGCCAAATCTGGTTACCATGCGGTGCTCGCGCGGCGCAGCGATGAGGCCGGGTTAAAGGCCTTGGTGGATGGCATTCACAGTCAGGGTGGTGCGGCGTCTGGTTTTTTGATGAATGCGGTCGAAGACGGTGTGATCGAGGAACAGGTTTTAAGAATTGAGCGCGACGTCGGGCCAATCGATACGGTGGTCTATAATTTGGGTGCGCAAATCGGCTCTAGGCGTTTAGAAGATACCTCTTACAAGGCCTTTGAAGTGGGTTGGCGAATGGCAACCTTTGGATTGTTTCGTCTCGCTCAGGCTGTGGTACCGGCAATGCGGGCCCGGGGCCACGGCACCATTTTAGTGACCTCGGCAACCGCCGCAGTCCGAGGTAATCAAGGCCAGCACTCTCATGCCGCTGCAATGGGTGGTCGGCGGATGTTGTGTCAATCCCTGAATGCCGAGCTATCAAGCGATGGCATCCACGTGGCTCACATTGTGATCGATGGCGCGGTGGATGCCCCGGATACGCTTGGAAAAATGTTGGGTGCAGAGCGGTTTCAAGCGCTGCGTGAAGCGAAAGGGATGGCCCACGATGGGTTAATGTTGCCGGAGAAAATTGCCGAGACGTATCTACATTTAGCGCAACAGCATCGATCGGTCTGGACCCATGAGCTTGATCTCAGGGCCTTTTCTGATCAAGCGTGGTGGAATCACGATACCTCTGTAAGGCTTTAATTGAGCGGCAAAGGTCATGCTAAATGCTGCGCTCAAAAGGAATAGGGCACCATATGCAAAAAGAACTCGTCATTACGTTTGTTGGCGATGACCGGCCAGGGATTGTTCAAGAGATGAGCCGGCGAGTGACGGCGCGCGGCGGCAATTGGTTAGAAAGTCAGATGACGCGTCTGGCGGGCAAGTTTGCTGGTGTTGCCCGGGTGAGTGTCGATGAAATAGTCTTCACTGGCTTGGTTGAGGATATGCAGTCGATACCGGGAATCTCGGTTCTGCTGGAAGCGCCAACCGAGGCCTCAGAGGATTTTCAGGCATTGTCGTTTGTTTTGAATATTATTGGGCCCGACCGTCCGGGCATTCTCAGCGAAGTTGCTGCGGCGCTGCTTGGGAAGGGGGTGAACGTTGTTGATCTCGAGACCCGAGTGGGCCCAGCACCGATGACGGGCGATCAAACCTTTTTCGCCGAGGCAAGTATTTTAGTGCCATCAACCGTCTCGATGTCGCTACTTCAAGATCAGCTGAATGAGGTTGCGGATGCCCTAGCTCTGGATATTCGTTTGGAATGATGGAGAAAACTCAAAAGGGTGATGCTTTGCATGGATTACAAAGGGCTTGTCGATGTGATGCGCTCAATCAGTGATTGTTTAATTTCTGGGAACTATTATGAATGCCGTGCTGCAACCGTTAAAGCCGATCAAAACAAGCTTTCTGAAATCCATTCGAATGTTAAGACAAAGTTACCGGAACCCTTTGGAGCATGGTCGGGCCTTACAAGCAGAGCACGGTAATGTTGTGATGCAAAAGACTGGCCGAATGCAGATGGTACATTTGTTCGGTGCCGACGCCCATCAGCTGTGTCTGCTAAACCCGGATCAAATTTTGTCCAATAAAAAAGCCTGGGATATGATCATCGGTCGGATCTTTCCGAATGGCTTAATGCTTCGAGATGGAGATGACCACCGTTATCACCGGCGGTTAATGCAGGCCGGTTTCAAGAGCCAGGTCATGCAGCAGTATCGTGCTGTAATGCTGCCGCAAATTCAGTCTGCGCTTTCAGACTGGGATGAGCCGCTGACATCCGGGCCAATTCAAACCTTTCCTAAATTTAAACAGCTAACACTTGATTTAGCGGCCACTATTTTCCTAGGCATGGATTTGGGCGCCGATGCTGCGCGTCTTAATCGCGCTTTTGAAACCACCGTTGCGGCTTCAATGCCCCGGGTACCGATCCCAATTCCCGGTAACCTACTTTGGCGTGGCATTCGGGCTCGAGCGGAAATGGTCACCTATTTCCATTCTCAAATTACGGAGAAACGCGCGGGTGATGGCCAAGACATGTTTTCCTTGTTGTGCCGCGCTGAGGATGAGTCGGGTGATCGTTATACGGATCAGGAAATTGTTGATCATATGATTTTTCTCATGATGGCGGCACACGATACGACAACGAGTACGCTCACGAGCATGACTTATCTGTTGGCAAAGCACCCGGTATGGCAGCAAAAGTTGTTTGAAGCCAGCCAAAAGCTCGCCCCTGAATCGGCCCGAGAGCAGTTAAACGAGATGACCTTGCTGGCGGCGGTGATGAAGGAGGCTTTGCGCCTTTATCCGCCGCTGTCAACGCTGCCTAAATACAGCTTAAAGGCGTTTGCTTTCGAGGGTTATGAAATTCCAGCGGGCTCGATGGTGGTCACCTACCCGATTCATACGCATCATATGGAAGCCTATTGGGAGGAACCCTACGCATTCAACCCAGAGCGCTTTTTAGCAGATCCTAAGAATGCTGACCAACATCCCTATCGCTTTGTGCCGTTTAGCGGGGGAGCCCACATGTGCATTGGGCTGCACTTCGCTGAGATGCAGATCAAGCTGGTAATGAATGAACTGCTGCAGCGCTATCGTTGGTCCGTGCCCGAAGGTTACGTGATGCCGGTTCAGCAATCACCGATTTCAAAACCCAAGGACGGCTTACCCATTGTCTTTGAGGCGAGGTAGCGCGCTTAAGGACGGCTCGATTACGCTTGCGCGAAAGGAGGTTAATCATGCTCACTTGGTCCCACGCGGTTCTGTACGTTCAAACGCTGCAACCAATGCTGCAATTTTATAGCGAGGTTTTGGGGTTTTTGGTTACTGACCGTGGGCCGCTTGCTGAGGGCGCGCCGGAGATCGTTTTTTTGAGCCAAGATCCAGGTGAGCATCACCAGTTAGCGATGGTCGCAACCCGTCAAGACACGAAGCCTTCCAATTCAGTCAATCACTTTGCATTTCGGGTTGCCGGGTTTAAGGCGCTCCAAGGCTTCCATGAAAAGCTCAAAGCAGTCAGTGCGATAGCGGTTAATCCGGTGTCCCATGGCAATACACTATCTTTGTACTTCAACGACCCGGAAGGCAATGGTATTGAACTTTTCTGGGAAACGCCTTGGCATGTGGCGCAGCCCCAGGGGAAGCCTTGGGATCCAACCCTCGCGGAAGCTGATGCCGTGGACTGGCTGCAAGCAACGTTTGGCAATGATCCAAGTTTCGAGCCCCTCGCGGACTACCAAGCCAGACGCCGGGCAGCAGCAGGGCAATGATTCGACCTGGCGGTTGCTCGCCTGTTTAAGGTCAATCACGCTCTGCACACTGGGCGCAGGCGCTTGCCTTACAATGCAACTATAAGAAATTTGAGTAACGCCATGAAACCACTAAATGTGTTAATTGTTGGGGCGGGTATCGGCGGGCTCACACACGCCCTTTGCATGAGTCGTGCTGGACATCGGGTGACAATTCTTGAGGCCAATCCGAGCGTGGAGTTTCTAGGGGCTGGCGTTCAAATCTCACCGAATGCGACTAAGGTCCTGCAATCTATTGGGCTTGGGCAGGAGCTTGCGCGCATGGCGACCGTGCCAGAGTACGCTACCTTTCGTCATTGGCGCACTGGGGCTCGCATCCACCAGTCGCGGCTAGGGTCAGCGATAAACAAACGCTTTGGGGCGCCTTATTACCATCTGCTGCGATCCGACTTAATGCGATTACTGATTGATGTGGTTGCGCAAGATGCTCGGATTGATCTGATTTATGGGGTCAAGGCTTTAGGGTTTGAGTTGAAGGGTGATGTTGTGTCAGTTCGAAGCTCGGATGCGCGTTTTGACGGTCAAGTTTTGGTGGGTGCGGATGGGATTCATTCGAGCATCCGCCAAGGCCTCTTTGGCGAACAGATGCCCAGGTTTACAGGCCAAGTTGCATGGCGTTTTTTAGCGCCGGCTGCGGGCCTTGACCCAAGCATGGTTGCGCCTGGTGTGACGGCATGGTGGGGCCCGGGTCAGCATTTTGTCCACTACCTTGTTGGTCAAGGGCAATGGGTTAACTGTGTCTGCGTTTTGGAATCCACCCAGTGGGCGCAGGAATCATGGGTTCAGCGGGGCGAGGTTGCGGCCGTTGCGGAAGATTTTAAGGGTTGGCATCCGAGTCTCGCCTCGTTGATCAAAGCGGCGGATGCGACTGAGGTTTATAAGTGGGCGCTCTTTGACCGACCTGAAATGCCAAGTTGGGGCGCAGGGCCCGTGACCCTGCTAGGAGATGCCTGCCACGCTACGTTACCGTTTATGGCGCAGGGCGCGGCGATGGCAATAGAGGACGCGGCGGTTCTAAGTCGTTGTTTGGGTGAAGGCTTGAAGGTCCAGGCCAGTCTGAAACAGTATGAAGCCTTGCGAAAACCGCGAACGACGTATGTTCAACGGGCATCTCAAAGAAATGGGCGCGTTTTTCATGCTCGTCCGCCTTTCTCTTGGCTGCGAGATCGAGTCGCTCCATGGGCAGGGCGGCAAACGATGGCCCGTCTCTATGACTACGATGCCCTTGACGCTTTTTGATGTGATGGCATTGATCTTATCGGGGCAGAGCTCTTTCAATGGTGTTGGATGAAAGCGAAGCGTTGTATGTTGCGTGAATTCGCCAGTTCTTGGCGGTTACTGGGTTTAGGGCAGGCGGCTCAAATTGATGGATTGCAACGGCGCCAGGTCTCTATCACTATGGGGTTGTTTAAGTGGCTTGGCATTGGTCGTCTGTCGGTGCTCAGTCTGTATTTAGTTGGGTAAGCCCACCTTGCGCGATGCGAGGCTGGGCTTCAGGAGAGGTCAATGCAAGCCGTACTGAGTGACGATCAAGTGCAATTTAAACAGGTTGTGCATCGATTCTTTGATACTCACAGTTCAACGACAGCGGTACGCCAGCTCGCTGAAACCGAAACAGGCTTTGACCCACTCGTTTGGTCGCAACTGAGTGAAACCTTGGGATTACCGGGCACACATCTGTCCGAGCAATATGGCGGCCACGGCTTTGGTCCCGTTGAATTGGGGATCATTTTGGAGGAAATGGGCCGAACACTTTATTGTGGACCGTTTTTTTCATCTGCAGTCATGGCCGGCTATGCGCTCGAACTCTTTGCCGATGAGGCTGCGAAAATTCAAAGACTGCCGCAGATTGCGGACGGGTCGATCCGTGCAACGCTGATCTTAGATGATCTGAATCAGCCGAGTCAGGTCGGACGCTTGATTGAGGCGAATCAGGTCGGCGCGCTAACGGGTTCGGCCCCGATCGTTTTGGATGGCTGTAGCGCTGATGTGTTTATCATCGTGGCGCGCGAGGACTCGGGTCTAGGCCTTTATGCGCTCGCGGCCAATGCACAAGGTGTTGAGGTCTTGGCGCAAGAATCGATTGATATGACGCGCAAAGTCGCGCGGGTAAGCTTGCACCAGTCCGCCGGCACCCGGATCGGCACAGTGACCCAGAAAGCTCTTAACCGGTTCTGGGATTTAGTCAGCGTCGCTTTAGCTCATGAGATGATTGGCGGCGCTGCCCGGTTGTTGGATGAAACGGTTGAGTACACCAAAGGTCGGTATCAGTTTGGTCGGCCGATTGGCTCATTTCAGGCCTTAAAGCATCGCTGTGCAGATCTGTTGATGAGTCTGGAGTTCGCCAAAGCCGCGACTCACCATGCCGGGTTTTGTTTGGCGGCGAGTGATCAAGAGACTGTTTATCCGAGTATGGCCAAAGCTATGGCAGCGGACTGTTTTATGGACATGGCGCGCGCTGCTATTCAGCTTCGAGGCGGTATTGGCTTTACTTGGGAAAACGACACCCACCTTTGGTTTAAACGCGCAAAATGCGACGAAGTATTGCTGGGCGCGCCCCACCGACATCGCGCTCGGATGATTGATATTTTGCAGGAGACCCAACATGTCGCATGATTGGATAAGCGCTGAGCTTGGAGCCTTTTTAGACGCTGAGTTCTCTCCGGATTTGTCATTGGTCGAGTGGCGAAGACGCCTGGTTTCCGCCGGCTGGGCAGCGCCCGCCTGGCCAGCGGCATATTTTGGCCGAGACTTCTCTCAAGCCGAGGCCTTGGTGGTATCACAGATTTTTGCTGAACGGCGTATCGTTGGCGCTGCACAAGTGGGTCCACGCCGATTGGCGGCTGAGACGATCCTGGCCCACGGCACACCGGAACAAAAGCAGCGCTATTTGCCGAAGATCCTGACCGGTGAGCATGCCTGGTGCCAACTGTTTAGCGAGCCGGGGAGTGGATCAGACCTCGCCGGCGCCTCAACCCGGGCGGATCGAAAGACCGATCATTGGCTCATCAACGGTCAGAAAGTTTGGAATACCAGTGCGCATCATGCGGATTTTGGTATTTTGGTTGCGCGCTCGAATTGGGATCTGCCCAAACATCAAGGTCTGTCGTATTTTTTGATTGATATGCGTCAGCCAGGCGTTGAGGTTCGGCCCTTAAAACAGATGAACGGCCACGCATCCTTTAACGAAGTGTTTCTAACCGATGCTCGGGTGCCGCTTGATGATCTTGTGGGCGATGAGGGCCAAGGCTGGGCAGTTGCTACGACCACGCTTTCGATTGAGCGCCAAGGCTTTGCCCGCGGCCGGAGTCAGGGCGCGCCAGCCGCGGCGTCGGCGGGGCGAGTTTATGAAGAGCTTGCGCGAGAGCTTGAAATTGATAATGAGCCCTACACTTGGTATCCCCAACGTGAAGGCCGCCCAGACTTGATTCTGCAGCGGGCACAAGAGACCGGCGCGATAGAAAACGATGCAGTTCGCCAAGAAATAGCGAAATTGTTTTGCCTCACCGAGGCTGCGCGGATTTCAGCGGGCCAGGTTTCGGCGCATCAAAAGTCTGGCGGCCAAGGAATGCTGCCTGCTGGATCGATTGGTAAGCTCGGCGCGAGTGTGATTGCGAGAAAAGCGGCGCACGTGCACACCATGATCTCAGGCGCGAGCGCGATGTTGAGCGGTCCTCATTCGGCGGTTGATGGCATCATTGCGGAAACGCTGATTTCAGTTCCGGCGATTTCGATTGCAGGCGGCACCGATGAAATTCAGCGCAATATTATTGCCGAGCGCGTGCTGGGCATGCCAAAAGAGCAACGGATGGACACCGGACCCTTCCGAGATATTCCGCGTAATGGGCATTAAGGAGCAAAGGCTTGGACGGGCCATTGCGCCGCCCGAGGATTAAAATATTAGCTTTAAAAATTAGAAAAGGAGTGTTGGATGAGTTTCAAAGGAATAGACCACGTGGTGGTTCGGGTGGGCGATATCGAGGCGGCTATCGCCAATTACAATAAGATCTTGGGGATTGAGCCCGATCGGGCCCACTCAGATGCTCTAATGGCAGATCAGGCCTTTTATCGCTTCGACAATGGCACTTTCTTAGAATTGATTTCGCCAACCCAAGACGCCTCGCCCTTGACCGGATCTTTAAATAAACTCGGCGATGGCGTGCACACGGTGGCCTTTGCGGTTGAGGATCCGAAAGCCACAGCCGAGTCCTTGTCGGCATCGGGCGTCCGCACGATTGGCGGCGCGTTTGTGCATCCTGCTGAGGCCAATGGCTTGCTGGTGCAGTTAAGTCCAGCATCATAAGTAAACGCGACCATCTATTTGAGACTATAAAGGAGTGCCGAGGCGTGAACGAAGCATTAGAGCAATTTCGATCGGAAACAAGAGCTTGGTTAGCAGCCAACTGCCCGGTGGGTGCTCGCGGGCCGGGAGAGATCCACAGCGGCAGTACGAAAGTTGTTTTCCAGCCCGATACCCAACAGTGGCTAAAGGTGATGGCAGAACGCGGCTGGACCGTACCGCAGTGGCCAAAAGAGTATGGCGGGGCTGATTTAAGCTTGGCCGAAACCCAGATTCTGTATGAAGAGATGCAGGCCATTGATGCCCGGCCACCGCTCATGAATATGGGCACCCGGATGTTGGGACCGACCTTGTTGGAGCATGGCACCGAAGATCAAAAGCGACGGCATTTGACCCTGATTGCCAAAGGTGGCGCGGCCTGGTGTCAGGGTTATAGCGAGCCGGGTGCGGGCTCTGATTTAGCGGCGCTTAATACCAAAGCAGTTTTGCACGGCGATCATTTCCAGATTGATGGCCAAAAAATTTGGACCTCAGGGGCGCAATATGCGGATTGGATGTTCTGCTTGGTCCGAACCGATCCGAGCGTGCCCAAGCATCAGGGAATCAGTTTTGTTTTGTTGCCCATGGATCAACCTGGGGTAACCATTAAGCCCATCCAGCTCATCTCAGGGAGCTCGCCCTTTTGTGAAACCTTTTTAGATGGCGCTTTGGCCGAAAAACGAGATCTTGTTGGTACCCTCAATGAGGGTTGGGGCATTGGTAAGCGCCTACTCCAGCATGAACGCTCAGGTCAGGGCGGCCTCGGCCCATCAGCTGGTCGATCTCGACCCGTTGGGGTCACTGTTGATCTTGATCTCACGGACCTTTTGCGTCGGTATGGCTCCGATCCAGTCCAGACAGCAAGCCAACGTGATGAGGTCATTCAGTGGCAGATGCGCAGTCGCGCGTTTTCGTTAACCCAGCGAAGGATGGGCGAAGAAGCACGAGGCGGCGCCGCCCCGGGCGCCGCGACTTCGATGTTTAAACTGTATGGCGCCTCTTTAGCGCAAGATAAACAAGCCTTGACAGCTGATTTGATGGGCAGCCAGGGCATGGGTTGGGAGGCGGCAGGGTTCTCGTCAGAGGAATTGGGCGCCACACGATCTTGGCTCGCCAGTCGAGCGGTTACGATCTATGGCGGAACCAATGAAGTGCAAGCCAATATCATCGCTAAACGGGTATTGGGTTTACCGGATTAAGTACAGCGCAATAGCAGGGAATCACGGCTCTTGACGGTTTTGAGATTGCTAAGATCAATTGGTCAAATTCGGCCTAGCCCTTTTATTCCGCTCTAGGGCAAGACGGGTTGGGTATTGGTGAGCGAGCGTTACCATTAGCGCAGGGTCTAGGGTCTCAGGGCGTTCCTAAATATCGTAATATTCGAGGTTGCCGCTTGTGGCTTCTCCGGATTTGCAAGCGCCTGGAGCCTTTGTTAATACAAAAATGCGGATATCCCGATTTTCAGGCCAGCCAGACTGCTGGTACACTTCGCTCTCGAACGGTAAAGAGCATTTTCTAATGCCAGTCCAATTTGTCGCATCTTGTGAATTGCCAACCCAGTTTGGCAAGTTCATCATGCACGGTTTTGAGGATCCCGATACGGGCCAAGAACACGTTGCACTCACTTTTGGTTCCGTTGCGAATCAGTCTGGCGT
>JAQWWC010000246.1 GCA_029249645.1 Pseudomonadales bacterium
CCCTGATTTTGCCGATTGCACTGCACTTACCAAACGCGCTGTCTTGGCAGGTATTGCCAGGCGAGCATCGATCCTTCGCACCCGGGCCCGCTACTACGTTGCACATCCGCGTTGACAAACAGGTTCAGGTCAATGAGCCGTTCGATCTGAACATCCTGCCGATCGACGCACACGGAAATGCCGCTGCAACCTCAATCAAGTCTTTCGACTTGTTGTTAAACAATAGGTTACTAAAAGAAATTAATCTAGAAAATGACCTCTATGTCGCAGCAGGTTTGACCGTTAAAACGCTTGGGCGGCATCAGTTTTCGGCGAGATCTCCTGCCGGCGGTTTGCTAAGCAAGACAGCTACCGTCTGGGCGCGCTCTGAGCCGCCGCCGCAACTTATTTGGACCGATTTCTCTGAACGCAGTCTTAGCGAACTCATCTCCGTACTGCCAATCTCGGTGCAAGACCCACAAAATGCGGCTTCAAGCCGTCCAACCACCGCCACAGGACAACAAAGCGCAATCCCGCCGGGACGACGGACTGCTCAAGCATCAAGCCTACCTTTGATGTCCGGTTTAACCGGATCAGTTAGCCAAGCCGGGGCTAACCGCGTCGAGGATCAAACGGCGCTGACCGAGCGCGCGTTAATGCCGAATTCCTTTAACGCGCCGCATATTCCTAGCGATCCGCAATTAGCGGCGCCTGCCAACACATTCGCGCCGAGGGCTCATACCAACCCGCTGACCCAAGCGTTACCCCTAGATAACACTCAGCTAGCGCGCGTCAAGCTAACTGCCGGTGCGCCGTCCACCGCAGAGGTCCCTGATACGCCGGATCCAATGGATCAGAAGGGTGCAGAGAAGGCGACATCAGCGCCAGTGACAGATTCTTATCAGCTGAAAACGGCTGACCATGAGGGCATCAATATTCGCCCGGTAACTGATATTAGTACAGCCCCTGAAGAGCTTTTGGATAACAGCCCCCATGGCAAAGCACCGATGCGCTCAGGAACTGCTTACATGGGTACCCGATCCCAGAACAGCAGACTCAAGCCGGCTAAGAATGGCTTGTCAGCCGTAATCCAGCCCATCGAGGCGGGCGGTCAATCTATGGTTTTAACGGTCGGCGACACGGCGCTCCGTATAGCGCAACCCGAACTAACAACGGATCGACGTGGCAGGCAGTTTGAGCTTGTTGAGCAGCTCTCAGGACCGAGCGGCCATCAATGGCTGAGTGAGTATTTTGCAACGTTAGGTCAAACCTTTGGTATCACCAGTCGAAGGACGAGTTTTCAACCTAGAGCACACCAACAGGGCCCACAAACAGCCATTGTTGTCAGGCCCGGCCAGACCTGGCTAGAAGCCTTAGCCAGCGGGCAGACATTTGTGACCTCGGGCACTAAGGCAGGCCTTTCCTTTTCGGTTAACGGCACCGAATTTGGCCGCGCGCCGCATCAAGCGCAACGCACGGCTAAAATCACAGTGACGAGCGATGAGCGCCCACTTTGGGCTCGCATCTTTCGCAACGGCGAATTGTTAAAACAGCTGCCATTTAAGTCGGCAGACGGCAGTGCCACGGTGATTGAAGGACTAGAGCGCCAGGCGCAGGGCCAGCTTTTCTTGTATCTTGAGTCGGACTCAGAACCCTTTGCTGCTGGGGTTTCCACCCCAAGGAACGGACGGGAATGGCTGGGCCAAATAAGACTCCAGGACCTAGTTATGGCTGAAAGCCATGCCGATCATTTAGCGGCTCTCTCCGGCCACCAGTTTTCGCAGAGTCCTGATCAACAGCAACTAGATTTCCTTACCTGGACCCATGGCACCGGCGCGTTGATGCAACTCGACCTAATAGAGAAAAAAGCGGCTTCAGACGCGTCCGCGGCGCGCGAAGAACCAGCATTCGATCTGGATGGTCAGGTGCTCGCCAATACGGCCGAGCCTCAGCCCGGTCCCGTCGTGACACTGGCGCTCGCTGAGGGCTATGAAGACCTTACTTACTTTGATGCGAACAGACCGCCTGCTGCAACGCCAAGTTTTAACGAACAATTCGATCTTGAGGCCTTACGTGGGCAGGGGATACGTAGAACGCTAAGCGTTGATGGCTATCTTGATCAAATCAGTCTTTGGTATGCCGATGCGGAACCGGACGCACCCATTGAGACAACGCCCCCAACGCATCAGATTACCCATTTAGACCGCATGGGAGGCAGGCCGGGCGACTATTACACTTGCCAAGTCCTGTTGCGGGATGGCACGAGCCTGTACTCGTCGCCGATTTTCGTAGGCGGTTTTGACCCGCGATAGTGACTTCGCGTAACCCCTTTGGTGCTGGGGACCCAATTGAGCAGGACTGCTCAAATGATCCAAACAACGGCCGCGCGCCGAAAGGAGAAGACAGTGAAATATTTACACACCATGGTTCGAGTACACGACGTTGACGCGTCTCTGAGGTTTTATTGTGACGCGCTCGGGCTGGAACTCGTTCGGCGTCATGACATCGAAGCGGGCCGATTTAGTTTGATTTTCCTTGCTGCACCCGGTGATCCAGAGGCGCAGGTCGAGCTAACTTACAATTGGGACGGTGATGACCTAGGAACTGGTCACCGAAACTTTGGCCATCTAGCCTATGAAGTCGACAATATTTACGAAACGTGTCAGCGCTTGCAGGACTGCGGCGTAGTCATTAATCGGCCGCCTCGGGATGGCCGCATGGCATTTGTCCGATCTCCTGACAATATCTCAATAGAACTTCTGCAAGCAGGCGAGGCACTGCCTCCTAAAGCGCCCTGGGACATGATGGAGAGCATCGGAGAATGGTAAAGTGCAACGCTTATCCTTGGCGTTATCGCACCGCCAAGCTCGCAACTACGGTGGACGCAGGCGACACCGCGCGTCCGCCAAACTCAAAACTTGTCGACGTAGCGTCCGCGCCGCGCTTAGCCTGACCAAGTCAGGACCATCAGGCGTGCGGTTTGTCCGAGCGGATTTCATGGCGAACCTGCAACCAGTCAATTAGCTTAAAGATCACCTCGTCTCGATTGGTTTCATTGAGAATCTCGTGGCGTGCAGCGGGATAGATATCGGCATCTACCCGCGCGCCAAAGCTCTGCAACCAGTCGATCAGACGTGTTAGGTTTGCTTGTTTTGCGTGCACCGGATCGGCCTCGCCAGACAGCAGGTACACCGGCAGGCCTGACTTGATATTATCGGGCATCGGCTGCTGCCAAAGCGCCGCTTCATGGGCAAACAGACTGAGCAAGCTCCTTGAATTGGGCACCCGCCCGCAAAAAGGATCTTGATGGTAGTGCGCGACAGATTGGTCATCACGACTTAACCACTCGAACCCGGTCCGCTGGCCTTGCCTTGAATAAGCGCGATTAAACGACCCGAATAACAAGTAATCAAGCAGAGAGCTATCACCCCCTTTGGTTCGCCAGTGCTCAAAGCTCAGAACCTTCAAAAAAACCCGATAGAGCAGCGCAGGCATTCTACCTGCAGAGCCAGAGAGCACCACGGCAGACAATCCGTTAGGGGGCCCAAGCAGGCACTGCTGAACCACCATAGCGCCCATACTGTGCCCCATCAGTATTAAGGGACAATTTGGGTACAACGTCTGACAATGCGCAATAATTTCACGGGTGTCGGCCAGGACGCGCGGCCAACCGTCCGCGCCAAAGTCGCCCAATGCCGCACAGTGCTCGCCGTGACCTCGATGATCATTGGTAACGACAACAAACCCAGCCGCTGCTAACGCCTGCATGACCGAGGCATACCTGCGAGCGTGTTCCCCCATGCCGTGGGCAAGATAAATCAGCCCGCGCGGCGCCGCCGCGGGCGCGCATTGATAAAGCTGGAGGTTTACGCCATCGGTCGCTTTAAGTAGGCTTATTTCCACCGATCTCTCCCTTAAAATAGCGATCTAAAAACGTTTTGATGCCATGCTCGGTATTGGCATCAGTCACCCAGTCAGCCGCAGCTCGTACGCGCTTTGAAGCCTGACCCATGGCGACCGATAGCCCCGCCGCGGCAAAGAGATCGAGGTCACCCTCTGAGTCACCAAAGGCAATAACGGATTCGGTCGTCAGATTGAGCGCCGCGCACGCTTTCTGCAAACACCGGCCTTTGTTCGCTGTTTGCGCCGTAAACGTCATCACGATTTTGCCGCCAGGTCCGATTGAGTCGAGCGCCAAAATAGACCGGTGCTCTGGACCCGTCAAAAGCTGGCGTGCTGCCGCCACCATTTCATCACCCTGAACTGTCATAATTCTTGGCGCTTCATTTTCAAAACTTGGCAATACATCAACGACCCGTAACGCATCAGGCCATTCAACGCGAGGCGGTGCTTGGTCGGAATAAATTAAGGTTTCGTCCTGAAGGGTCGCACTTGCAAATCCAGAACGCCCCTTAAGCGCCCCAGATAAAGCCTCGCTAAAGGCAACGGGCAGTCTATCATCGAGCAAATCGACACCCGTGCTCGGGTCGAACAGCTGGGCGCCGTTGCAAGCAATAATCAAATCCGAACAACCAATTTCTTGTTGTATGGACTCCGCCATCTGGCGCCATCTCGCAGTTGCGATAATGATTTTAAAACCCGCGGCTTGTGCACGCTGTACCGCGCCTCGATGCGCAGGTTGCAGTACGTGACCATCGAGCAGGGTGCCATCTAAGTCGATGGCCAGTATTTTATGTTGCATATCGCCTCAAATTTTTGATCATAACCCATATCTCGCAGTATTCTGTGACGCTACCGGTTTGTCTTGCTGGCGCGCTCTGCGATAATGTTCAAAACTCGACCAGATAATTACTGAACTATGCTTAAACCCCAAAACCCAAATCGTCGAAAATTGCTCTTGCGTTGGGTTCAGGGTTTCTCGATTACCGGACTGGGGTTTTTAGCCTATCCGTTTTTAAAGGTGCTCATGCCGGGGCTAAGCGAAGACGGTTTTTTGGAGGTGGACTATCAGGACCTTGCCATCGGGGAATGGAAATCCGTGTCCTGGCTAGGCAGAACGGTGATCGTGTTTAAACGCGGCATAGGCTGGACACAGGCCGCCGAGGCCAGCGGCCTCAAAGATCCCTTGAGCCAAGCCTCAAGCCAACCGCAGTTCGCGCAGAATCCAGAGCGCTCACACCGCACAGACGTGTTTGTGTTCTACAGTAATTGTACCCATTTAGGCTGCGAGGTCGCGATTCATCCGGACCAAGCGGCTGCGCCGATTCAGTGCCCGTGCCACCAGAGCCGATTTGATGGCGCCGGCCGGGTCTTTGCTGAGGCGGTTGCCAGCCGGAACCTTGAAGTACCGTTCTACCGCCCAATAGCCGCCAACGCAATCCGCTTGGAGCGGGTAAACCCGTCCGATGGCATAGGTTAACCAGCTCGAGCGGCAGTGCAGCCCGAAGCCTGGGCGAATTCAGAAGGAAATGGCGCACCCAATCAAGCGCGCAGATAGGCGCCCCTTAAAAACCAACTGCAGAATTTAACGAAATTAAACGGATCCTTTCACCCCAAGCAGACCTCACCCCAGTCAGGCACAGGACAGGAGTACAGAACAAATTATGAGCGCTTCTCAAAAGCACTTGTTGCTCATTTACCACAGCCGCAGCGGCACCAATCAACGATTAAAGGATGCCATTCAAGCGGGCGTTGAGCGTGATCAGGGCAATGTAACCCTGCGCATTAG
>JAQWWC010000247.1 GCA_029249645.1 Pseudomonadales bacterium
GCGCAAAGTCGCGCGGGTAACCTTGCAAGAGGCCGCCGGCACTCGGATCGGATCAGTGACCCCGCAGTCTCTTAACCGATTTTGGGATTTAACCAGCGTTGCTTTGGCCCACGAAATGATTGGGGGCGCGTCCCGGTTGTTAGATGAAACGGTCGAATACACCAAAGGCCGATATCAGTTTGGTCGTCCGATTGGCTCCTTTCAGGCCTTAAAGCATCGCTGTGCGGACCTTTTGATGAACCTCGAATTTGCCAAAGCAGCGACGCAGCATGCCGGATTTTGTTTGGCGGCGAGTGATCAAGAGACCATTTATCCCAGTATGGCGAAAGCGATGGCCGCAGACTGTTTTATGGAGATGGCGCGGGCCGCCATTCAGCTTCGAGGTGGTATCGGTTTTACTTGGGAGAACGACACGCACCTTTGGTTTAAACGCGCAAAATGCGATGAAGTATTGCTGGGCGCGCCCTACCGGCATCGCGCTCGGATGATGGATATTCTGCAGGAGACCCAAGATGTCGCATGATGGGATAAAAGCAGCGCTAGAAGGGTTTTTAGATGCTGAGTTTTCGCCGGATTTGTCGTTGGTTGAGTGGCGAAAACGACTGGTTTCGGCCGGCTGGGCGGCGCCCTCGTGGCCAGGCGCGTATTTTGGCCGCGACTTTTCCCAAGCCGAGGCATTGGTTGTCGCACAGGTTTTTGCTGAACGGCGTGTCGTCGGCGCCGCCCAAGTGGGTCCACGCCGATTGGCCGCTGAAACCATTCTTGCCCATGGCACACACGAACAAAAACAGCGCTATTTGCCGAAGATCCTGACTGGCGAGCATGCTTGGTGCCAGCTGTTCAGCGAGCCCGGAAGCGGATCGGATTTAGCGGGCGCCTCAACCCGGGCGGATCGAAAGGCGGATCACTGGCTCATTAATGGTCAGAAAGTTTGGAATACCAGCGCGCATCATGCGGACTTTGGCATTTTGGTGGCGCGCTCGAACTGGGATCTGCCGAAACATCAAGGTCTGTCCTATTTCCTGATTGATATGCGTCAGCCTGGCGTTGAGGTTCGACCTTTAAAACAGATGAACGGACACGCATCTTTTAACGAGGTGTTTTTAACCGATGCGCGGGTGGCGCTGGATGACCTCGTGGGCGGTGAGGGCCAGGGCTGGGCGGTTGCTACGGCCACGCTTTCGATTGAGCGCCAAGGCTTTGCCCGGGGCCGGAGTCAGGGCGCGCCGGCTCCGGCCTCGGCGGGGCGAGTTTATGAAGAGCTTGCCCGAGAGCTCGAAATTGATAATGAGCCATACACTTGGTATCCCCAGCGTGAAGGCCGCCCGGACTTGATTCTACAGCGGGCGCAAGAGACCGGCGCGATTGAAGACGATGCGGTGCGTCAAGAAATGGCAAAGTTGGTTTGTTTGACCGAGGCCGCACGGATTTCAGCGGATCAGGTTTCGGCACATCAAAAATCCGGCGGTCAGGGGATGCTGCCTGCAGGATCGATTGGTAAGCTCGGCGCGAGTGTGATTGCGAGACAAGCGGCGCACGTGCACACCATGATCTCAGGCGCGAGCGCGATGTTGAGCGGCCCTGAGTCTGCGTTCGAAGGGGTTATTGCCGAGACGTTAATTTCGGTGCCCGCGATTTCAATAGCAGGTGGTACGGATGAAATTCAGCGCAATATTATTGCCGAGCGCGTGCTGGGCATGCCAAAAGAGCAGCGGATGGATACCGGACCCTTCCGAGATATTCCGCGCAATGGGCAATAAGAAACGAGGCCTTGGTCGGATCTTTGTGCCGTCCTAGGATTAAAGCAAAAGCTGTAAGATGAAGAAAAGGAGCGTTAAATGAGTTTCAAAGGCATAGACCACGTTGTGGTTCGGGTGGGTGATATCGAGGCGGCTGTTGCTAATTATAATAAGATCTTAGGGATTGAGCCTGATCGGGCACACTCAGAGGCTCTGATGGCAGATCAGGCCTTCTATCGCTTCGACAACGGCACCTTCTTGGAATTGATTTCGCCAACCCAAGAGGCCTCGCCCTTGACCGGGTCGTTAAACAAGCTTGGCGATGGCGTACATACGGTGGCCTTCGCGGTTGAGGACCCGAAAGCGACTGCCGAGTCCTTGTCGGCATCGGGTGTCCGCACGATTGGTGGCGCGTTTGTGCATCCCGCTGAGGCCAATGGCTTGCTGGTGCAGTTAAGTCCTGCATCATAAATTAAGCGCGAACATTCATTTGAGACTTTAAAGGAGTGCCGGGGCGTGAACGAAGCATTAGTGCAATTTCGATCGGAAACGAGAGCTTGGTTGGCAGAGAACTGCCCGGTGGGTGCTCGAGGGCCGGGTGAAGTCCATAGCGGCAGTACCAAAGTTGTTTTCCAGCCCGATACCCAGCGGTGGCTGCAGGTGATGGCGGAACGCGGCTGGACGGTACCGCAGTGGCCAAAAGCGTATGGCGGCGCTGACTTAAGCTTGGCCGAAACCCAGATACTGTATGAAGAGATGCAGGCGATTGATGCCCGTCCGCCGCTGATGAACATGGGGACGCGGATGTTGGGGCCGACCTTGTTGGAGCATGGCACAGAGGATCAAAAACAACGGCATCTAACCTTGATTGCCAAAGGGGGCGCGGCCTGGTGTCAGGGGTATAGCGAGCCGGGCGCGGGCTCTGATTTAGCGGCACTTAATACAAAGGCGGTTCTGCAGGGTGATCATTTCCAAATTGATGGCCAAAAAATTTGGACCTCAGGGGCGCAATATGCGGACTGGATGTTCTGTTTGGTCCGAACCGACCCAAGCGTGCCCAAGCATCAGGGGATCAGTTTTGTTTTGTTGCCTATGGATCAACCTGGGGTAACCGTTAAGCCCATCCAGCTAATCTCAGGAAGCTCGCCGTTCTGTGAAACCTTCTTAGATGGCGCCTTGGCCGAAAAACGAGATCTCGTTGGTACGCTTAATGAGGGTTGGGGCATTGGTAAGCGCCTACTTCAGCATGAGCGCTCGGGTCAGGGCGGCCTCGGTCCATCAGCCGGTCGATCACGACCTGTTGGGGTAACCGTTGATCTTAGTCTCACGGATCTTTTGCGTCGGTATGCAACCGATCCTGTCCAGACCGCAAGCCAACGCGATGAGGTTATCCAGTGGCAGATGCGTAGTCGCGCGTTTGCGTTAACCCAGCGGAGGATGGGTGAAGAAGCACGAGGTGGCGCAGCACCGGGTGCTGCG
Source organism: Pseudomonadales bacterium (assembly GCA_029249645.1). Classification (GTDB taxonomy): domain Bacteria; phylum Pseudomonadota; class Gammaproteobacteria; order Pseudomonadales; family Azotimanducaceae; genus UBA9926. The sequence continues at coordinate 3,219 of JAQWWC010000247.1, forward strand.
ACTTCGATGTTCAAGCTGTATGGGGCATCTTTAGCGCAAGACAAACAAGCCTTGACGGCCGATTTGATGGGTAGTCAGGGAATGGGTTGGGAGGCGACAGGGTTTTCGTCGGATGAATTGGGCGCCACACGATCTTGGCTTGCCAGTCGAGCGGTTACGATCTACGGCGGGACCAATGAAGTGCAGGCCAATATCATCGCGAAACGGGTTTTGGGTTTGCCTGACTGAATTCGGGTCAATAGCGTCCCCTAATTTGATTTTACGACGGATCTGCGCGAAGACGCATCTGCGCATAAAAGTCACGCTAGACTTTTGTGTGAAGTTAGCCCTTCCTCTAACGCGAAAGGAATCGCATGTGCTTGAACAGATTAGGGCATCGACAGAGGTGCTTCTTCGGAATAGGTGAGTATGGCATCGAGGGCTTTGCCGGGTGGGTCGCTGGTATGAGCCGGGGACCGGTAGGTTGTTCAAAGTGCGCACGGTTTGGTCTTTTTGGCTCCCCCATGACGTGACTTTGTCGCGCAAATTTTGAACCGCAGGTTATTAAATGTTTGTTTGGATTAACCGCCCGCATTGTCCCTTATAATTCCGAAGGCGAAGAGGGGCTCTGACGGAATTAGTTCTTCAAGGGGTCATCGATAGCCAAGCTTGGAAGTCAGAAATCAAGCTTAACGGTATGGCGGCGACTAAAAACACTTTCAGGCAGTCGAATAAACCGCAGATTGATCGATAGCGCGCTGAATACGAATGATAATGGGTGGGGTCAGAGGCGCTTTGTTCGAACTGTCTCTGTGCGGTTCGGAGAGAAATTTTTCAATTGAGCAGTGCCGAGATGAGTGTTTCTGCGTAGGGTGCCGCTGCAGTCGCAATCTCTAAGACAGTGATGCAAGGATAGGGGCGCTTTGAGCAGGCTCTGAGGTGTTTAGACGCTTCATAACGCAGCTTGTAGTCCTGCTATGAGAACTTGAATTATGGCGGCTACTTTTAAGAAAACAGCGATTTTGCAACCAGTCTTTGGCACAACGGCCTGCGGCGGTTTGTGCGGGCTCGGCGGTCGGTATCGACGGGGTTTGGTGCAACAATGAAAAAAACCACTTGCTCCGATTTTCAGTCCAGCCAGACTGCTGGTACACTTCGCACTCGAACGGTAAAGAGCATTTCCTAATGCCAGTCCAATTTGTCGCATCCTGTGAATTGCCAACCCAGTTTGGCAAGTTCATCATGCATGGTTTTGAGGATCCCGATACGGGCCAAGAACACGTTGCACTCACTTTTGGTTCCATTGCCAATCAGTCTGGCGTGCTGTGCCGCGTACATTCAGAATGCTTAACGGGTGACTGCTTGTTTAGCATGCGCTGTGACTGCGGTTCGCAGTTGCAGACCGCGATGCAGAGAATTTCTGAACAAGGTGCTGGGGTTTTACTCTATCTCAGGCAAGAGGGGCGGGGCATCGGCTTGATCAATAAAATCCGAGCCTATCAGTTGCAGGATGCTGGAGCTGATACGGTTGAAGCGAATGAGCGCCTTGGGTTTGATGCAGATCTCCGGGATTACACGATGTGCCGGAATATGTTTGCGCATCTACAGGTCGGCTCTGTTCGATTGATGACCAATAACCCAGTGAAGGTTAACGCCTTGACCAAATTGGGCATCGAAGTGCAGGACCGCATGCCAATAGAGACTGGGCACAACGATCATAATGACCGTTACCTCAAGACCAAAGCGGGCAAGTTAGGACACCTTTTGGGTCAATCAACGGTTAGCTAGTTTTTGAACGCTGCTTGATGATCAAGGATCCGTTGCAAGATGCTGTCGGCGTCAAGACCGCTGGTCTTGATCATTTCCGCAGGCTTTTCGGGCTGGATAAATTCGTCCGGTATGCCAAGGTTCAAAATCAAACCGCGATATCCGGTTCTCGCTAAGCTTTCGTTGATGGCCGAGCCCGCACCGCCCTGAACGGCACTTTCTTCCAGGGTAACAAGGAAGCCGTGCTCACTCGAAATTTGCTTGATCAGCGATTCATCAAGCGGTTTTACAAACCGCATATCCACAACGGTTGCGTCTAGTTGTTCGGCCACTGCGAGTCCTGTCTTCAGCATGCTGCCAAAGACAAGAATCGCTATGGTGCTGCCAGAGCGACGCAGGTTAGCACGGCCTAATTCGATCGGGATTGGCGCGTCAGAGCCTTCGCCGGTAATGTCGCCCCGTGGGTAGCGGACACAGGCGGGCCCCGAATAATCATAGCCAAATTCAAGCATGGCTTTGAGCTCACTTTCGTCTGACGGCGCCATCAGAACAACATTGGGGATGCATCGTAAAAAGCTGTAATCAAAGACGCCGGAATGGGTAGGTCCATCTTCGAGCAGCCCTGCGCGATCAATCGCAAACAGCACATCCAAATTCTGAATGGCGATGTCATGAACAAGTTGATCATAGGCACGTTGTAGAAAAGTGGAATAAATGGCGACGACCGGTTTCATCCCTTCGCATGCGAGCCCAGCAGCCAGGGTGACCGCATGTTGCTCTGCGATAGCAACATCAAAGTAACGATCTGCAAAGCGCTCAGAAAACGCAACTAGGTCTGAGCCTTCGCGCATCGCGGGTGTTATGGCCATAACGCGGGAGTCTACCCCGGCTTTATCGCAGATCCACTGCCCAAAGATATTGGAGTAGCTCGGCTGCTTGTCGTTGCGGCCAACCGGGTTGGTTTCAATTTTTGACATCGAATGGGTGCCAATGGGCGCGGCTTCGGCGGGTTCAAAGCCCTTGCCTTTTTGGGTCACAAGATGCAGAAATTGCGGTCCGTTCTGATCCTTGATATTGGTTAAAGCCGTTACCAGGGCGCGCAAATCGTGCCCGTCAATCGGCCCGATGTAGTTCAGGCCTAATTCGTCAAAGAGCGTTCCCGGCACAACCATGCCTTTCATGTGCTCTTCCGTTTTCCGAGCAAAATTTTGCGCCGAAGGCAGGTGACTTAAAATCTTTTTGCCGCCTTGGCGAACATTTAAATAAAATTGGCTGGAGAGAATGCGGGCAAAATAGCTTGCGAGTCCGCCAACATTTTCCGAAATGGACATCGCGTTGTCGTTCAGGATGACCAGCATGTCGGCATCGACCGAGCCCGCGTGATTCAGTGCTTCAAAGGCCATGCCTGCGGTCATGGCGCCATCTCCGATCACAGCGACGGTTTTAGACGGGTTGCCACGGGCTTTTTTGGCCAAGGCCATTCCCAAGCCGGCGCTGATCGAGGTCGAGGAGTGCCCAACGCCAAAGGTATCAAAAGGACTTTCGTCTCGTGACGGAAAGGGTGCCAGACCGTCTTTGCGTCTTAAGGTGCCCATCTGTTCTCGCCGACCCGTTAAGATTTTGTGCGGGTAGGTTTGATGGCCTACGTCCCATATTAAATGGTCGTCCGGCGTATCGAAGCAATAATGCAGTGCAACGGTTAATTCAATAACGCCGAGCCCAGCACCAAAGTGCCCACCGGTTTGTCCAACCGTGTACAGCAGGAAGTGCCTGAGTTCATCAACCAACTGATCTAACTCAGGCAGGCTCAGTTGCCTTAAGTCGCTAGGGACAATCACAGTATCTAGCAGCGGCGTGTCTGGACGCTCGGTTGGGATGGTGTAGAACATAAGGCGAATTGATTAGCTTGAGGGAGGAAGTTTACACGAAAGCCAGAAGAGGTTTTCTCGATATTAATGTTTTCTTTCGACCATGTAGTGGGCCAGTGCCAGCAGATTGTCGGTTTCGAGTTGCGATTGCTGAAGAAGGTTTAAAGCGGTTTTCATGAGATCGGCAAGATGGTTTTGTGCTGCCTCAAGGCCCATCAACGAAACAAACGTTGATTTTGCCCGGGCCCGGTCTGAGCCTTGCTGTTTGCCAAGGATTTCAGTGCTGCTGGTTTCATCAAGGATGTCGTCTTGCACTTGGAATGCTAGCCCGAGTTGCGCGCCAAAGGCTCTGAGTGTTTGTTCAAAGTCACTCTGATTGCTCGCTATGATAGCCGCGCTGGCGGCTGAGAATTCGATGAGGGCGCCTGTCTTGAGGGCGTGCATCTCGGTAAGGGCGCTCAAACTGAGTGCTTGGTGCTCCCCCGTCATATCATGGACTTGACCACCGACCATGCCTTGTATGCCACACGCAGCGCTGAGCGCTTGGATTAGCCGTAGCCGTGCCTCGGGATCAAGGAGCACGTCCTCTGCGAGCGTTTGAAAGGCCAGCGCTTGTAGAGCATCTCCCGCGAGGATCGCTAAGGCGTCACCAAACTTGATGTGGGTGCTGGGTTTTCCTCGCCGTAACGCATCATCATCCATTGCCGGTAAGTCGTCGTGGATTAGCGAATAGGCATGGATCAGTTCAACCGCGAGCGCGGTGCTGTCAGCTTGATCGAGGCTAAGCCCGAGTGCGTCGGCACTGAGGTAAACAAGCGTTGCGCGCAGACGCTTACCGCCACCAAGACAGGCATAAGCCATCGCGTCGTTGAGTGCTTTGGGTTGGCCAAATGTGCTGAGTCGTTCTGTAAGCTTTACTTCGATTCGGTTTTGGAACGGGGCGAGAAACTCAGCCGTCATCGGAAGACTCAAAAGGTTGCGACTCAATGCCATGACTGGTTTCCACCAGCTGCGCGACGGTTTGCTCGGCATCGGCTAAGGCTTTTTGGCATGCACGGGTTAACGCGATGCCTTCTTGAAAGGCTTTCAAGGATTCCTCTAAAGAGAGCTCACCGGCTTCCATGGTCTCAACCAAGGTTTCGAGTTTCTTTAAAGATGCTTCAAAGGGAAAAGCTTTGGCTTGGGGCATATCGGTGCTGTTGTCATCGGTTTGGTGCACCTTACTGCTGCGTCTGCAACAGGTCAATCAACCGCTGCGCGCTTTTTGGTCAGGCCTGAGCGCCCATCGCGATTCAGACCCTTAGCTCACAGGAGTTGTTGAGACACGTGCAGGCCCAAATGGATGGATATTCTCAATATGCCATCCTGGGCAAGATCGCAAAAGCGGCTCGCGCGCGCGGTGGTTTGCCGATTAAGCGCCGCGGCCAATTTGGATTTGGAGCTCTGTTGTCATTGCATGAATGAGCGTCGGGTTAAGGTTCAGCCCGAGCGCTCCGGGGCTTGCAGGGCCAAGGTGTAATCAAGGCTATAAGCGCCGCTGGACAATCGGTATGGGGGTAACGTATCGGGGCCACAACTGGCACCACCCAGGCCGCGTTGCATGACATCTAAGCTAAGCCAGACGTGATGATCTGGCGCGACCTCATAGGTGTGAAAGGCGTGTAAAAGCGATTCCTTTGGATAATGGCTAGCGGAAGCTTCAAAGAGCTGGTCTCCCGTTACGGTGATACCCAGTTGGCGATCATTATGAAGCCCGAGCCATCGCACGTCTGTCAGGTTGCCATGGTCCTGAGGCAGGATATACGGCACATATTGGGCGCCTACCGTACTTTCGTGCACCATTAAGCGGCCAGATTGCTTGCGATCGACATAAGTCTCGTGAGGACCTCGTCCATACCACGACAGGTTTTCAAAGTCTGGTTTGAGTCGATACCGAACCCCAAGACGGGGTAAGTCCTGTAAAGCTTTGGGTACTTGAAACTGATGGGAAACGTGTAACGCAGCATCGGGTGTCAGGTGGTAGCGCGTCTTGCAGCGGATTTGCCCGACCTGGGTGATGATTCGGGTGGTATGACTTAGGACAATGCCGTGGATGCCTTGCTCTGTGATTGATAGTTTTCCGGTTTCTGGTACAGCGTCAAACAGGCCTTGGGCGCGCCATCGGTCCAGCGCCTTATGTTGCTGACCGGTCCAACCTTTGATGCCATCGTTATCGATTGGCGCCCGCCAGATATTGATCATTAGGTTGCCCTCTAGGACGGCCTCTTCTTTGAAGCGAACCTCGGACAAGCCGCAAGCATCGAAACAAAACGCTGAATCCAGGGCGCGTAAATGAATTCGCCCGCTTCGGATTTGAACATCAAGCGGCGTTGGTTGGTCGTTACGCCGCCGCGTTTTGGCAGCAACTTGAACCGTTTTTAAGGCGATTTGGTCCCATGCCACGATATGCCCGGCATCGCACCAAGATTGCTTTTGTTTAAGCGTGAACTCGAACAGGATGCTGTGTTCGCCCGGTTCCCGCGCGCAGGATTTGGGCGCGGCAACAATCACTTCAGTCGCAGTGCCAGCGCCTACCTTCGGCAGTTTTAGTACGCGTGTGTCTCGAATCAAGCCGTCCACCAAGTAATGGCAAGTGACGGTTAGGCCGGCCAAATCGGTAAAGTCTTGTTGGTTAATAATCTCAAACCGATCGCCTCTGCGTTTGCGGACTTTGATCGGTTGGATGACCTTTTTAAATTCTAACAACGAACTGTGCGGGGTTCTGTCCGGCCAACAGAGCCCATCGCACACGAAGTTCAGGTCGTGGATCGCTTCCCCAAAATCACCGCCATACGCCCAATAAGCTTTGCCATCGGCGGTCGCTTGAATCCCGTGATCGATCCACTCCCAGATGAAACCGCCCTGCAAACCTTTATAGGTTTCAATCGCATCCCAGTATTCGCCGAGGTTGCCACAACTGTTTCCCATGGCGTGGGCAAACTCGCACATGATGACCGGTCTCGGATCTTGGCTGGTGGTGGCATGTTCTATTAAATCGGCAACCGACGGATACATCGGGCAAACGAGGTCCGAGCCTTCGGCATTGGCGTCCCAGTCCCGTTTGACGCCTTGCTCGCAGATCGCATTCTCGTTGTGGATTGGTCGGCCCGGATCAAACGCGCGAATCCAGGCGGCCATGGCAACCTGGTTGGGGCCATAGCCGGTTTCGTTACCAAGGCTCCAGGAAAAAATACAGGCATGGTTTTTATCGCGCTCGATCATCCGAGTGGCGCGAGATAGAAAAGCCGGTGCCCAATGACTGTCTTGGCCAAGCTGAGCGTAGTGATGATGCGCTTCAAGATTGGTTTCATCGATCACGTACAAGCCGTATTCATCGCACAGCTCTAAAAAACGAGATTGATTCGGATAGTGGCTGGTTCGGACCGCGTTGATGTTGTGCTGCTTCATGAGTGTTAGATCTTGCCGCATTAAAGCTTCAGAAATGACTTTCCCGGTCTGGTCGCAGTGATCATGGCGATTAACGCCCCGGATCAGTACGGCTTGACCATTGATGAGGAGTTGCCGGTCTTTGATTTCGATGTGTCGAAACCCGATCTTCAATCGAGCGCATTCCAACACACGGCCCTTGGGGTCCTGCAGGGTGATTTCCAAATCGTAAAGGGTAGGGTGTTCACTCGACCAGGCTTTAACTTTTTTAAGGGACTTTGACAATTCGATGACCGCGCCTTTGCCGGTAACCGGAAAGTATTGAGCGCGGTCGATATGGCCTACAAGCTCTTGGGTTAAATTCTGATCTTGGCCGGATGGATAGAGGGCCGCGGTGACGCTGTGGCCGAGCGCGCCGCGTCCTATCGCGGATAGCGAGATGCTGAGATCTAGCCGTGCACTCTGATTACTCGGGTCGAAGATTGGTTTGGCATGAATATCCCTTAAATTGACCCAGGGCCGACGGGACAACCGAATCGGACGATGAATGCCCGCATGCCACCACTGATCTTGATCTTCGATATAACTTGTGTCGCTAAACCTCAAAACCATTAAGGCGATTAGATTTTCGCCGGGTACCAAAAACGGCGTTAAATCAAATTCGGCGGGTAGTCGAGAATCCTTATTAAACCCAATGGTGTGGCCATTGCAAAAAACGTAGCAGCAATTCTCAACGCCTTCGAGCACGAGAACCGACTGTAAGCTGCGGCTTGATTGATGATTGAGGCTTAGCCGATAGAGTCCTGTTGGATTCTGGTCAGGGACTCTGGGTGGTTCTTGCCGAAAGGGCATTCTAACGTTTGTGTAAATGGGTTGATCGATTTCATCGGGATCCATCGTCCACAAGGTAGGCAGCGTCACAAGCTTAAACTGTTGGTCATCGAAATCGGGTTTTTCCCAGCCTGAAGGCGCCTCTTCTGGGTGCGGTACACGTAGAAATCGCCAGCCTTCAGAGAGCTCTGTCTCGCGGTTGGACTTATTGGCTTTGCTTTGTGCCTTACTCGCAAAGCGGTGGAAATGGGCTGCTGCCGGCAGGCGTCCAAACGCCAATGTTTCTGGATTTTCCCAATGTGGATTAGCCATTTGTGTCTCCAAATGTCGCGATCGAATTGGGGAGTTTAATCGAGATCGCGATAGCGTGGGACGTTGAATAAAATGACTACCATAATGATCAAACCAATCGCCGACAAACCAACCGCCCATTGCGGCCCGTAAAATTCCGCGAGTAAGCTGATCGGGTAAATGCTGACCGATAAAAGTGCCATCTCCAGCATATAGATACTCATCACCCTGCCGCGAAATTCGTCTTCGACATAGGATTGGATGAGCACGTTGCTGAGCGACATGCGCGTTGCTTGACCAAAGCCGACGATTGTAAGCAGGGCGACCGAAAGCCAAAAATGCGTTGAAACTGCAAACAGCAGCAAACTGATGCCCATGATGCCAGCGCCCCATAAGAGGATCCGGGCACGGCGTCGATTTCCGAACGAGGCGATATAGAGCGAGCCGAGGAGTGAGCCGATACCCGAGATCGAGATCAATAACCCGAGCCGATCCGGACCCGCTGCCAGTACGTCTTTAGCAAAACCTGGCAGGAGCATGAAGTAGGTTAGGCTGAAGAATACCATCAGGAAGTTACATCCGAGCAGCATGAAAATAACGGGGGTGTCGAGAACGTAGCGAAACCCAAGGCGGAGCTCGGCCAGCATTGACCCGGTGGGCATATCGGCATCTGCTTTGTCACTAACGTGAATAAAAGACATCAGCGCCGCTGACCATAAATACAGGCCGGCCATCAGTAGATAGATCCATTGTGCTGGATCAATATTGCCATTGCCGCCGCCGAGCGCAGCAACCAAACCGCCTGCCAAACCAGGGAGCAGCAACCGGGCGGTATTCATGCCCGAGGTGCTTAGCCCTATGGCATTGGTGAGGCGATTGAGACCAACAATATCCTTTGTAAAAGCCTGTCGTGCCGGCATCATCGCGTTCATCACAAGGCCCTGCAGGACCGACGACACAAGCAAGTGCCCAAAGACCAACTCTCCGCGATAGATGAGGGCCGCAATCCAAAAGGTGATGAGCGCATTGGCAACGCCGCTGACCTGCAGCACAACTTTCTTTTGCCGCACGCGGTCCGCGACAACGCCGCCGAGCGGCGCGGCGAACAACCCCACTAGCCCGCCGGCAGCGGTCATCCAGCCAAGCTTTTCGTAGGACGCGGTGATTTCGTAGACCAGCCAGCCCCGAATGAACATTTGGATGTTCATGGCGGCAAAATTGCCGCAGAGCGCGAGGAAAAACCAACGATAGTTTTTGATTTCAAACGCTGCAAAAGTACTGCGCCAGCGGCTACGCTGAACAGGTGGTGTTAGAGAGGCCTCACCGCTTGGCAAGGTTTGAGGGTTGGTCATCTGATCAATATAGCAGGCCTAGCTCCTGAAACTAGATCCGTCATAATTTTTGGTTATCCGCCGAGTTCAGCCAGGGCCTGAGCAGCGGCCTGACTGGGAAATAGCGCCTGACTTTGCCGAAGGTCTGCTCCTGCTGCGTCGTTTTGTCTCAGCGCCTTGGCTGCCAAACCTCGACCCAAAAAATATCTGAAGTGCTTGGGATTAATCTTAAGGGCCTCTGAAAAGTGCTGTTGAGCTTGGCGGAATTCTTGTCTGGCCATGGCAATTTGACCAGCAGCACTATGGATCTGAGCCTCAGATTGGGTTTGTTCAAGCGCGGTTTGGATGTCGGATTGGGCCTTATTGAGATTGCCCTCTTTTAAAGCGATGAGAGCAGTTTGGGTTTGATTGTAGGCCGGGGAACGTTGGCTAAGTCGATTGAGTTTAGATTGATAGCGATCAAAACCCAGGGTGAGGTCTTGGCGTGTGGACTGTTTCAGGCGCTGCGCGGTGCCGCGATTTTTCTCGACGCGTTCTTGCGATGGCGGGTGGCTGGCGAGCATGCCGTCGAGCCAGTTATTGGATTGGCCCTTGGACAACTGGACGAAGGTTTCTTGCAGTGAAACCGCGGCCTCCGGGTCATAACCCGCGCGCATCATATAGATCATGCCGTATGCATCGGACTCTAGTTCCGCTTCCCGGCCATAGGAGGATACGATAAATTGCGCGCCCAATTGCGCACCATTATCAAAGATACGGCCGTAGTTGCCCGCATTCTGATCGATTGCAGAACTGGCGACGCCAATCACTCCGGACAGCAGCATGCCACGCTCGATCGATTTGGCGCTGTGGCGCGCTGCCGCGTGGACGATTTCATGGCTGAGTACGGCTGCGAGCTCTGCCTCCGAATTTAGTTTCGTGAGGAGCCCTCGGTTGACCGCGATTTTACCGCCTGGCAAGGCCCAAGCATTTGGCGTGCTGTCATCGATGATCACGAACTCATAAGGCAACGAGCGATCGGCAACCCTTGCTAAGCGTTGACCAATCTCGCTGACGTAGAGAGCCAGGTCGGGGTCGCTCATATAGCGTCCGCCTTGGGACTGCTGGCTGGGTTC
>JAQWWC010000248.1 GCA_029249645.1 Pseudomonadales bacterium
CCGCCAATCCAAAGCGGCATCTTGGCATTAGCTGGCTTGGGAGAAATGCTTGCCCGGGCATAGTTGAAGAACGTGCCTTCAAAGGACACCTCCTCTTCCGTCCAAAGCCGACGCAGCAACGTGAGCGCTTCATCGGCTTTTTTTCCACGCCCTTGGGTCGTCGTCCCGGTTGCGGTGTAATCTCGACTGAGGGCACTGCCAATCCCAAATGCGGGCAACAAGCGCCCGCCGCTTAAAAAGTCGATCGTGGCGCACTGTTTCGCCGTTAATAGCGGATCCCGGAGCGCAATACTTGCCACGTTCATACCAAAGCGCATTGAGTCGGTCGCGCCGGCAATTGCCGCCATGGTTGATAGGGTTTCAAGGTTCGGTTCTTTCGAAATCAACCGATCCGTTTGCCAAATCGAATCAACCGAGCCCTGCTCGCACTGCTGGATCCACTTAAAATAATCGGGCCCTCTATCCAAGGAAAATCGTCCAAGCCCCATGCCAATCCCAATGGCCATTTAAACCTCCTCATCCAATGCCCAGATGGCTTCAAAGTCCACCCAGTGGTTCAACCGATCAAACTGCGCAATCTCGATATTTTCTTGACCCGTTGCTACCAACTCGGCAAGCCCCTGCTCAAGACCCGAGGTAAGCGCGCCAAGTAAATAGGTTGGGTGAATCACAATTTGAAAACCAAGCTCGAACAAGGCTTGATCCGGCAACATCGGCGTCCGCCCGCCGGCCACCATATTGGCAACCAGCGGCACCCCCTTAAAAGCTGCCGCAATCTGATACAGCTCCTCTTCGGTCTCAGGCGACTCGACAAACAAAGCATCAGCCCCAGCTGCAAGATAGGCCTCTGCGCGGCGGAGCGCTTCATCCAAACCCAGTCGGGTCCGCGCATCGGTTCGCGCAATGATCATAAACGCATGCTGATCTCGAGTTGATGCTGCAACCTTAATTTTTTTTTGCATATCAATCATATCAATCACCTGTCGATCACGGGTATGACCGCACCGTTTCGGAAATTCCTGATCCTCGAGCTGAATTGCGGCCGCGCCGGCGCGTTCATAACCTACAACGGTTTGTGCGACGTTTGCCAAACCGCCAAACCCCGTATCACCATCAGCAACGACAGGTACATCGATGACCGCCGTAATCTGTGCCAGACGTTCAACCATTTGCGAGTAGGAAACAAGTCCCGCATCGGGTTTACCGAGTAAGGTCGCTGAGACCCCATAGCCCGTCATATAGAGCGGTCCCTTGACGTAATGCGCGGCGATCCTAGCAGAGAACGGATCAAAGACCCCGGGCAAAGAAAAACACTGCCCACGATTGAGTGCATCCAACAACATAAGGGAACCTCCAACATTTAATTTAGACCCTAGATTCAGGTCGCAGGCCAGTGGCCTCAGTGCCATCCAGCTTCAGATCACAAAACGCTGTGAAGGCATCAAGCAATCGAGCGGGCGCAAACCATGGTAACTCAGAATCGACGCGGTTCAGAGTCGCATCCGAGTTTGATTTTAGAGTATTCTGTTTGGGTATTTGACCTCAGGAACCCAATTTGAAAGCCATTATTTGCCAAAGCTTTGAACATCCCAGCAACCTCACCTTGTCAGAGACCGAGGCGCCGGCGCTTGCCGACCATGAAGTCTTAATCAACGTTGCTGCTACCGGATTAGGTTATGTGGATGCCCTGACTGTCTCGGGGCTCTATCAGATCAAACCGCCTTTACCCTTCATTCCGGGCAATGAAATTGCTGGCACGGTAATCGGCGTAGGGGCTGCGGTTCAAAACCTCAAGATTGGCGATAGGGTTCTTGCCATGCCGTCAAACGGCGGGCTCGCAGAGCAAATCAGTCTTTCAGCCAGTCGTTGCCTAGTCATTCCAGATCACTTGAGCTTTCCTGCCGCAGCCTCGTTTTTAGTCAACTATTGTACGGCACACCATGGCCTCGTTACCTGCGGGGCGTTGACGGCTTCCGACACAGTCTTGATACTCGGCGCAAGCGGTGGGGTTGGTGTCGCCGCGATTGATGTCGCAAAAAGCCATGGCGCGCACGTGATTGCAGCGGCATCTACACCAGAAAAGGTTCAGGCGGCGATCACAGCCGGCGCGGATGAGGGGCTTTTGTATGCTGCCGCTGACTGGCGGGATCAACTCAAGACCCTGCTCGCCGGACGCGCTTTGACTGTCGTTTACGACCCCGTCGGCGGCGATTATGCTGACCCTGCGCTGCGATCCTTAAGCCCAGGAGGACGTTATCTGGTGGTCGGATTTGCGAGTGGCACCATTCCAAAATTCGCAGCGAATTTGACCTTGTTAAAACAGATCAGCATCGTTGGCGTCAACTGGGGTGGTCACATTGCGGTCCATCCAGAGGCGTCGCAACCCGTCATAGATCACTTACTAAACCGTATCCAAGCGCGTCAACTCAATCCCGAGGCGGGGCAGTGCTTCGCATTGGCAGACGCAGGTCACGCGATGACCGCCATGTTAGACCGTCAAGCGATTGGCAAAATTGTCATTACCCAGGAGTAAACAATGTCCGACATCACCCCTTTCAAAATTGATATTCCGGTCGAACAACTTACCGATCTAAAGTTGCGTTTGGCCATGACCCGGATGCCCGATACGCAGACCCCCATTGATTGGTCTCAGGGCGTACCGTTGGCTTATATGAGTGACGTGAAAGACTATTGGGAAAAATCCTATCACTGGCCAGATCGGCAAGCGCTACTCAATCGTTGGCCCGGATTTAAGACAACTTTATCGGACGTCGACATACACTTTTTGCACATTCAGTCTAAACATGATCAAGCTCGACCACTTTTAATGACCCACGGTTGGCCTGGCTCAATTGTTGAGTTTCAAAAGGTTATCGAAGCATTAACGGATCCAGTTGCCCATGGCGGCACCGCCGAACAAGCATTTCACCTGGTCTGTCCAACGCTCCCCGGCTTCGGCTTTTCGGGTAAGCCAACTCAGCCCGGATGGGGCATTGAAAAAATCGCGGAGGCATGGGATGAGCTTATGCTGCGGCTTGGCTATCCCCAATATCTCGCCCAAGGCGGCGACTGGGGCGCGATTGTCACAACCGCCATCGGCGTTCAAAATCTGGGGCATTGCCAAGGTATCCACGTCACTATGCCGATCGTCACGCCAAATCCCGAGACCATGGATGACTTGACTGATGCGGAACGCGACAGCCTCGCTGCTTTGCAGTTCTATCAAAATCATGATTCAGGGTACTCCAAGCAGCAAAGCACTCGCCCTCAAACTCTAGGTTATGGTCTTGCCGACTCTCCCATGGGACAGGCCGCGTGGATTTTGGAAAAATTCTATCAGTGGATGGATTGCGATGGTTTGCCCCAGAACATCGTGAGTCTCGATGAACTGTTAGATAATGTCATGCTGTATTGGTTACCGAATGCAGGCGCCTCTTCCGCGCGAATCTACTGGGAAAGTTTTGGCAGCAGCACTTTGTCATCTTTACCGGTCACGGTGCCGTCGGCGATCAGCATCTTTCCAAAAGAGATCTTCAAAACGTCTGAGCGGTGGGCAAGGCAACGCTATAAGGACCTTCGCTACTTCAATCAATTAACAAAGGGTGGCCATTTTGCGGCCTTCGAACAACCCGACCTATTTGTGCAGGAACTGCGCGCCGCTTTTGACCAAATGCGGGATTAACCGAGCATATGATCGGTCTATTTCAGGTCAGCCGGCTCCCAGCTGCCCGCAGTCGCATTCCTCAAAAACCGTTTAGGCGAAGCTGAGTACCAAATCCTAAATGCATGCTGAAAGGAGCTGGGCTCGGAGTAACCGAGCATCTTGCTCACGTCCTTAACTGGATGACCGCGACTCAACAACCGCATAGACTCTACACGCCGATAGTCCTGAAGAATTTCACTAAATTTGGTGCCCTCTGACGCGAGACGCCGGCGCAAGGTCGAGGTCTCCATACCAAACGCCTCGGCCGCTAGTGGCATAGAGACCTTATCAAAGGATCGACACGCCTCGTCAATGTAAAAAACCACCCGTCCACTCATGCCGTCAGAATCAGCCCGAGCCAGCAATGTCGGCTGAATCAAGGCCTTAAAATGTGACGCACTGCTCTCATTTGCAAAAATAGAAGGCTGCTCGACCTGACCTCTGGCCCAAACGACCTCGGTCGCTTGATCACTAGTGACCCCAATCTCAATTTGACGATTCATGTATTCGGTTACTGCCATCGGCCGACCACGGTAGATCAACTCCTGAATCTGCAATACCCCGGACTTCGACAATCTAGGAATACCCGATAAGAACTGGGCGACGAAAAAATGATGGTGCCAATCGGGAATGGGAATCCGTGGCAGGATTCGGATCGAAAAGGTCTCAGAAGTTTCAAGCGTTGTATTACAGGCGGTATTCGTGTCCATCAGCCGAGTATCCGCGACACACTGAATCGCCGCCTTGATCGTGGCTTGGGTTACAGAATAACTGACCCGCGCGACCATTGCCTCTTTGAGTCCTGTCTCTCGCCAATAAGCATCGAATGCGCTGGGATCTTTCGCTAATACTGACTCCATATCCTGGTTAACTTGCTCGAAGCTCAAAGAGAACTCCGGATCAGGACTTGAGCCATCCTCCGATAAAACCTTTTCGTAGATAGATGGCTCTAGTAAGCCTTGATCTCGCCCCGTTTGATAAAGCGCGATAACGACGGGCCCGTAGAACCAGACGAACTGCGGCTTAGAAACGCTTGCAACCTTGTAACCTACTTCTTTCAATGTGAAGCGTCCTTTTTAAAAGGCTCTTACAGTTTTGCTTATCCTCTTTATGGCGATAAGGGGTAGTCTCACCGCTTAGCCATCGTGCCCCCCGAAACCTTCGAACGTTCTTTTGATCGCGCCATACCTATAAAACAACAGGAAAAGGTTTGTTTGCGCGAAAATCCCACTTTGATTCCATTTTTCCGTAGCCTAAATCGAATCTTAGCCTTGGTCAAGCAAGCGTCCGAGGTTGAACCCAGTGCTTCACTACCCAAGATTACGTCGGCTTTTTCATGAGTAGGGAGGGCGTACGGGCTTTATAAGCCTGATAGGCTTCTTCTCGACCCCATTTGCGATCAGCGCGGGCCTCGAGCATACGGACGCCGCTAACGTAGTTCATCAGCACAAATACAAAAATTGGCGATATCAACGCAAAATGCTGAAGCCCCTGAAGCACGGGGTAGGCAATTAGGGCAATCCCAAACCACAATAAAATTTCGCCGAAATAGTTAGGGTGCCTGGACCACGCCCACAGACCTGACTGAATAAACTGATCGCGATTCGCTGGGTCCTGACGAAATTGCGTCTTTTGCGCATCCGCAACCACTTCAATTGCAAATCCAACAACCCAAACCAACCCACCAACCAAAGCCCAATAATCTAGCGGCATCTTCTCTGACGCAGTCATCGCGGCCAAGGCAGCTGAAAGCGTAATTGCAACCCACAAACCTTGCAGTGTCCAAGTCATGAAAAACTGCAAAAAATCTGTTTTCATTTCACGGAAGCGGCGATCTTCACCAGCTGAGAGCACCCGCCGAAACAAAAATTGACCGAGTCGAGTCGCCCAGATCAATACCAACGCGCCAAAAAGATAGTCCCGCGGGCTCGATTCGGGCATAAAAACCAAGGCAATCACCACCAGCGTGATGTAGGTTACGCTCCCAATGAGATCATAGAATTTTTCCGTACTAAAACCATAGGCTGGCACAAACGCGCACCACTGGACGATAAAACTCAAGGCAATGCAACCTGCAAAAAGTGCCAACCCCTCCACCCTAACCCCATTATCTGAGCCCATGAACCCCATAGCCAAGCCCAGCACCAGCGCAACCAGAGTGCCTGTAATCCAAATCGCGTTTTTTGACATACTTCACTCCCAAATGATTTTTATCCGTTATTTTCGACGCTCTACTGCCGCACCTCAGATTCCTAACAATCGCTAATTACTACTAACAACCGGTTAATGACTCGGCCCCATGATACTCGAGGTCCAGTTGGCCTTAGCACTCAATGAGACCCCCCAAGCCGCACGTGCTCGAAAAGACAAACTATCTTTAGCAAACATCCCCATCTTGCCAGGCCACCCCCTCAGGCAATGACGTGGAGTGCCTTCGCGCCTTACCGAAAGTGTCCGCTCAATGCTGCACGAAGGATGCCTTCATAGCATCCTCAATTAGAACGTCCCCGCTCGGCCGGATACGGTTACGGCGCCGCCATTAGCCTGTTCATCAAACCCGCTAGACGATAACCCGCCTGGGCAAGACGCCGCTTAGCGACAGGCCAGTTAATCGCTTGGTAATCAGCACTAAGGGCATAGCGTTGCCTTGCCCACGGCTGACACCCTGAATCAGTTTTACGGCAGTACTGAACCCGTGGATGGGTCACTAAATCCATAGACTCTTGCGCCCAACTTAGCGTAGTCCCCTGATCAAAGCCGTCGGCCCCAGGCAGGGCGAGTAGTTCGATCAAAAGATCCGAGCGTGACTTTCCAGTTGTGGCTACTAAGCAAAAATCCCAAACCCCATGAAGGTTCGAACAAGCGTCATATCCGGTTACCTGTGTGCGATTGCCACCAAGATCCTCGAAAAAACTCACGTGTAGGGGCTGGTGAAGATCTCCGACCCAATGACTCAAGAACATTAACGATTGCAATCGAGGCCAGGGCAACAACTCGGCCTGTTGCAGCAAACCAATATGGGTTTCGATTGCGGTTAAAAGGCAACCAGTTACGCACTTGTCGTAACTGACGGTGGACGCGTCGCGCGCCACGTTGACATAGTGCCAAGACGCAACCGACCTATACTGTTTTAAGGGCCGGACCTGATCCGCCCAAGTACACAAGTCTGCAAACGTCAGCGCCTTGCCATCGAACAGATCATCTCGCTGCGCATCCGGCAGCGCCCGCATCAGCCCCTGTATTCGAGCCTTCACCTCATCGGTCAATTGGCTTTCCGCAACCTCACAGGTCAGTTGGTGCCCCGTTGCCGACCAACCCATTGCCGCGGGCAACCAAAAGCAACTGGCAAACGCTATCAGGCCCGCAATCACCCGCTGTGTTTGTCGCGCCAGAGTCGGCTTAACCCTATCTTGAGGCCGAGGTTTAAAGGGCTTCACCATTATCGTCATGTTGCACCTGAGTATCGTTAACGGCTCGAGGGAGCTTGAGATTCAATGAACCGCTTCAAAAAACTCAAGTGTTCGTTCACTCGGAAATCTGCCTGAAGCGCGTCGATAATAACGCCCTCAGGACTAATTAAATAAGTGACTCGGCGCACCCCTAGCCCCATTGGTCCGTTCACTTTATAGGCCTTGATGACTGTTTTATCGGCATCTACCAACAACGGGAACGGCAGCTGGTGCTGGCTAGCAAACCGAGCATGACTGTCCTCACTCTGTGGGCTAATCGCCAATACCGGTAATGAGAGGGCTTCAAAGTCTTCGTGCATATCACGTATGCCACAGGCTTGCTTCGTTCATCCCGGGGTGAAGTCAGCTGGGTAAAAGTACAAAACCAAGGCCCGGCTATTGATGAAGTCTGCCAAACTAATCAGATTACCCGACTGATCTGGTAGGGAAAATGCTGGCGCTGTATCACCCGATTTTAACATTACGCTTCCTCAAATCTTTCTGTATCTCCAAACCCAGTACCCCATTGCAGAACCCCTGGCCGAGCAGCACATATTAGCGCGCCTTTATTTGGCTCGTCTCCCAGCACAAATCTTTTGCCTAACCTTAGACAGCCCGGTTTTTCCAACTAGATGCTATCACTGTCGCTCTCAACGTCAAAGTCAGACGACAAAGGAACCAAGCCAATGCAAAGATGCCAATCTCGAATAGATTGCGCGATAATAAAATCGCCTGAATTCCCAAACTGGAGGCAAGCTTATGGAAACTTATGAGGTCATGAAAACCACCTTTGCTGCACGATCCTTTACCGACCGCGTCGTTTCGAATGAGACACTATATCGGATATTAGACCATGCCAGATTCGCACCCAGTGGTGGTAATCGTCAGGGTTGGAAGGTGTTGGTGATTGAAGAACCCTCGTTGAGATCCGATTTACAAACCCTCATGGCGCCCACAATCCAAGCTTACAAAGCCATGGCAGTCGCTGGCGAGACGCCTTTTAACAGCATTTCACCTTCTACTGTGACCCAGGCCAGTATCGATGCCATGTCCTCAGACATGCCCTTTACGGGGCAACTCACGCAAGCGCCGGTTGTGCTGGTGGTCACCGTCGATTTAAACCTGGTAACTGCTTTCGACAAAGATCTTGACCGCGTTGGCGTAATCGCTGGCGCCTCAATCTACCCCTTTGTCTGGAACATCCTGCTCGCTGCGCGCAACGAAGGTTTAGGCGGGGTCCTAACAACCTTTCTTAGCCATACAGAGCCCGAAGCAAAACGCCTTTTAGGCGTCCCATCGGACCATGCGATCGCGGCACTCGTTGGCATTGGCGAACCGACTCGACAGCTCACTAAATTAAAACGTCATCCGGTAACCGCTTTTACAGCCCTGAATCATTTTTCGGGAGCGCCACTCGATGCCTCATGACGCCAGCAACGCCGAGCCTTTTGTTGTTTCGGC
>JAQWWC010000249.1 GCA_029249645.1 Pseudomonadales bacterium
GTGACCGTTGCCATAAGACAACCCAGCGGTATGACTCAAAATGTGACGAAAGGTGACGGGCGACGTGAGGGGCTCAAAGGTTTTCTCGAGAGGTGCCCCACTTCCTGTATAAACCTTCATATCCCGCCACTGCGGGATAACCCGCGAAATCGGGTCATTGAGTTGAAACAGTCCCCGCTCGTATAACTGCATGAGCGCCACCGACGTCACCGGCTTACTCATTGAATAGATGCGAAAAATCGTATCGTCCTGAACCGGCGTTTGTGCACTGAGATCGGCGAAACCCAGTGAGGAGAAATAACCGATCACGCCTTTGCGCGCAACCAAGGTCTGACAGCCTGCCAATTTGCCCGGTTCAATAAAATTGCGTTGCAGGTGATGGGTAATGCGCTCGAGTCGAACCTTCGACAGCCCCGCAGCCATCGGATTAATATCCATCGCTTTCCTCCTGAGTCGCGCGGCGCGCGACTGCTTGGAAGATAGCACAGGGCTTGCGGGTCTGGCCAAGTTCACTCGGGAAGAAATCCGACATTTTTCCAATCTGGGGCGGTTTTTTTGCTAAGCTCGTTCTCTGATTTGCAAAGTCATCCCAGGGTTTGGGATAAAAGCACCCCCGTGACTGAGGAGCCCAGTGTTCAATGACGAATCCAACCGCAGTTGATGATCATCAAAATCTGGTGAGTAAAACCTACCTCAGCAAAGCCGTCGATGTCTTCAGTGACCACGACCTAGATCAGCTCCTAACAAATTGTCGACGCTGGAATGCCGCCGCCTCGGTGACCGGGGCGCTGCTCTATCACAACGGCTACTTTATGCAGTTAATTGAGGGGCAGCTTGATGCCATCAACGCGATCTATGATCGCATTCAAGCAGACCCCCGACATGAGGTACTGAGCGTCTTGTTTGAGGACGATATCAGCGCGCGCTTTTTCCCAGATTGGACCATGGGCTATCGCGCGGCAGAGGATATGCACTTGGACTCGCTCAATACGATTTATGAAACCGCGAAAGTCTCAACAACCCGATTTCCAATCAACGATTTTCTACTGATGTTCGGCGAATCGAAGTAACAAGGAAGCGCCCCTCAACCACCAAAGCGATAACGCAGTTTCACCACGAGACTGCTCACCACTGGGTCTTGGAACGCATCACTGAGCAAGTCTCCAAAGGCATCTGCTTCGGTCGGGGGCAGTTGATTCCCGCGATTGTAAACCACATAGAAGTCGGTCAAGGGCGCAATTTCCCAGCGGTATCGCACTTGCGTTGTCAAAAGGCTCACCGTGAAGTCTCGAGGTCCAGCCGCCCCAGCACGACGCTGTAGAGCGCCATCGGCACTGGGGACCCGATAAGCTTGCCTTTCGTAGGCCTTGACCCCCGCCCACTGGAAACTGAATTTGATTTGATGGTCTGCGGCCAAAAACCAATTCAAATCAAAGCTTGGTTGCAGATCGATGGCATCGAACGCGCCAAACTCGCGTCCGCCTTGGTAGACCACCCAACCGGTTCGCCGCTTGTACGCTAAATCAAGGTCAAAATAGAGGCTATCTGATAACCGAGCGGTGACCCCCGCGGTTAGATTGAGGGTCCAGTCGCCAAGGTCCTCCTGCAAGCCGCCAATGCTGGTTGAGAAACTCAGTGGCCGGCTTGCATCGGTTGCCCATAAAGCGTTGAGCCAGATTCGATCCGAGGTTTTATACGCGCCATTGCCTCGACTATTTCGATCTTCATACCGGCTCGGCAAATAAGCAATCGCCGATCGAATGGTATTACGGCCCTTCAAGACCAACGTATTTCGCCAAAAGACGCCCTGATCGACAACCTGTCCTGCCGTGAGGTTCTCTTGGTGCCGAAAAATAAGCGTCCCCCGTGCGGCCTGAAACCAACGACCGGGCTTTGGATATGCATAACTTAAGAGGTACTGACCCCCGCGGTAGTTATTGCGCCGTAGAAAGCCCAGATCATTGACGTTGACCTTTGAATCAAAATATTCGAATTCGAATTTATGCTGAATCGCAGAACTCGCGGCATAGCGCACATCAAGAATCCCGCCGCGGCCGGTTTCCCCGGCACGATCACTTTGAACCAACTGCATATCCACCCCGAATAGCCCGCTGCCCAAACCATAGTGCAGGTCCAGGCCCTGCACAGAGGCCTTATAACGTGGTCCAGTGACCTGGGTACCCAGATAACCCAATCCCAAGCGGTTCTCATCCTTGTGCTCATAGAGGAGTCTCAAAACGCTGAAATCACGACCGGCATCCATGATCTGCTGATCGCGGCCTAAGGCATCCGTTGCCCGCCAGGAGACCTCATCTTCAATGGCGGTCATCGCGCCATAGCGAAAGCCATTGGCACCACCAGTAAGCTTCACCGCTCCCAAAAGGTTCGTGGGTAAATCCCGCTCGCCGCGAGCAGGCGCGATCCCCTGTGGCACATCAACTTGATTAGCTGTTCCCCCGATGCGCCGGGTATTGAGAAGACTAATGGGTGCCGGCATAAAATCGGTCACGAAAACCCGCCGGGAGGTCGTGGCGAAGTTTTCATTGGTCGTTTCGCGCAAACTATTACCTGAATTTGCTCTTGGCGTTGTTTCGAACACCTCGCTACCTTCCAAAAAAAATAATCGCTTCTCAGGGAAAAACGTTTCAAGCGCCGTCAGATTCAAAACAACATCATCAGCCTCAACCGCCCCAAAATCCGGGTTCAAGGTAGCGTTGATCGACACTAAGCTGTTGGGCTGCCAGGTAATATCAACACCAGCTCGAGCCGTTTTTTCATCCCGCGCGTCATCGATCGTTCCGGATAGAAATGGGATCAAGCTCCATTGCATGCGAGGCTCAACGCCCTGCAACTGCATCTCGTTGAGCGCGGTTACAAACTGAGGAGAGGAATAGGAATGACCTGGCCATTGATAGCGTTCGTTTTCACTCGAAATCTGCCGACTCGCACTAAACCCGATTGTTCTTAAGACATCTGATTCAGGCAAATTCATCATGGACCAGGGCAGATACAGCTCAACACTCCAGCCGTTGTCGGTGATTGCAGACTTTCCAATCCAAGGACCATCCCAATCATTGGTATAACGCCGCTCTGGAAGCACTTTGCCATCCATAACGGCATCGCCCAGGGCAACAATAAACCAATAGGCAAACAACCCGGCGCCGGTGGTATCCAAGGTAAACCCAAAAGTGTCCCGATCGATGAACTGATCCCGAGGCGTCAACCTTTTAACCAAAGATTGGACCGGTTGTTGCATCACAGCGGAAACAAAAAAGCCTTTTTCCGTCGCAAAAACGCGTATGTCGGTTGGGTAGCCACCCGGCTCCCCGGTCCCTGGCACTGCCACTATCATATTGTCAAAGGAGGGAAGATCCTTCCAAACAGCTTCGGTAACACGGCCGTCTATTTTGACATCGACAGCTGCATGAGAACGGGTTTCAACCGATATACGGTGCATCGGAATACGGTCCAATTCACCTATGACCTCTTGGGCACCGGGCTTGGCATTCAACACAGACACAAAACTGAAGCTAAGATTAAGGCTGAGGGTGAGGCAAACAATCCAACGCTTGGACGTACTTTCGAACATAGGTGAAACTCCCTGATAACTCGATCATGATCCTTTCGTCAGATCTCGTCTAGCATCAGATCGAGGCCCATCACTCCCATTTATCACGCCACTGCGATCAATGTCGTTATGCCGTAGTGTTCCATCGCTGCAATAACCGAGTTAATTATGGATAACATGATGCGCGCAGGCTCGATCAACTTCGGCGCCCAAAACAGCCACTTTTAGAAACGCTTTCGCAAGCGTCTATCAAGACCGCAAGCTCAATGCCCCAGCGCCCCGCACCGTCCGTCGCGAAGTCCTCGTTGGTTTACACCAAAATCTCAGATTTCCATCAAAGCTTCAAACATGATTGAATCTGGCCAAAGGAGGCCACCATGAACTTAACCGAATGGTCTTGGCTATTTTTAGGGTTGTACATCGCACTCATGGTCGGTATCGGCCTATATGCTCAACGCAAAATCAAACATGCCGACGATTTCGCAACGGCGCGCGGCGCTTATGGACCTTTTTTCCTCGCGCTGGCATTCGCTGCCTCAACTGCCAGTGGTGCAACGTTTTTAGGCAGCCCGGCGCTTAGTTACGAGTGGGGGCTGGCCGCAAATTGGGGTAATTTCCTCTATCCCATCGGCGTTTATGTCGGCATTTTGATCTCGATGCGACTGATCGCAACATCCGGCAATCGCTTTGGTAACCGATCGATTCCCGAGTATCTTGGCGACCGCTATCAATCAGAATTCATGCGACTAGCCGTATCCTTATTGTCCTTGGTTTTATTTTTCTATCTCGCTGGTCAGCTGGTGTCAGGCGTGGTCATGTTTGAAATTATGCTTGGCCTTAACGCCGAGTGGGCCCTCGGGATCACAACGCTTGTTTTATTGTTTTACGTCGTTTTAGGCGGCGCGCATGCGGACATATTGACCGACGGCTTTCAAGGCGCACTCATGTTGGTTCTGGCTGTTCTCGTGATTGTTCTGACGCTTATGGGTTACGGCATCGATGGCGGTCTATTAGCCCTTGTGGACAACCTGGAGGCCCAAGACCCGAACCTCGCCACGGCGCTCAATCCCAGCACGCCACTGTATCATTCCTGGTGGTCGATCTTCGTTATTGCCTTTGCGCACATGCCCCTAGGCCTGCTACCGCATTTAGGCAACAAACTGTGGGCCCTGGATTCCACTCAAGACCGGTTCCAATTTGTTAAGCTCGCCGCCCTGTTTGGCTTAATGCTGGGAATGCTTGGGCTTGGCGGATTGCTCGCCCGCGCCTATTTTGGCGACGCATTGTATGCGGAAGGTGCTAACCCCAATCAGGCGCTCCCGCTCCTGTTTATCGAAATTTTTCCCACCTGGCTTGCCGCGCTCATTGGTATTGGCGTCCTATCGGCCGTTATGAGTACCGCCGACGGCCTCGTTGTGTCGTCCTCTCAAATCATTGCGAATGACCTCTATCGTCGAACATTTGTTCCTATATTCCATCCAGATATTGATCCGGAACGGCTGGATCGCAGGATTCTACTGATTTCTCGAGTTTCAACGGTCGCGGTGCTACTCATCTGCATGGTCATGGCATGGTCTTTAATGGATGTGAACGTGTCTTTAATCGTCTGGATTGGCGTTGGCGGCATGATGGCCGCGTTTGCCGGCCCTCTGGTTGTGGGCGCGCTCTGGCGCGGCGTGACGTTGGCCGGCGCCGTTGCGGGCCTCCTGGGTGGTTTTGCGGTCTTTATCATTGCGCACGCACAACTGATTGATCCGCAATGGCTTGTTGGCACCTTTGCCTATCTGCCTGCGCTATGGCTTTATGAAGAAGGCCCGAATCCCTACTCCTGCGCCGTGATGGGAGAGATTGCCTCGGTGCTTTTAACCGTACTCGTCTCTAAGTTATCCGAGCCACTGCCGAAGGCCCACTTAGACTTAATGTTTAATGACCCAGCCGATGCCTAGTAAAGACGCTCAAAGATCAAATGCAAAGGCCCGGCATCTTTGCGAACGTACGACTGCCGAAAAGATCGACACTATTGAAGGGTGCGGGCTCAGTACGCGGCTTCTGATCGGAACCCTAAATCTTTTGACCAAAAATCGAGCAAGGCCTACCAGCAGTGTTTAGAGCAGATCTTGCCAACGCTGATTAATGGCTTCAAACTCACCGAACTAATTTGAGAGCGCAAACTCATGGATGGTATTCATGATTTAGGCGGACAATCCGGCCATAGCGCGCTGGGGTATCTCCGCAATGAGCCAGTGTTTAAAGACCGCTGGGAAGCCACCGTTTTCACCATGGTTCGAGCGTCAGCTCAAGCGGGCGCCTACACCAACATCGATCAATTCCGGCATGCCGTTGAACGGATTGAACCAAAAGCCTACCTTGAGCATGGTTACTATGGCCGCTGGCTCGGGGCGGTTGAAACCTTGTTTGTCGAAGCCGGCATTCTGACAACGGCTGAAATCACCGAGCGCGCCGCCCATTTAGGGGCAGGTCCAGATGATCTCATCGCAGCACGACCTAGCCTCACCAAAACCCAAGCAACGGGTATTCCGGCTAAACGCAACCCGGTAGGCGAAGCGCCCTGGTTTAAAGTAGGCGACCCTGTTCATACTGTTCAAGCATCGCCCCTAGGTCATACCCGGCTGCCCGGTTACGCTCGGAACAAAAAAGGCCTAATTACGGCGTGCCAGGGACTATGGCCTTATCCTGATCTCCGAGCCCACGGTCATGGCGAGCAATCACAATACCTTTACACGGTTAGTTTCAAGAGCCTGGACCTCGGTTTTTCAGAGGCCTTTGAGCTTAACTTGGATTTATTTGAGCCCTACCTTAGCTTGATCGAGACAATCCTATGAGTGATCAGCCTTCTCCGCAAAGCCTTCGCACCGAAGCCATCGAAACGTTACTAATCGAAAAAAAGTTATTGACCAGTGAGGCCATCGATACCGTCTTAACCACTTTTTCTGAACAAGTCGGGCCGATGAACGGCGCCAAGTTAGTAGCGCGCGCCTGGGTTGATCAGGGTTTTAAGGCACGCTTGCTCGAAGATGCAACAACCATCGTTCAAGAGTATGGTTTTGAGGGTGGACAGGTCGACAAGCTGATCGTCAAAGCCTGCTCCGAGTCGGTTCACCATGTTGTCGTTTGCACCCTGTGTTCTTGTTATCCCTGGGCGGTTCTTGGCTTGCCCCCACGCTGGTACAAAGACCCCGGGTATCGCTCAAGAATCGTTCGAGAGCCGCGCAAGGTGCTGACGGAGATGGGACTAACCTTGCCCGATACCACCAGCATCAAAGTCTGGGATTCCTCTGCTGAGATTCGATATCTGGTGCTGCCGCTGCGCCCTGCTGGCACCGAAGACCTAGATGAAACGGCGTTAGCTGAGCTGATTACTCGAGATGCAATGATCGGCGTTGCGGCAATCGAGACCCCATCATGACCGATCTCGAGTTACGCGGCGAAACCGCACCGCCCATGAGCAATGGCGAAATAATATTCGAGGCGCCTTGGCAAAACCGCCTGTTCGGCATTGCCGAAGCCATGTATCAACAAGGTTATTTTGACCGAGACACCTTTCGCGTTTACTTAATTCGAGCCATCACACACTGGGAAACTGAGAATCTGGGTCAAACCGATCAAAATTACGCTTACTTTGACTGCTTTCAAAATGCGCTCACAGAGCTGCTTCAGGACAACGCACTGCTCGAGACAAGCGCTCTCGAGCATCGAATACTTGAGCTCCAAGCACGCCCCCACGGTCACGACCACCACGATCACGATCACGATCACGATCACGATCATTAAGGTGCATGAAATCCCTGGTAAAATGTCATCGGTCAGATCGGCAGCGACCAATTATTTAAGAGCTAAAAACCATGAATGATCAGGAACCTCAAACCCTAACCCCCAATAATGACGATCTTCGTCAGTACCAAGAACGCGGCGCAGCCAAAGCCCTGCAATTGGGTAACCGCGGTCCGCTAAAGCTAGATGCACAAGGCAGACTCGATTCACGCATCCTAGATCAATATAAAGCACACGGGTTCTATGTTTTCGAGGGCGTCCTAGACAATCAGGAACTGAGCGAACTTGAAGCCGACATTCAAGCCATTCAAAAACGCGCCCCTGCGTCGCCAAAAGCCACCGTTGATCAAAACGGTCACACGGCCCTTGGGCAAGACCTGGCCGGCAAAAATTTTGGCTGGGTTGCCCCTTTAAGCGATCCTGTAGGCGGCACGAGTAAAAATCAGGGACGCCATCCAGTCAAAATGCATGAGCCTAAACCCCCGAGTGATGCGCCGGATCATGTCTTGCAAATTGTTTTGGGCTCTCTGCAATTTTCAGATGCCTGTCTCCGCCTTTATGGTCATCCCCAATTATTGGCCGTCGCCGAGGCTGTCAATGGATCCGACTTTACCCCCTTCAACGAGGCCATTTGGCTCAAGCATCCCCATCTCGGCGGCTCAGTTGCCTGGCACCAAGATGGCACCACACAATGGGACCGGCCTGATTTTGATGAAGGAACCCATGGCTTTAATTTTATGGCGCAGCTTTACGGGAGCGATGCGGAAAATGGCCTTTGGGTCGTTCCCGGCTCGCACAGTGGACCGGCGGATATCAAAAAGATGATGTTGGACGCAGGTTCTGATCGACTCACAAATGCCGTCCCCATGATGTGTGCGCCAGGCGACGTGGCAATCTGTAATCGACAAGCCGTGCACGGCAGCTTTGCGAACACCTCAAGCAAGCCTCGAGTGACCCTCAATTTTGGCTTTCACAGGCGAAGCTCTGTATTCGGTTCGATCGGAAACGGCATCCACAGTCCGGCAACTGTTTACGATTCTGAACGCATTTTTGAGCGCGCTAAGATGATCGGGTATGGCATCTCAGCAAGAGCGCAACACCGACCGAATGAGTCCTCGTATGCGTACGCGCCGCTCAAGGCCCATACGATTACCTGGGATGAAGCCCTAAGACCTGCCATTAAGGACTATAATTTGTTGGATTTGGGCATTTGATACGTCCAACCTCAATCGCTGCCACCCAATGTCAAACTGACGTTATGACTGGCCATAAACTGGTATTAAATTGAGCAATCCATCCTATGAAAGTTCCCTTTCTCAATCCTGAACCGCTCACCCACGAGACTTTTTTACCGTTTGGCGACCTCCTTTCTGCAGACAACTGCACGGATATCCGCTCGATCAACGAAGGCCATACCGTGCGATTTAATAACTTGGCAAACCTTGCGCTCAAGGCCGAGGGACTCACGCCCTGCATCAGCATTTTTCGCAGTGAGGCTTGGCAGTTACCGCGCAAAGTCCATGCCCTGGAACGTCATCCGCTAACCAGCCAAGCCTTCATTCCGCTCGGAGAGTCGCCTTACCTCATTGTTGTGGCACCCCCTGGGCCCCTGCTCGAGAGCCGGATCCGAGCTTTTATTGGTCAGCCAGGCCAGGGCGTCAATTATCATCCCGGCACCTGGCATCACTATAATGTCGCCCTCAATGAAGCCGGGGACTTTCTGGTTGTCGATGCGGATGGGGACACCCCTAATTGCGACGAAGTAACACTACACCAACCGATTGAGATACGACCATGAACGCACTGGACAGCTTTCTCATCGAGTACAGTGACTCCTCTTTCACGAACCCTCATGAGGTGGTTCAAGGGATCACCCCACCAGACCGACAAGGTCAGTTCACTCATATGGGCGCCCAATATTGGGGATTTGAAACGGACCGACACCTCGGTACCGAGACCCACCCCACGGAGCAGCTCTTTCGTTTCCGGCCCAATGCCGGTCACTTCCTGTGCTTGGGACTCAAAACTCGTAGTGTGGTGACCCAGATCGATATCGATACTCGGTGGTTCACCGGCAATCATGTGCCGGAAGTGACCGTGATCCTTGAGGATGTCGATGACCAAGTCATTGTGCTATCGCATCAGACTTTGCGTCCGAATGAACCTCATCAGTTTATAATCCCACCCACCCAAGCCGAGCGCTGCCGAGTGCTATGCCACCAGGAGGGCGGGATTGCGAGGATCGCGCTCTTTGGTGAGGCCGTAACCAATACAGTGACGCCCATCAATCTCCTCGAACAAGCAAGCATTAGTAATGTTTCCAATGACCATTACGGGCACCCTCAGGACGCCGTCTTTGGCAATCGCCTCGAGAATCATATGAAGGGTTGGGAGTCGGCTCGTTCTGGCTTTGGAGAACAAGCTGTCTTCAGCTTTAATCAACCCATCGCGCTACAAGCCTTTGTGGTTGATACCTACTTGCATCGATTAAACGCGCCGCTATCTTGCCATCTATTTGGCTTGGCCCCAGAGCACGACCTCACGGACAGTATGCAATCGATACCGCGATGGTCGGTACAGCTGGAAAATGGTCAGCGTGTGGTTCCAGATGACTTTCAGGCCTATATGCAAGGCCGACATTATGCAGAGATGGGTGAGTCGTGGCCCGATGCAGTCATCATTCGACTAGACCAAAGCCAAAGCACCCGATGGCAACCCTTGCTACCCTTTCAGGCCCTCAAACCCGATACCTACCACCACTTTGACACCTTTGAAACAACCGGCTGGTTCCAACATCTGCTCTTCTTGCATTATCCGAATGGCGGCATCCATGGCCTAAAAGCATTTGGTGATTACCAAAGTTGATCGATTAAGCGTGCTTGCTCCGCCTCGGGCAAGAAGCTGCTTCGAACACCGTTGGCAAGTAGTTGCCGGAACGCTTTTTCAGATAAGCCCAAGGCCGCGTCCAGCGCCAAAAAATTCTCGGTCAAATACCCCCCAAAATACGCGGGATCATCGGAATTCACCGTCACACATAAACCTTCTGCCAGGAGGTCCAAAATTGGGTGCTGCGCCATCTGGTCAAATACTCGGAGTTTGACATTAGACAGGGGGCAAACCGTTAACGGAATTTGATCTTTCACCAACCGCTTGCGCAATGCCGCATCCTGAATACATTGAACGCCATGATCAATCCGTTCAACACCCAGCACGTCTAAGGCCTCTTCGATCATGGCGGGTCCGCCTTCTTCGCCGGCATGGGCGACCAAGTGATAACCTGATTTGCGGGCAGCATCGAATGCGGCTTCAAATTTGCTCGGCGGATGACCTATTTCAGCACTATCGAGACCCACCGCGCTGATTTGATGCTTAAACGGTATTGCCAGCGTTAACGTTTCAAGCGCAGCCGTTTGGGACTGATCTCGTAGAAAGCAAAGAATCAGGTAGACGCTTAAACCCCATTGCGCTTTAGCCTCTTCGATCGCCCTTACGAATCCCGACATGAACACCTCAAAACCAATCCCTCTTTGGAGATGGGTTTGGGGGTCGAACATGACTTCTGCATGCACAATATTTTGCGCACTGGCTCGACTGAGATATTGCGACATCAATTCATAAAAGTCGTTTTCAGTCACCAAAACACTGGCGCCAAGGTAGTACAAGTTTAGAAAGCTTTGCAGGTCTTCAAAATGATAGGCCGCTTGCACCGCACTCAGGCTCTTATACGGTAATGCGATTTGATTGCGTTCGGCGAGCGCAAGCATTAGCTCAGGTTCCAAGGTGCCCTCAATGTGCAGGTGCAGTTCTACTTTGGGTAATCGCTCGATTAAAGCTTTCATCGGAGCCCCTCCTCGTCATCCAAGCGAGGCAACTGATCCTCATAAACAGCCCACCCACTAATAAGCTCGTCAACCACGGTTGACGCAACAAGGTATGCAGACTCCACCGCAATCGCAAGACCAGAGTAACCTTTATTTTCTGCTAGAAGATTCTCGGCCGCCGTTATTCCGGGGGGTGGCATCGTATAGTTACTGGCCGTTCTGAGCACCAGCAATCTAGAGACGTCCACCCGGCCAACTCGATTGAGCCAGCTAAGGGATAAATAGGTCCCGGTATCCTCCATCGCCGATGAGACAAATTCACCGCGCCCTTCCGTCCAATAATCAACCCATTGATTGGCCCAATCATTCATCAAAGCACCATGCCAAAAGGTTAAGGCCGCGACATGGTCGCCTTTTAAAACAAAGGGCGGGCGCCGGGCATTGACATGCTCCGTGTACAGGGCGCGATGCGCTTTGGCGTGGGCATCGGTATCCGGCAAGCTCAGATTTTTCGTTTGCTGGAAGGCCCAATCGACCAAGCCCGTGTTGAGCTGATACATTTCTCCCGTCGGGGCAGGCTTGTCCATATCAAAGGGGCGCTTGGTGTACCGCGCAAAATAACCGAAAGGCCAGTCTTCCGGGATTTCACGGGCATCAATTTCATGAGAAAGATCCCCATCGACCAAGTATTCCGCCCAGGCCGCGGAACCGATTGAGGCCTCTTCCGGATCGAAGCCTGCGATACCGGCAACCAGCCAATAACTCTTAGTTAAATCAAAACGAGGATCCATACCAAGGGCCATGATGGCGGCCGCCGATCGAGCGGTGCCAATACCTGTGACCAACACCAAGAGCCCTTCATCAGGATCCAAATATAAATCGCGATAGCCCATGAAAGGAAAGGTCTTGGTTAGGTTACGGCGCTCCTTCCAGAGCTGAAACTCGCCTGCACGATCGCCCTCATCCGCGCCCACTTCAAACATGGTAACCACTACCACTTTAACTGGGACGGGCTGCTCGGCTGCCGCGGCCAAACTCATCAAAACCGCCACCGCGATTACACCACTTTGTTGTAACCATTGCTTCGACACGTCGTTCTCTCCTTTTCAAAGCGCTCAGGGGTCCAACTGAAACCGTCAACGCAAGCAGCTCGTTAAACCATACCATTTTAAAACATCTGCTATTTTGAGACTCCCACACCTCGGCGGGTCTTGCTTGATTCAAGTTACCCGACCCGACCCCGGCACTCAAATCACAGCCAAAAAAAAGGGCGCTGAGCGCCCTTTTTTAGATCTTACCCATTCCTTAGAAACGATAAGACACTTTCGCCTGATAGTGCCGTGGCAGTTCAGGAAGAACAACCGTAGTACCAAACAGATCTGGGAAGTTCGCTCTGAAGTAACGCTCATCCGTTACGTTTTTGGCCGCAACGATCAATGACCAATCTTCTGCATCATAGCTTAAGCTTAAGTTCACCAGTGTATAGGCTGGCAAGGTCACCGCGAAAGACTGACCTGAGGCCACTGAATCGACGTCAACGACACTGCCGCTGACCGCCATACCGTTGCCAAAGTCATAGCTTGCTGTGACCGACATGATAGTCTCTGGCATACCCGCTCGAACCCCTTTACTGGGCGCAACATCAATCAGACCGCCGACTTGACCACCCCACAGCAAGGTTGGGTCGATCAACGGCAAATCCGCTTGGCCTAGGAACGAGAATTCATTGCCCGCAGCAAGGGTTGCCAACATCAGGGCTTCCATATTGCTATACCCCAAGGTCATCAAGAATTTCTCGCTGACGACCCAACGCAATTCAAACTCCGTGCCGTCGGTTTTAACCGCTTGGTTCACCGTAATGGACTGTGCATTAAAGTCGGTACGTTCCATTTCGTAGGAAGACAGCGCAAAGTACAGACGATCATCGAGCAAGCTGCCTTTAATACCAAACTCCATCAACTCAGAACTACCAAAGGCGTTATTGGTAAACACGTTGCCGACCTGAAGCTCCGCGCCCTGCCCTGCGATAACCGTGCTTTGCTCTGACGCCGTAACATAAGGCACAAGCCCCATCGGCGTTGCCCAGCTCAGACTCGCTGACCAAGACACCCCGTTTGGCTCATCGGACGCGCTGTTCACCGCGACATCAACACCACCTTCTGATGAGGTGAACGCTGAATCCGACTGCGTCTTGCCATCAGGCGTCGTGACTTCCATATCGATCGTGTCGTATCGCGCGCCTAACAACACAGACAAACCCGATTGGTGCGATAAATCGACCATGACACCAAAACCAAGATCAGTATATTCGCCGACATAGTACTCGCTGTACTCCGAGTCGATTCGCGTTGACAACACGCGACGATCTAGTGCCGTTGATGGGCCTGTCAGATCACGACGACTAAAGTACTCGTTATAGTAGTCATCACCGTGCTCAAATTTCGTTTGACGAATCGAAGGCGAGATTTGGACCGAGGTGGTTAAAGCATCCCCTTCGAAAACGCGCGACAGGATAAGCTGCTCTTCGATGACAGACGCGTCATGGAATTGCGAAAACCCGTACGCATTTTCATTCAAATTTTCATAATCTTCGTAGAACAACTTATTGGTCAATGTCCAATCATTCGCAAGCGAGATATCAACATCGAAATACAGCGTTGTGACCTTATTTTCTAACAAATCATCAGCCGCGATCAATGTTGACGACATGGGCAGCTTCGCCGTTCCGACATTTTGCAAAATTAGGTTCGAATTCTCGTAATCGTAACCGAAAG
>JAQWWC010000250.1 GCA_029249645.1 Pseudomonadales bacterium
TGCTAAAGGTATAGGTAGCCCCCGCATCTGGGAATAATCCGATGGTGATCTCCGGCATCGCCATTCGGGTTTTCTCTGTCGCAACTCGGAATTGACACGCCGAAAAGATGCCGAGCCCACCGCCCATAACGATACCGTGCCCCCAAGCGAGTGTGGGTTTGGGATACTGATGGAGATCGAAATCCAATCGATATTCTCGCTCAAAAAACGCCTCGCAATAGGTACAGGGGCCACCGGGCTTTGCTTGCATATCGTGGTAGAGGTTCTGAATGTCGCCACCGGCAGAGAACGCTTTTGAACCAGCGGCGTCAAAAAATATCGCGATAATGTCCGCTCGCGATCGCCAACGATCAAGCGCCGCTTGAATCAAATCGATCATTTCAAGGCTTAGGCTGTTTAAGGTTGCCTCTGCATTGAGTGTTATATGTCCGAGCGCGACGCCTTGGCCAAGAGGTCGTTCGTTAACTAAAACGGTTGGCGTCATTAGGCATTCTTCCAAGCCGGGGCGCGTTTTTCTAAAAAGGCGTTCACACCTTCTTTTTGATCGAGTGTTGAGAATAATGCAACGAAGGCTTCTCGTTCGTCGTTGAGGGCTTCAGGCATTGTTTTATGCCTTGCCGCCATAATAAGTTGTTTGCAAGCTGCGACGCTGGTTGGGCTTTGTTTTGCCGTTGAGGCCGCGATCGCGAGCGCCCGGGTCAAACTCTCTCCTTTGGGCACAACCTCTTCGACCAAGCCTATGGATCGCGCGGTTTCAGCATCTACCCGCTCCCCGCACAAAATCATGCGTTTAGCCCAGCCTTCTCCCACCAGCCAAGGCAGGTGTTGGGTCCCAAGGCCAGCCGGGAGCAAGCCAACCGTTGCCTCGGGGAGTGCCATGACAGCTTGCGCTTCAGCAATCCGGATGTCACAGGACATCGCGCACTCAAGTCCGCCCCCCATGGCATAGCCATTAATGGCCGCAACTGAGACACCGTTGAAGTGCGTCAGGGCCTTGAAGGCTGCGTGAAAATGATTGGCAATCATGCCCGCATGCTCCGGATCACCGCTTGCGAAAAGGTTGAGGTCCGCACCGGCCGAAAAGAATTTATCCCCCGCCCCAGTAATGACTAAGCTATAGCAGTTTGGATCGGCATTGAGATCTTTGATAAGCGCTTCTAGGGCCTGCAGGTTATCGGCGTCCCAGGTATTGGCCGCTGGATTATTAATGGTGATTAAGGCGGTATGGTCCTGCATCTCAAATTGTAATTTCTCAGTCATGGTCTCTCCTTAAGTAATGGCTTCTAGGTCTGCGAGGGCGAGCAATCTGCGGGCAATAATGACCCGCATGATTTCATTCGTTCCTTCTAGGATCTGGTGGACTCGATTATCTCGGACGTAACGTTCCAGCGGATATTCCCGCATATAGCCGTAGCCGCCGTGCAGTTGTAGGGCATCGTTGCAGATACTAAAACCGGCATCGGTGGCAAAACGTTTGGCCATGGCAGCATAGGCGGTGGCTTCGGGGTCGCCATGGTCAACTTTAAAAGCAGCTAATCGAATCATTTGTCGGGCGGCAACCAGTTCAGTTGCCATATCGGCAAGTTTGAACTGCAGCGCCTGAAAATTTGCGATGGCCTCGCCAAATTGCTCACGCTCTTGCAGGTACGTTTTCGACCGATTCAAAGCAGCTTGGGCTGTACCGACAGAGCAGGTCGCGATATTGATTCGGCCGCCATCTAGGCCCTTCATCGCAATTTTAAAGCCATCACCAGCGCCGCCGATACGCCGGCTGACAGGTACTCTTACCTGATTAAAAACAATCTCGCGAGTCGGTTGGCTGTTCCAGCCCATTTTGTTGAGGTTGCTGCCGTATTCTATGCCTTCGGCATCGGCCGCAATCGCAAGACAGGTAATGCCTTTCGGCCCCGCATCGCCCGTTCGCACCATTGTGACTAGCGTGTCGGTTTCGCCAGCGCCTGAGATAAACATTTTACTGCCGCTGACGACATAGTGATCGTCCTCTAAAGTCGCATGGGTTCTAAGGGAGGCGGCATCTGAACCCGCGCCCGGTTCTGTGAGGCAATAGCTGGCAAGTTTCTGGCCTGAGATTAAGTCAGGGCAAAGTTCCTCTCGTACCTGATCGCTGCCAAAGGTCGCGATCATCCAAGTTGCCATGTTGTGAATCGAGATAAAGGCGGTTGTTGAGGTGCAGCCCATGGCCAATTGCTCAAGAATAATAGATGCATCCAAGCGAGATAACCCCATGCCACCGACTTCCGGAGGGCAGTAGAGCCCACAGAATCCGAGTGCGCCGGCATTCGCAATGACGTCTTTCGGAAATTTTTTATGCTCGTCCCATTCGGCCGCATTTGGCGCGAGTTCTCGGTCAGAAAATTGTCGTGCGACTTCCTGAAAGGCCGTTTGGTCTTCATTTAAATTATAGTTCATGCGGTGGTCATCATTTGTTAGCGTGTATTGAGTGTCCCAGAGTTTGTCTCACAGGCGGTTGATAATATTTGATCCTGGTACGGTTTCAGCGGACTTTTCGAATTTGGTACAAGTAAACTTAAAGGTGAGCAGTGCGCTTACAAGCGCCGCGTGCTTGAAGTCGCAACCATCATAAACAAACCCGCAAATGAGCGAAAGTCATCGATCGCAGACAATGGGCAGATTGTGGCGCGAGCCCTACCCGTGATGCGCATTTTTGAGCAAATGAGCGGCGCCGTGGGGCGTGTTAATTGCTGCCGAGTCCCCAAATAAACGCTCCTTCATGGTGCTGTATACGTGACGGTTATTGCCCAAGTGCGCAAGTGCCGCCGCTTTTTCAATGGCTTTCGGGAGTAGGTCAGTTAGCTCAAAGGCATTTGAGATGATGCCTGCCTCTGCCGCATCCGGACCGGTCCATCTTCGAGCGAGTTGAACCGTTTCAAAAAATACATTGGCCGGGAGCTTGTGCTTAAACAGGGCAAGTTCCGGATCCGGGATGATCATGCCAATTTCAACTTCGTTCGCGCAGGCAAAACCTCGATCACGGCGCATGAACCGGACATCATGGCATAGGGCCATCATGAAGCCCGCGCCGAAAGCGTGACCATTGATTGCGCAGATCGAAGGCACGGGTAAGGTGATGATCCGCCCCATCAGTGCCATAAATTCGGTGCCAAAGGCAGCGCGGTCTCCTCCACGATGCTCGCCCGTACTTGCTCGCCACTCTAGATCCAGTCCGTTTGAGAAGAACTTAGGGTGGCTGGCCGTTGTTACCAGTGCTGCGGGTCCCGTTGAGGCCTCGACTTCGTCGAGAGCATCACTAATCGCGCGGACGAAGTTGGTATTCCATCGGTTTTCTTCATCGTCCAAGGTCAGGATAAAAGTTGTGTCTTGGCGGTCAAGGTTAATCATAAGGCGGAATTTTTTAAAAGGGGGACGGCCGAGTATGTCTCAAGGCGCGTGTGCTGCCAAGGGTCAGGCGCTTTGGTATTGGTTTTTGCTCAAAAATAAATTAGGTTTACGCCATGGATTTTGTCACAGCTTCACAGCTTCAAGGCTGCTTTACCCCCGAAGACGATGTTTGGTTCCCCGATTTAGCTAAAATAGTCTGGCAGGATCTAGACTTTTTAGGTTGGGTGCATCCATC
>JAQWWC010000251.1 GCA_029249645.1 Pseudomonadales bacterium
CGCGTTTTTCAAATAATGCTCGAGCTCACTTGCCTTGTGGACCACCTCCATCGCTCGCCCGCCCAGCACATAAGAGGGTCGAACCACCAAGGGGTACCCGATCTCTGCGGCACCAACCAAACCCTCCTCTACCGTTCGTACGATTCGATTAGCCGGTTGTTTTAATTCTAGCTGATGGAGCATTTGCTGGAACCGCTCACGATCTTCCGCCATATCGATTGCATCTGGCGAGGTGCCAATAATTTGAACCCCGGCCGCTTCCAGATCGCGCGCAAGCTTCAGAGGGGTTTGTCCCCCAAATTGAATAATAACGCCCTTCGGCTGCTCAATTTCAACGATTGCCAAGACATCTTCCAGGGTCAGCGGCTCGAAATAGAGTCGGTCAGAGGTATCAAAATCCGTGCTAACCGTCTCCGGGTTACAGTTAACCATAATGGTTTCGTAACCGTCTTCTCGCATGGCTAGTGCTGCGTGAACGCAACAGTAATCGAACTCGATGCCTTGCCCGATTCGGTTTGGACCTCCGCCCAGGACCATAATTTTTTCACGACTTGAAGGCGCAGCTTCACACACCGTTTCATAGGTTGAGTAAAGATACGCAGTGGGAGACGCAAACTCTGCCGCGCAGCTATCAACTCGCTTGTAAACCGGCTTTATCCCCAACACCAAACGCGCTGATCGAACATCCCCTTCACTCACCTTAAGTAGTTCTGCCAGCCGGCTATCGGAAAAGCCCTGCCGCTTCAACTCAAAGAGCGCCGTGAAGTCTAAATTGGCGAGCGTCTTACCACTGAGCTGCCGCTCTTGCTCGACCAGATACTCAATGTGGGAGAGAAACCACGGGTCAATACTTGAGAGCTCTACGACCTCCGGTAAAGATAGCCCAAACCGAAAGGCATCGGCAACGTACAAAATCCGCTCAGCACCAGGCACACGAAGCTCATGCTGTATCAAGCTCAAGGCGCCTTCATCGCGCAAATCCACCACAGGTGAAAAACCGTTAATCCCGACCTCTAAGCCCCGCAGCGCTTTTTGCATTGATTCTTGGAAAGTTCGGCCCATCGCCATGACTTCCCCCACACTCTTCATCTGGGTCGTTAGGGTGTTATCCGCTTCTGGGAATTTTTCAAAGGTGAATCTCGGAATCTTGGTCACGATATAGTCAATCGCAGGCTCAAAGGAAGCCGGCGTCACGCCACCTGTGATCTCGTTCGCCAGCTCTGGCAAGGTATACCCAATGGCCAACTTGGTCGCAATCCGAGCTATCGGAAACCCGGTTGCTTTTGATGCCAAGGCTGATGACCTAGATACTCGAGGATTCATCTCAATCACAACCATCCGGCCATCAACTGGACTCACACCGAACTGCACGTTTGAGCCACCCGTTTCAACACCAATGGCTCGTAGCACTTCGATGGATGCATTCCGCATGCGTTGATATTCTTTATCGGTAAGGGTTTGCGCCGGCGCAACAGTAATCGAGTCACCCGTATGGACCCCCATAGGGTCAAAGTTCTCTATCGAACATACGATAATACAGTTGTCATCTCGATCTCGAACCACCTCCATTTCGAACTCTTTCCAGCCGAGTAGAGATTCATCAATCAACAACTCGTTGGTCGGCGACAAATCAAGCCCACGGGTACAAATCTCGATGAACTCTTCCGCGTTATAGGCCACTCCACCGCCGCTTCCACCCAAGGTGAAGCTCGGCCGAATCACGCAAGGGAACCCTAACCTGGCCTGAACCTGCTTGGCCTCTTCAAGAGAATGGGCAATGCCGTTCCTGGGCGTTTCTAAACCAATTGACTTCATTACCTGACCAAACAGCTGTCGATCTTCCGCTTTGTCGATGGCCTCTTTGGTCGCGCCGATTAACTCAACACCATAACGTTCAAGCACGCCCTCACGCGCAAGATCTAACGCGCAGTTGAGCGCGGTTTGCCCGCCCATCGTGGGAAGTAGCGCATCCGGCCGCTCAATTGCGATAATCCGCTCAACAACCTGCCAGGTTACAGGTTCGATATAGGTCGCATCGGCCGTTGCCGGATCGGTCATAATGGTCGCGGGGTTCGAGTTCACCAAAATCACTCGGTAGCCTTCTTCTCGCAACGCTTTGCAGGCTTGAGCACCCGAATAATCAAATTCGC
Source organism: Pseudomonadales bacterium (assembly GCA_029249645.1). Lineage (GTDB taxonomy): Bacteria > Pseudomonadota > Gammaproteobacteria > Pseudomonadales > Azotimanducaceae > UBA9926. Next base: position 2,151 of record JAQWWC010000251.1, read on the forward strand.
AAGCTTGTCCAATGACAATCGGTCCAGCACCAATAATCAAGACACTCTTAATATCAGTTCTTTTTGGCATCTACCCAACCCTCTTAGTCATGCTCTTTATAAATTCGTCAAAGAGCGGCGCCACGTCATGAGGACCCGGACTGGCCTCCGGATGACCTTGAAACCCAAATGCCGGTGCAGTTTTATGACGCACGCCTTGAACTGTCCCATCAAACAAAGATCGGTGGGTGACCTCAATTTGGTCCGAGAGCCGCGCCTCATCCAAGCAAAATCCATGATTCTGGCTGGTAATCATAACCACACCCGTCTTTAGATCTTGCACCGGATGGTTAGCGCCATGATGACCATGCCCCATCTTCTGAGTCTTTGCGCCGGCGGCAAGCCCTAATAATTGATGTCCAAGACAAATCCCGAACATTGGAATCGATGCTTCGAGAAAGGTTTTTATGGTCTCGATTGCGTAACCGCAGGGCTCTGGGTCACCCGGGCCGTTGGACAAGAATATCCCATCCGGCGCCAGCGCCATTGCAGCTTCAGCGCTTGTGGTCGCGGGCACGACCGTCAGACGACAGCCTCGATCAACGAGCATTCTTAAAATATTGCGTTTTACACCGAAGTCAAAGGCCACCACGTGGTAAGGCTCATCGTTTTGCTGCGCCCCTTTGGTCAAACCCTCCCATGAGGGTTGCGTCCACTGGTAAGCACTTTGCGTACTGACAGAGCTCGCCAGGTCCATATTCTTAAGTCCCGGAAAAGCGGATGCTGCCTGCAATGCGGCGGCTAAGTCTTCATCACTGATCTCATCCGCTGCGACTAAACACGCATTCTGAGAGCCCTTCGATCGCAAAATACGAGTAAGCGCCCGAGTATCGATGTTCGATATTGCAACCGTGCCGTGTCGCGTCAGAAATTCGGATAAACCCTCTTCTTTACGCCAACTACTTGCGACCAGGGGCAGGTCTCGCACGATCAATCCAGCGGCATGCACTACCTCGGACTCAAAATCCTCAGCATTACACCCAGTATTACCAATGTGGGGGTGCGTTAACGTAACCATTTGTCGAGCATAGGACGGATCCGTCAGGATCTCCTGATATCCCGTCATGGCTGTATTGAACACGACTTCACCCGTACTTCGCCCGAGTGCGCCAATTGAGTGGCCCGTAAAAACGTCGCCGCTCGCAAGTGCCAGAATTGCTTTTGCCGCCAAGGCTGTTCCCCCCGCATAAAATAGTGGCCCAAAAAAAAGCGAGATGGGCATTCCATTCTCGCTTTTTAGGGATTTTTAATCGGTCATCTTAAGCGCATATTCTAATCCAGAAAGGGTTTTGACGCCAATGTTATCTGAGCCGCGGACCATTTTTATCCAGATATATCAATCACTCCGCGCCGGATCCAGCCCCAATACGTCTCGCATATCGAAAAGACCTGCCGCACCGCCCGCGATCCCCCACCGAGCGGCCCTCAAGGCGCCTTCAGCAAAGTTTGATCGACTGGCGGCGCGATGAGTCAGCTCTATTCTCTCGCCATTCATCGCAAACATAACCTGATGCTCGCCAATAATGTCACCGCCGCGAATGGCATGCAGCCCAATCTCACCTGCAGGCCGCGCGCCAACCAGGCCTTCACGACCGTGAACGCTTGACCCACCTGCATCTTGCCGGCCCGCCTTGACCGACTCTAACAAAGCGTAAGCCGTACCCGACGGCGCATCAACCTTTTGATTGTGGTGCCACTCAAGGATCTCGACATCTGCTTCGGCACCCACCTTTGAGCTCGTTTGCTGAACAAGATCCAGCAAAAGCGTCAATCCGATGGAGTAATTTTGAGCGTGGACAATCGTGATCTGCGTCGCCGCCTGCTTAATCTTCATCGTTTCGTCGGCATTAAAGCCGGTGGTTCCAATCACCATCGTGGCACCGCGACTCAGACAAGTTTCTAGATTCGCAAGGGTTGATTGCGTTGTCGTGAAGTCCAATAGCACGTCGAATGCAGGTAGAGCCGCAATATCAGCACTGATTGCTCCCTTTGCAGCAGGCAGAGACAACCCAGTCTCAATAGACTGTCCGACCCAAGCCGAACCTGCACGTTCGAGACCACCAACCAAATCTAAATCGTCTGCTGCGTGCACCATTTCAGCGAGCGTTCGGCCCATACGACCGGCAATTCCTGAGATCGCCACCTTTATCAACATCGGTTTCTCCAAAGCGCAAAGCACAGGTCTGGCCTAGGTCAGTTAATCTCTTAGAGCATCAATAAATCGTTTTACCCCATCCAACCAAGAAGCATATTTTGGGGACTGGGACGCGTCTTGATCGCCTGCGAATTCTCGAAGGAGCGCTTTTTGGTGATCATTCAAATTAACAGGGGTCTCAACTACAATCTTACAATATAAGTCACCTAGCCCACCCCCACGGATCTGTGACATATCCACGCCTTTCCCTTTCAGCCGAAACAACTTGCCGGTTTGGGTTTCAGGCGGCACCTTAAGACTCACTTTCCCTTCCAAAGTTGGAATTTCCAGCTGCTCACCGAGGGCTGCATTCACGAAGCTAATCGGAACTTCGCAGTAAAGATCTGCGCCGTCTCGTGTAAAGATCGGATGCTCACGGACATTCATTTGAACGTACAAGTCGCCCGCTGGCCCACCATTCGCGCCAGCCTCCCCTTGTCCCGACAACCGAATGCGATCGCCTGTATCAACACCCGGCGGAACCTTAACCGATAAGGTTTTTTTCTCTTCTACCCGGCCCTGACCGCGACAAGGCGGACAAGGATCCGAAATAATTTTGCCTTTGCCCCGGCATCGTGGGCAGGCCTGTTGGAGCGAGAAAAACCCTTGCCGAGCGGTAATCTGACCCGAACCGCCGCACTGAACACAATCCATTGGTTTGGTGCCAGACTTCGCGCCTGAACCAAGGCAGGACATACACTCAACCAAGGTCGGGATCTTAATTTTGGGATTGGTGCCTCGGACCGCTTCTTCAAGCGTAATATCCAAGATGTATTTTAGATCAGAGCCTCGATGCACTTGGCTCTGCCCTCGGCCCCCCGAGAAAATATCACCAAAGACATCTTCGAAAATTGAGCCGAAATTGCCTGAGTTCCCAAACCCACCACGGCCACCACCACCGCCTTCGAAGGCAGCATGCCCGTATTGATCATAGGCCGATCGCTTTTCAGCTTCGAGCAAGACTTCAGCCGCCTCACTTGCCTCTTTAAACTTTTCCTCGGCCTCGACATCCCCCTCATTGCGATCAGGGTGATGCTTCATCGCCAACCGGCGGTAAGCCTTTTTAATCTCTTGCTCGGAGGCGCTTTTGGCAACCCCTAGGACTTCGTAATAATCGCGCTTCGCCATAACCTATGTGCCTAATCCTAGGGGGAGTAAAAAAACGAACGACAAGTCTACTTCTCGTCCTTCACTTCCTCAAATTCAGCATCGACTGCATCATCGTTGCCTTCAGCACCACCGCTGCTCGCGTCGGTATCCGCATCAGGTTGCGCGGCTTCAGCCTGCTTGGCATACATCTTTTGGGCGAGACCTTGCGACACCTCGGTCAGCTTCTGCGTTTTCGCTTCAATGGCCTCGAGATCCGAGTCCTTCAAAGCTGCTTCAAGCTCAGAAATGGCCGTTTCAATTTCTGTCCGCTCAGCGTCTGAAGCTTCATCGCCGGCTTCTTCCAAAGTTTTTCGGGTTGCGTGAATCATGCCGTCAGCGGTGTTGCGCGCAGATACCATGGATTCAAACTTTTTGTCATCTTCGGCATGGGCTTCCGCGTCACGGATCATCTGGTCCACTTCTTCATCCGATAACCCGCTACTGGCCTTGATAACAATCGACTGCTCTTTGCCCGTTGCTTTATCCTTGGCCGAAACATTCAAAATGCCATTGGCATCGAGATCGAAACTGACCTCAATTTGGGGCGTACCGCGCGGAGAAGGCGGAATATCGGAGAGATCAAACTGACCCAAGGACTTATTCTGTCCAGCCTGTTTGCGCTCACCTTGCAGCACGTGAATTGTCACCGCAGGCTGGTTGTCTTCCGCTGTTGAAAAAACTTGAGACTTCCGGGTTGGGATTGTCGTGTTTTTTTCGATTAAAGAACTCATAACGCCGCCCATAGTCTCGATCCCTAAGGATAAAGGCGTCACATCCAGCAGCAAGACATCTTTAACATCACCCGCCAGGACCGCGGCTTGAATTGATGCACCCATGGCTACCGCTTCGTCGGGATTAATGTCCTTCCGTGCATCTTTGCCGAAAAACTCTTTAACCTTGCGCTGAACCAGCGGCATCCGAGTCTGTCCACCTACAAGAATAATATCGTCAATATCTGAAATCGACATGCTCGCATCTTTTAAAGCAACTCGAAGTGGCTCAAGCGTTCGATCGACCAAATCCTCAACTAAGGATTCCAACTTGCTTTGCGTGATTTTCAAAACCAAGTGCTTTGGACCACTCGCATCGGCGGTGATGTAAGGCAGGTTAATTTCTGTCTGGCTAGAACTCGACAACTCAATCTTGGCTTTTTCGGCGGCTTCTTTTAATCGCTGCAGCGCTAACGAGTCCTGACTGAGATCCATTCCCTGCTCTTTTTTAAACGCATCAACCAAGTAGTCAATAATGCGCATATCAAAGTCTTCACCACCCAAAAAGGTATCGCCATTGGTTGACAGCACTTCAAATTGCTTTTCACCATCAACGTCCGCGATTTCAATCACGGATATATCAAAGGTGCCGCCCCCAAGGTCGTATACCGCAATGGTCGAATCCCCAGGCGCCTTGTCCATACCGTAAGCTAGCGCAGCGGCCGTTGGCTCATTAATGATCCGCTTTACGTCTAAACCCGCAATTCGACCAGCATCTTTCGTTGCCTGTCGCTGCGAATCATTAAAATAGGCCGGCACCGTAATAACGGCTTCGGTTACCGTCTCACCCAAGAAATCCTCGGCGGTCTTCTTCATCTTCATGAGGATTTGAGCAGAAACCTGTGGTGGCGCTAACCGATCATCTTTTACCTTTACCCAAGCATCGCCATTGTCTGCTTTAACAATGCCATAGGGCACCATCTTAATATCGCGCTGGACGACCTCGTCCTCAAACTGACGGCCAATCAGGCGCTTGATGGCAAACAACGTGTTGTTTGGATTCGTAACAGCCTGCCGTTTAGCAGACTGACCGACTAAGGTTTCCTCATCATCCGTATAGGCAACCACCGACGGCGTGGTGCGATCGCCTTCTGAATTCTCTATGATTTTTGATGCACCACCATCCAATACTGCGACACAACTGTTGGTCGTTCCAAGGTCAATACCAATTATTTTCGCCATTTTTCTTCTCCGTTCGCTTGGGCAACACTGCCCAATCTTTGTCTGATGTCCCCTCAATGAGGCCGTTCAATTTTTTTTCAAGCACCTGCTGGGGATTTGGATACGATTACCATTGCAGGCCGGACCAATCGCTCATGCAGCCGATAGCCTTTTTGAATGACCGCCATGACCGAATTGGGCTCCATATCCGGGTTTTCAATCATTGAGAGCGCTTCGTGAACGTTGGGGTCGAAAGCCTGCCCCAATGGATCCAGCATCTGTACGCCTTCTTTTTCGAAGACATCCGTAAAAAGCTTAAAGCACAACTTTAGACCCTCAAGTTGGGGGTCATCCTCAGGGGTTTCAGCCTGCAGACTGGTCTCGATTGCCTTTTCTAAACTGTCCAATACGGGCAGTAGGTTCTGAATGAGGCGCTCAACTCCAAACTTATGCGCGTTCTGCACATCACGCTCGGCGCGTTTTCTCAGATTTTGCATTTCAGCCTCAGCACGCAGCGCTTGATCTCGGGCCCTATCGGCTTCGGCCTGAAGATCAAGCAGCGGATCTGCAGCACCTTCATCATCTATTGGTTCGAGCAGCTCTTGCGTCGCGCCGTCTTCGGCATCTTCTGTCTCAATCGGCTTAATCTCAGCTTGCTCTTCGCTGGGCTCAGGAGACGTTTCGTTTGAATTCGTCATATCGGACACTTTTCCCTTGGTAGGTAGCCATATTGGGGCTCAATTAATCGAATTCAAGGGAGTTTCTAAAAATTATGCCACGCCCAGCAGGAATCTCCGTGAGGAATACAGGCAAGACACTACCGCTCGGAGATATCCATTGCAGCCGTCAGCATTTTGGCTGTCGCGTCAACAATGGGGATGATGCGATCGTAAGCCATTCGAGTTGGACCAATCACACCGAGGACGCCAACACACTCGCCCGCGACCTGGTACGGCGATGTCACGAGACTGCAATCACCGAGCAGCTCATACCCTGACTCCTGGCCGATAAATAGCTTAATGCCATCAGACTCCATGCAACGGTCTAAAACATGAAGAATGTCGCCTTTCAGCGAAAACGCTTTAAATAAACCGCGAAGATCCTGAAGCCGCTGAGTTTGATCGCCGTCTAACAAATTTTCTTGGCCTGCGACCACGAAATCTCCATTGTCTACCGGCTCGAGTATTTGATCTGCCACATCGAGGGTTCTCTGCATTAGTTGATTCATTTGCACGCGGTCACCTTTCATTGAGCCTACCAACTCCGCTCGGATTTTCGCCAAGCTTTTCCCTGCATAGTGTGCATTTAAAAAATTAGAAATTTCTTTCAGCTCAATTTCGGAATAGGCCTGCTCGATATGAATCACGCGGTTTTCAACTTCATGGTCGTTGAGTACGAGAATCGCCAGCACCCGACCCGGGGATAACAACAGAAACTCGATGTGCTTTAGCTTTAACTGACTTGGTCTCGGCACCGTAACCAGCCCCGCGAGCTGGGTCACGTCAGACAACAAGCCCGAGGCTGATTGAATCAACTCTGACGCAGTCATATCAGGGTCCAGTGAAAGGGATAACCGAAACAAGTCCTCAGCACCAAGCGGCTCTACTTGAATGAGCGAATCGACGAAAAATCGGTACGCTTGCTCGGTCGGGATTCTGCCGGCAGACGTGTGCGGGGATTTCAGGTATCCCTGCTCTTCCAATTCAGCCATCATAAATCGAATCGATGCTGGACTCATCGAGACTCCGGCTGCTGCGAGCCGCGCCGAGGCAACAGGCTGCCCTTCGGCGATATAGCTCTCGACGATCGTACGTAACAAATTTTGCGATTTTGCTGTAATCACTTTGATCGTTCCATTAACAAATCGACCGGCTTAGTTGGACAATATAGCCGCAACCCTCCGGTAAAAAAAGCGAACATAAAAGGAATCTATCCATGTATTTTCTGGATGCATTTGACTACCATTTCCATTCACACCCAAATCGATGACGACCGTCGCTATGCTCACGCATTTAACTATAAAAAATCTCGCCGTTGTCGATTCGATCAGTATAGAAATTGCCCCTGGCATGACCGTGATCACCGGCGAGACCGGCGTTGGCAAATCATTGGTGGTCGACGGTTTGGCATTATTAATGGGTCAAAGGGCTGAATCCCACCTTGTCGGTCAAGCATCGAAAAAAGCTGAGCTGAGCGGCATATTTTTGCTGGATCAAGCGCCCCAAGCGCGCGCCTGGCTTGCTGAGCATGAAGTGGACATCAGCGATTCAGAAGTCGTGGTTCGACGCGTCATTAACTCCGAAGGCCCTAGCCGGGCCTTCATAAATGGCACACCCATGACCCTGTCGCAGCTCAAGTCTTTCAGTGAGTCGTTGCTAGACATTCATGCCCAACACGAGCATCAAGCGTTACTTAAACGGGACAGCCAGCGCCAGCTTCTCGACGAATTTGCAACCGCCACACCGCTTGCTGAAAGCGTTGCTACGTTATTCGAGGCCTGGTCGGCATTACAGGCCAAGCAGAGCGCGCTACTCGCCAGTCAAAAAGAACGGGCAGACCGCATTGGTTTTTTAGAGTACCAACTCGAGGAACTCACGAAACTCGACCTGCAACCGAGCGAGGTCAGCGCGCTGGATGCAGAATTATTACAACTGGCCAATGCCGATGAAAACTTGAGCTTTGCGCAGCAGGCTCAGCGACTCATCAGCGAAGACGATACCGGTGGTGGCTTGGC
>JAQWWC010000252.1 GCA_029249645.1 Pseudomonadales bacterium
CAACCACAAGCGTACACCCACCAAGGCCCGACGCGACCATTATCCCCACCAAACCTAGGCCTAAATGTTTAAGCAGCGTTCGTCTTCCTCTATGCCTGTCCTTCCTCTTTTCGAAAAAACAAAATGACCAACGCTTATCAGCGTTTTTTCAGTTTTTGCTAATCAGCCCAACAAACAGGCTCGCAGATCAACAGAAACCAATAGCCTCAGCCGTCCCACCGTGCAGCAGTGGACTCACGTGCGGCGGGGTCCAACCCCCGCCGTCGCGGCTTCCAAAAAGGATCCTTATCTAAAGCGCCAAAACGACCTTAAGCCCTACATTCCGACCTGGTAACGGCGCCTGCTCTTTTACAAAGGAGGTGTGCCGGCGTGAAATGTCGTCCAGGATGTTACGCGCGAAGAGCGTAGTCTCCAACGTGGTGGGACCCAAATCGAATGATGTCCGCAAACTAAACTTCAGGGCGTTGTAGCTATCGGTCGGCAACTCGTTTTGTGCAATGCGCTGCTGATCACTCACGTTTTGGTAACTTAGGGTCGCATCGAATTTGGCAAAGTCGCCATTGATTTCAAGTAGATTTCGGCTGGGCATGATTCGAGGAACCGAGCCACCGTTATCGAAATTCGCAATGGTCTGATCTCGCGCGAGCTTGACTCGGATCGTGCCAGACTCGAGCGCAACGGCAAAGCCTACTTCAATCTCGTAACCTCGAAAACGGGCATCTGCCTGCACGTAATTGCCCAGAATCAAGCCGCCATGATCGTCGTCATGCTCGGCGTCGTGTTCTTCCTCAGACTCATCCCGCAGATAAATATAATCATCGATCTGGTTATTGAAGAGGCTGAATTTTGAAAACACAGATCCTCGTTCGTAGGCCACACTGAGCTCTACATTACGAGCGTGCTCGGACCGCAGCGAAACATCCCCCACCTCGAATCGTTGCGCCGCTAAATGCGGCCCGTTAATAAACAACTCAACGGCCGAAGGGGTCCGTTCAACCTGCGCCAAGCCTAATGAAAGTTCAAGATTTTCCGACAGAGGCTTGCTCAGCGTCGCGGCGAAGCTTGCCGTTGAGAAATCGAGCTTGTACTGCTGCGTCTCAGCCGCCTCATCGTGTTCGTCTTCATCCTCATGACCCGCTTCATCCTCGTGGTCTTCGTCGTGGTCTTCGTCATGGTCATCATGTTCTGTCAAGGATCCGCGTCGCTTAACCTGATCGAATCGGGCACCGAAATCGACATGCAGGCCCGATGCGAAATCACGGCTAAAGTAATAACCCGCCGTCATCTCGTCAGATTTATTTGGATTCAAGAACGCCTCTTCCCCAACAATTGCAATTTCTTCACTCGCGAAGTTCAGAACAACGCGGTGCGACGCGCTTTCGCGATCAAAATTCAGCTTCAATCCGAATTCTTGGGACTGATTCGTGAATTGCGTAGGGCCCTCCTCATGACCATGCTCATCATGATCGTCCTCAGCCTCCTCTTCCTCATGACCAGCCTCACTATGTTGCTCGATCAAGCTGTAATCGGAGTCTCTCAGGTGATAGGAAACACTTCGAAGCAAGGATCCGTCTAGATCGGCGCGCCCTTCAAGGGTCCAGACTTTTGAGTCTGTCGCAGAAAATATTCTTTCTTCCTCGCCGTGCTCATCGCCGTGCTCATCGTCATGCTCATCGTCGTGATCATCGTCGTCATGGTCACCCATCTCTTCTTCATGTTCATCGGCGTGAACTGGAATACCGTAAACCGTTTGCTGACGCGCAAACGATGCGCCCACATAGCCCCACTGCCCTACTTTCGAAATACCGAACTTGTGGGTTTCTCGGCTCGTATCGGAATTGAGTAAGCGCTTAATCGTTTCTTCATCATGATCACCGTCCTCGTCGTCATCATGCTCCTCGTGATGCGCCTCGTCATGGACAAGCGCGCCGCTGGGCACCTTGTAATCGTTAAGATTGCTATAACTGCCTGCATAGCTGAGATTGAGCCCGCCAAGATTGTCTCCAAAAGAAAGTGAAGCCGCCTCACCATCATTAACGGATTGTCCTTGCCCGGAAATCCGCAGTCTGGTTGCCTCAATATCCTTTCGCGCAATGGATTGATCAACGATGTTCACAATGCCGCCAATGGTGCCATTGGCAAATAAAAGGGATGCGGGCCCCCGAATGACCTCAATTTGCTGGGCATCGGTAAGGTCCACTTCGTTAATATGATCGCCGCCGAGGATCGAGACATCCCGGGCAATTAAACCGTTTTGCATGACCCGAACGCGACTACCACTTAAACCCCGGATCACAGGTTGTCCAACACCGCTCCCATAGTCTGCGGTGGTCACCCCCACCAAGGAATCCAACGATTCCCCTAGGCTTAAAACCGGCATTTTGGCCAGCGCATCCTCATCAACGACATGCAGCGGCGTCGTATTGCTGTCCACGTTTCGGTGCAATAACGAGGCGCGAACAATCACCTCTTCTAGTTCTGGCGCCGCCTCTAATGCGGGCCCTGCCGACTCTGCGGCCAAAATTGATAACGGCGACAAGGCCATCACTGCGGCAAGGGCTGTAACCCCTGGCAAACCAACTATTTTTACGCTCTGTAACAACTTCATTTGAAATTCCCTCTTCGAATCCAATCTCTGAGCGGCTGTTTGATTCAGTCGCGCAACACTTTTGAAACATCGCTCAATGCCGGCGGTCCTGTTGGGCTCTGTTATTTAAAAGACACAACAAACAACGCCAAGCGCCTTTCAATCAAAGCGCCGCATCAAACTCACAAAAGACTAGATCCTAGGGGGGGCTCTCGCACGAGGTTGTTTTGGTCGACGCGAAACCGGATGATCGGTCTCACACACCGCGACCACTGAGGTGTTGGCCAGATCGGCTCGATACGCATTGGGACTGACATCCGCACTGGTGTCAGAAGTTTGAGAACAGACCAGACATTCTTGACCCGCGGCATCACCGTGAAGGTGCGCGGCTTCAACAACATTGACATTCGCCACCAGCAGGAGCAGGCCCGCAACGACAAAAAAGTTGTAAAGGTACTTTCTCATTGGGCGAACGGTATCGGATAGCCCAATAAGTTGTCAACCTTTACGCAAACGGTCCACCCTTAAGCTTGCCTAACTCAGCAATCGCGCCACCGCACAGCCAGCCTGCTCAAGCAGGCTTACTTGGGTCTACCGGCTTGCGCTTGCTCGGCGGCTTCAACATCAGCCGCTTGATGTAACCATCAAGACCCGTCTGTTTAAACGTGAACAGCCTGTTTGCAACCCGCGCCATAACGCTTGCCTTCAACTCTAATAGCCAATGCCGCAAACCGCTCCGCTGCGTCATGAACCTGCCGCATAGGCGCTTGACTCAAAGTCAGCCGGCTTTTGTGTTTTTATTATTCGGCCGGGATAACCCTTAAAGTGCGGTATGCCTTGCTCATGGTCCAGAAACTCGTCGTCATCCGAACACAAGACAGCATCACTCGAGAGGAACGCGCCCGCTAACGCGACTTTGCCGCGCAATTCCGGATACCACCAGCCATGGGGCACGCGCAGATGGCCCTGCTTCATGCTGGCCTGAACAGCGAGCTTTGCGGTCACCTCTCCATAGGCTGTCTGTATCTTGACCCAATCACCCTCAATGAGCGCTTCTCTTTTGGCGTCAGAAGGATGGATGAAGATACTGGGCACCGGGCAGCGCTGCCGCAATTCAGCAATATTTCGCTGCCCAGTTTGGAAAAACGGATCTTCCCGGACCCCAGAAAACACCGCATAAGGATACGCCTCCGATAGCGCAGGCCCTTCGCGGTAATATGGTAATGGATCGAAACCCAGCTCTTCCAAAATCGAAGACGATAACTCCACTTTGCCAGAGGGCGTTGCAAACCCGGTCTTACGATACTTCCGAAATTCCGGTGTTTGCATTTCCATATAACCGGCTTGTTCAAAATCGGCGAAGGTCCTGCCCGACCGTGACAACCGATAATCCAGCAATTCTTCCAATGTGCCCCACGGAAAGTGTTCACCAAATCCGAACGCATTGGCCAAGTCTCGCCAGAACTCAAAGGTGCTGCTTGCACCCTCTGGCGGCTCAACGATCTTTTGCGACAAAGCCAGCCGCGTTGTCCAGCTCCAGCTGTCGGCAATATGATTGCGTTCGGTAAAGACATCTCCCGGCAACACATAATCCGCCAACATCGCGGTCGGCGTCATAAATATTTCATGCGCGACAATCAAATCCTGATTCATCATGGCTTTTAGTATTTGATGTTGGTTGGGGTAACTCATAAGGGCATTGTTACCCAGCACAAAAAAGGCCTTAACCGGGTAAGGATCGCCCGTTGCCATCGCCCGAAAAACATTCGAAGGGTTTGCCATATGACAACCCATAACAATATCAGCGTAGGGATAACCCCAAACCTTTTCCGTTTGATCCTTCAGCATCTCTGCGACCCGGTAGGTATACGCTGGATGATCATCGAAACCCAGTTGCTTGGCTTTCTGCTCATCTGACAATGCCTCGTGCTGGGCCAGTTCGGATTCAGGAATATAACTTTGATTGAAACCGCCGAGGGTTTCCCCGCCAACAACATCAAGATTGCCGGTCACAGCCCGTAAAATAGAGTGCAACCGTATCGCGGAGGTTGACGATATCTGCATGTCGGTAATGGGCGTCCAAGGGATAATAGCGCCGTCGGCCGTAGCATACATTCTCGCCGCTTCTGCGATCAGCGCTCGATCAACGCCCGTGATGGCCTCAACGCGCGCCAGAGGGTACTCGTCCACACGCGCTTTCAGCGCATCAAACCCAACACACCAATCACGCACAAAATCTTCGTCGTACAGGTGCTCGTCGAAAATCACTTTCAACCAACCGAGACACATGGCGGCATCCGTCCCGGCCCGCAGACTTAAATGAAGGTCGCTTTGTTCCGCCTGATCCGAAACACGCGGGTCTAAAACAATAATTTTGGCACCGCGTTTCCTGGCGGCATTTAGCTGGTTATAAATTGGCGTCCAGGAATGTTTCCGGGGATTGTGGCCAAACAACACAATGCAATTGGCATTCCCAAAATCCCCCATTGGGAACCAACCGTAAGTCAGCTTGTTGACCGCCGCAGTATTGCCGGCGCAGAGGGAAACGCCACTTATCCAGTTCGGAGAACCCAATAAGTTCATAAACCGGCGGTCTGTTGCGTGGGTTGTCTGGGTGTTCCAGCCGGACGTGGAAACCGCAAAGCTTTCCGGGCCATATTCATCAACAACGGTCTTGAGGCGCTCGGCAATTTCCGCCATCGCCTGCTCGTAGGAGATGGCTTCCCACTTGTCTTCGCCCCGTTCCCCCACGCGCTTCAAAGGCGTGCGAATCCGATCCTCGTGATTATGAATACTCGGCGCCGCAACCCCTTTAAAGCAGATGTTGCTCGCAAGCATGGGGTTGTCATGGGCGATAACCCGCTTGACCTTACCCCCTTCGGCTTCAGACCGAAGCTGGCAGCCGATATCACAAATGGTGCACACCGAGTATTTGGTTTCTGAACTCATTGACGCGACTCCTTTTGAGAACCTCTTTAATCTTATTTACTGGGCGGTGTTTTGATCCGTGCCCCCTAGCTCGATGCAATAGCGGACCTTGGTTAAAGCCAAGCTACGCGGCCTAATCCAAACCCTTTCAAAATCCTTTGCAGACCCTTTACAGATCATTTCCAAATCCTTTACAGATCCTTTCCAGACCCTTTACAGATCATTTCCAAATCCTCTACAGATCCTTTCCAGATCCTTTACAAATCCTTTACAGAGCCTTTCCAGATCCCTTCCAGATCCTTTCCAGATCCTTTCCAGATCCTTTCCAGATCATCTTGCTCGCGCTGGGCCCGCGTCGCAGGGCGTTGCAACTGGCATTAAATTAAACGACCTTCGCCCGTTTAGACTGTTAAGAACCGCCCAATTTTTATTTCTATTTCTTACCTCTAAATTTTTTCTCTTGTCTGATGTGACCTTACTAAAACAACCATCCGATCTCTAGCGCGGTGCGGCCACAGTTTTCTGATGAAATTCTAGCCTTCGGTCAGGCCAATGGGGTTGGCGTTGAGCCAAAGTCCAATCTCACGCAGAATTTCTGGGCGCACATCTTCCGGAATATTGTGGCCCATGCCGTCATAAATAATTAGTTTTGAGCCCGCTATGATCTCTGCCGTGTGCTCGCCGTGCTCGTAGCTTAACAACCGGTCATCTCGACCGTGTATCACCAAAGTCGGCGCCTTGATCGTAGCCACCGACTCTGTGCGATCTCCTGCACGCAAGATCGCCATCACCTGCCTGGGAATCGCCTCACTGTGAAACCCCATTCGCCGCATAACCTCAGCGCGCTGCTGCACCGCTTGTTTGTTATCGGCAATATCTCGAATGGCGGCTGTTGACTCTCTCCCGGGTTCTGGCAGGTGCTCACCCCAGGTCGAGGACATAATCGAGACCAACGTTTGGGTTCTCTCCGGATTATTCACCGCGACCACTTGCGCAATCATGCCCCCCATTGAGGCGCCGATCAGATGCGCCTTTTCGAGACCGACTTCATCCATCACCCGAATCACATCCTCCGCCATATCTTTCAAACGATAGGTTGTCGAGACCGGCAAGCCCACCTGATGTTTTAACAACTGCCACCACAGCACCGGATTATCCTCCGCTGCATACCGAATTGACCCGCCAGTGTCTCGATTATCGATCAACAATACTTGGAATCCCGACGCAATGATCCCGCGCACAAACGCATCACCCCATACGGCATGCGAGGCCCCAAGCCCCATAACCAAAACCGCGGTCTCGGCGTCCATTGGGCCTATCCGTCGGTAGGCAATTTCAACGCCATTCGATTCGACAACCTGCATGGGATGCTGATCTAAATAATCGCGCGCGTATTGAGTCCAACCACTAGGCGAATATAAGGCGAGTAGCACAAGCCCCAATAGCAACCGGACCCTCGTATCGTTATTTTTGCTCAAAACACTCTCCTCAACACCTTCATTTAGGAACAAACGTCTCACCTTGCCGAGGCCTGGCCATCAACACCGTTCATGAACCCCAGCGGCCGAGGCCCTTTCACTTTTTCCGACGCGCCAACACGCCCCCAATAAGCCGGCTTTACGCCTTCGGATCGAGCGCCGGCGGAAACCAATCGCAAGCCACCACCTCTGCATCGCCCTCATAAACTCTAAGGCCTAAAAGATACGGTCCGCTCGGCACCGGCAGCCAATTGGCACTGTTGGCAGGTCGATCGGCGCTGATTTCAATGGTTAAACTGCCATTGGCCGCATAAACCAGACCCGGGGTGCGATCACTCAGCGACCACCGGTCGATTTCATTCTCGACCAGATACAGATCGGTGCCGTAGGCCGTCAGGGACCAAAAACCCCGACACGGCGGGAAATGACCTTCTTCAAACGTGAACTTGAGCGGTTGATCCCCATTAAGCGCTTGACCTGCGGCATCACACTCCGCGGTATAAGAGCGATTTTCAATGGCTTGATGCCCGCCTAGGCCAAATTTTGCACCGGCGGCTCGCCTAAAAATATCGCCATCAAACCCCGTCGCATGCCGACCTGTGCGCCAGCCATTCTGCCGAGCCGTGTCTGCATCCGTGAGGTGTCGTAGTCTACGCTCGCCTTCTTTGACGCCCGCTTCACGGACAGAAATTGCAACTGACGTTGGGTTATCCACGATTGCCTGCGCCGCGGTTGAGAGCTTCGGATGCCAGGCGGCAGGCGGATCCAACCTGACATACGCCTTTAATTCCTCAAAAAAGGCCGCCCCAGATGCCGCAATCGCTGTGGCTCGACCGGCACGCTCAGTTCGCTCGCGCGGGTGCGCCTCGGGTGCAATCACCTCGATACTGTGCTGCAAGCGGCGCGCTGCCGCAAGATCTTCAGGCGACTCAACCAGAACCCTTATAATCACCCAAGCTGTGGGCGTGCCAATCGTCACGACCTCACTGTCATCATTCATCGGAGGCTTGCTTGGATCCAACGTGACGCGCACCTCGGTGCCCTCGGTGCCGTGATGTCGGCGGCACACATAGGCAACATGGGTATACCCATCCAGAATCATAACATTCCAGTACCGCCGGGCATGATCCATAGACGGTACCCGAATCATTAAATCGCCATGGCGCAGGTCGTACCAAGCTGATGAATACAGCGTGTCGTTATTCGGCACAACGATTGCCTTGTCCCTAGGCGTCGCTAAATCATCAATGTGATTTATGGAACCACTGTCAACGCGAGCGCACAACATTTTCCGCGTTCTATGTACTGAAACCAGCGGAAAGCCCCAAACATAGGCTTCAGCCGCTGGCGTCAGGTCATCATTTGATAAAGCCATCTGTCACCACTTAATTGTTGCGATAACCAAGGGTCATCCGATTAGAGCAGAACCCAAGCGTTGTTTTGGCCGACCATCTTGATCGACCTCATCGTGTCTGAAGGCCCCTGCCGTTTGCTGTTTAATCCATGGGGCGTCGCTCTGCCGGCTAAGGATTCGCTTTGGTTCCGCCAATTCCCACGGGCGCACTTTGGCCGCCCGATCTCGCGGCGGCGACCACCGTACGCAACGTAAAAGGTGCTCGAAGCTCAGCTTCTGACGAGTTGGGCCCAAGCTCACCGACGCGCACATAATCGCCTCGGTCAGCAGCTAACCGAAACCCAACCGTCGCCCCTGCTGCCTCGCCTTCGAGTCCCTGAGCACCAAACCCATGACCTTCATTCGTTTGCGCCGCGTTCGTCGCCTGATACCCCATGCGCTGCAGGAGCTTCGGGGTAGCGCGCGCAAGCACCTCGGGCCTTACCGACAACATCCAATTTTCTTGCTGTCGAATAAGCGGATGCTGCATGCCGTTGAGCATGACGATACGCGGTGAATCGGTATGATTAATGCCCGTAGAATGCAGCAGACGACCATCGGTGATAATGGTTGTACCGGCCTTGGCATCGAGATTAATCGCAGCCGGCAACTTGCCGACCGGCGCTTGCGCACGCAACGCCTCGGACAACACCCTGTGGCTACCGGGAATAACCAGTGTGCCGCCATTGCGCTCATCTACATCGGTTATGGTCGTGAGCAAGTTAATGGTCAGCGGACTTCTTGAATCCAGCGCAATATCCTGATCTTGGTGCAGCGCCTGGGGCACGCCACCTTTTAAAGCAATTGAGGCGATCAACGAGGTCGACACCCAGTTCGCGCCAAGCGCTTCAGAGACAAGCTGCTCAATCAGCGGGCCACCTTGGGTCGCGGCCGTGTCTTGTGCGATCAGGCCCTCAAAACAGTGCCCTTTATTTACACAGCAATTGATGTTTTGGCCGCTGGGGGTTCTCTGGGCGATTCCAGCAAGACGCTCCCCTTCGGCTTGTTCGAGCACCCGGGTTAAGACACGCGTCACTTGCGTCTCAGACAGGGCGTCTTCAATCATGCAATAACCCCACTGGATAAAGTCCGACCGTAACCGAGCAATGTCTTTCGTCGGTCGGGGCAGGTCCTCGTGTTGCCAATCAGGATGCAACGAACCCCGCGTCGTGTCGTAATAAGCTCCTGGCTTATACTCCCATTGACCCCACTCCTGGCGACGCTTCGGTGGTACAAAGTAAATCTCTGGGTTATCGGCCAAAACAGAACGCATCGGATCTCTCGCCGCAAGTTCAGAGCGATACATCTGCGCGCTTGCTTCAGATTCTAAGGCTATCTGGCTCGGGGCAAATTCATTGGGGACGGAGGGCATGGGCATTGGTCCTTAACATTCGTGCGATATCCGACCTAGCCTAACCCACAATATTGACTGTTTCGAGGGTCCTGCAGGGTGAGGCGTCCTCGTTCGGCTGAGGCATCGGGCTGACCGTGGCGGGGCTTCGCCGAAATTACGCGCATCGCGCAGACCTTTGGCCAACCGATTCAGCTCATGACTTGAGGGTAAGCGCCTCGTTTAGGGTCATACACGTGACTAGCTCGTTTCGGAATTTGGTATCAGCGACAGCGCCAAGATCGTCGGCCGTTGCGCCGCTGGCTTGCTCGACCAGCCTTAGCGTGATGCAGACTGGGGGCCAAGACCGGCTAGCACGAGACTTTGAATCAAACTTAAGACATTATGTGGGTTTATGATAAACCCAAGCGATCACAACCACGTATCAGAATGATGACTGCATCAGCCAACCTCCAACATCGACGCCTAAAACCCGATCAAAAAGAGATCGATCACTTTAATGGATTAGCCGACGTCTGGTGGGATGCCGGAGGCCCAATGTGGCCACTCCACAAGCTTAATAATCTGCGAGCGCCCTTTGTTCAGCAAGCGATCCAAGCACATTTTGGGGCTGACTCGCTCAAGGGCATTACGATCCTAGACATCGGCTGCGGCGCGGGGCTCCTTGCTGAAGCTATGGCAACGCTCGGCGCAACCGTCACAGGCGTTGACCCAG
>JAQWWC010000253.1 GCA_029249645.1 Pseudomonadales bacterium
GTCTGAGCGGTTGAAAGAGCACGCCTGGAAAGCGTGTATACGTTAATAGCGTATCGAGGGTTCGAATCCCTCTCTCTCCGCCATTATCATTATAAATTACGTTTAAAATCAAATGCTTATAAATTATAAGCCTCCTGAAATAAGATTTAGTTACCGATTTAGTTACCAGTCATCTCGCTCTAACCACACCTAACACCAACGAAAACCAATCAATCCACACAGCCCCACCCCCAACAGCACCCACGGGGGGCTATCAGTATCCATTAATTATTAGTTGTTGCTGTGGAGACACATGTGAAGGCTAACTTGCAAAAAACAATTAATCCTTCGTCTCTCTAATCTATCCCCAGTATCACTAAACCTTCTTTGGGGTTAACTTCTGAGGTGTCACCCTACTAATCATCCATCATCATCAACCCAGATCAAAAGGAGGCAAGCATGCTCAAGGCAATTGAATGGAGGACAGTAGTTGGCGCACTGCTGATAATATTTGGGGTTATCGGGTCGATGCTCTTTGCTGGTAATTCTATCAATCCCCATATCAGTACAGGCATCATAGCGACCACATTTCCTATAGTTTCTGCTGCAATAATCCTAAAACTAAACGGCGTTCCCGTCAGAGCCACTCTGATGCTAATTAGTCTTCCAATCAGTTTTTTTGTTTCACTCCTCTTGGCATATAACGGTTCAGTTGACACTCAGTTTTTTCAAGGCAGCATCGCGGCATCCATCACTGGCGGTTTATTCCTATTGTGCGGTTATAAGGAAAAGCTAACTTATACCTCCTCTTCCTCGCCAACACACACCATAGCAATTGCGGCCATAATAGTAATTTCAGCGCCTTTAATTATCGTCTCCTATCTGCATTCAGAGGCAAGAGATTTAATAGAATACTGGCATCCACCAGAAATGATGGCATCAGTTTGCATTATCGTCGGCTTAGCCTTGTCACAAGATAAATCAAAAGATCAGTTCTCTAAATATCAATTCGCTACTTGTTACGGTGCTGTGTTGGCAACAGCTGTAGCTATTGTCATGAACATACAGATTTATGATGATTTCTGGATCCTGAAAACCAAAGACGTAACCATTGATAGATTCGTATCAATTCAACTGATCTCTTTAGTTTCCTTAGTTTACGGGACAGCTTTCTACTCAATAGTCGTCCTCACATCAATTGCCAGAAATAAAACAAATGAGATCATGCTGAAGAATTGGCACTTTTCAGAGGCTTATATGTTTCTTACATTTATGATCATCGCCCCACAGAGCATCTACGAGACGATTGTAGGTGCTGCGGGGTAGCTGTTAGGCCACGGGGGTAGGTCTTCGTTGTTGCCATTCGTGATGGGTGCTGCGAATGTCTAAGAAGTTAGTACCTCTCAAAGAGCCTCCTCCGCCGAACGGAATTCACATTGCCAGCTCCCGAGCAAATTTTCAGAGTAATAGTCTCTTTTAGTCAACTTGAGGGTGCGTCTGGAAAGATTTGCGGTTAGCAGATGCCCTAAATTGTCTACTAAAAATAATTCTTCCCAACTAAGCCGATGGGCATTAAAAATGATTGGTTCCAAATCCTCAAAATAAGCATAACCTTCTTCGGTATCGACTTTTTTCTCATAAATATACCCATTTTCTAAGTTTGTAAAAGGTATAAACTCAATCCGATACTCTTGATCCAAACCATCGCAGTACAGGTCAACTTGCAATGTATTCATGTAGTAATTCAATGCCGCTGTACCTAGCACTATGATAAGAGTCAGACCAGCAAAACCATTTTCAAAACTTACGACTAGCTTACTTTTTCTCTCAGCTTCCCCATTGCTTGAAATAAAAACGAAATATCCTCCCAACAGCGATAAAAAGCCGCCCACCAAAATTAAAGCCCAAACAACTACCATGTCGGTTAACAGCGGATGCAGTATGTCTCCGTCTCCAAAGTATGCGAAGAGCCCTATCCCGAGCATCAATGCAGAAACTTGGGAGAGAATGGCGGCCAAAACTTTTCTTGTTTTAAGTTTATCTATTGAATCCACGTTTGCTTCCTTAGTGTAATAGGGTCAACCTTTGGGAGCTCAAGTTCACTTAAGCTACGGCGCTTCCAAAATGCAATCATTGTTCGACATTGGTTAAAAGCTTCGCTCAACATCCGCTGCAAGTAGAAAGGTTTTAGGATGTCACTCCACAGAGCATCTACGAGACGATTCCAGTTGCTGCGGGGTAGCCGTCCGCGCTGAACCACAATGGATGGTTGCATGATTGGGTAGATGCCTAAGGCGCTTGCAAAATTTGCCTCAACAACCATCACAGTTTCTCGAGAGAGTGCGCTGCGGGGCATCTCTTGTTGAGACGGGATGATTTGGATAGTAGGCAGGTGATGGGTCTTCAATGGGACCCATGATTAAATAGGGTTTTGTTTCTTCGGAGCATTGAATGATGGAATGTCCTTCTCCTATCGATGGTATGGTCTGGCCGGCGCGACCGCTTGATGATTATTTGGGCGAACTCAGGGCGCATGGCTATACGGTGGTCGATGGTTTAATCGACGAGGCTGCGCTTGAGCGCATCAAAACGGTAACGGCGCAGCAAATTCGCCAACTGGAACCCGCACCGCCAGCGTTCGATGACCGGTTTGGTGTGCCCCATGGCATCGCTTGGAGCCAGGATGTTTGCAACGCGGTTACACATCCGGCTGCACTGTGGGTCTTGCGCGCTTATCTCGGCGCATCAAACATTCGTTTTTGTCATCAGCCGGCGATGACGGTGCTGCGACCAGCGAAAGATTTAATCGGGCAATTCCCTGAGGAAGGTTGGCACGCGGATTATCCGTATCACCCAGATGTCTATCCAGATGATCGCTGGCAGGATGACGCGGTTTATGGGGTGCAATTTAATCTTTGCATTGATGCTTTCCGCGCCGAAAATGGGGCAACCCAATATGTTCCTGACTCACATTTGCGCCGCCGGTGGCCGCCGCGCGCTTTCAATGAAGGCGGCACTCGAATGGGAACTGCCCCGCATAATAAGGTGATGCAGATGGTTGCGCCGGCCGGTTCAGCCTTAATCTATGATTCCAGAACTTGGCACCGCGCCTGCCCAGAGCTGAATGTGAGCGGTGAGGATCGCCTCGCGATTTTGAACGCGGTGTGTCCTGCGTGGGTTCGCTCAATGGTCGATAAGCAAGCGGGCACCGAGCGTTACAGGGCATCGAATATGGCGGCACAATTAGACCCGAAAGTGCGGGATGAAATTGAGGCGCTCTGTAACGCAGATCGGCTCCCACCGCCTGCGGACGCTCCCGTTATCCTTGAGAAGCAGTTCGTTGGTCCACGAAAGATTCAAATATAGCGAGTGACCAGAAGCTGCCGCATCGGTCCGGTTAACGGCGCTCGATAGCGCGCGTTTTCTTTGGGCCGGTTGGGCTTCGCGTCGAACCTGACAACGCATCAGGCTTTAGCGCCTGAACGCGTCGCGCAGAAACCCTCACAGAGACGGGTGGCCAGGCGCTAACCGAATATTACGCGCCCTCAGCTTTTCTTTTTTATCCTGAGCCCTTAATGTGATGGCGAATGCATGACGGAATGAGCCGAGATGGGCGCGCAAAAAGAGATTACGGATCTGATGAATCTTTATTGTACGGCAATTGATTCGGGTGACCTGAAAACCTTTGGCAGGCTTTTCGCAAACGCCACGTGGATTGCAGAAGGGCGAGTGCCAGGCCCCGAATCAATGAACAACATGATTCTCTATGAGGATGGAACCCCGCGGACAAAACACGTCATTACGAATCTCACGCTGGATATTGATGACGCGGCAGGCACGGCCAGTGGCCATTGCTACGTGACGGTTTACCAACAAACGCCAGAGTTTCCGCTGCAGGCAATTTTTGTTGGGGAATACTTCGATACGTTTTCTCTCTCAGTACAAGGCTGGGCCTTTACCCAGCGCGAAATTCGGCATTCGCTCATTGGTGACATGCGCGCGCATCTTAAAATCCCTTCTCTAACCATCCCTGGGGCTGTGCCCTGATTGATTAAAGCCGAATTAATGATGCAAGTTAGGCTCTTTGATGCGCAAGGCGTCTAGTACGATAGACGTGAGGGTAACCAATGCTAGGGGCTGGTCGCGCCTTGAGCTGCAGAGGCCTATGCCCAGCCACGCCTGATAACGAAGCGTTTCCTGTGCGGTACCCGAACGTTCTGCCATTTTGAGGTATGGATTCACCGCCAGCTTGTCATGAAGGGATGCAGGCGTCTGAGACGCCTGCCGTCGAGGTTCTTATCCTCTTATTCCTTGCCCAGTAAAATCATAATTTTGACAAGTCGACATCGCTGCTACCTGCGCTGCAAGCGGTGATTGACCAAAGTCCGCCATTCCCGTCGTTTGCTCATCAAGGTCAGACCAAAGGTGTAACCAAACGAAGTCGGAGGACTCCTCGGACTCGAACTGAGGGTCTAAATCAACATACCAGTACCCTGTGGGCCCCTTGTCGCGTTCGTAAGCATCGATCCAGGCATGATAAGCCGTTTGAAACTGTGCAAGGTCAACCTGTGAATAACCCTCATTGAAGTTACAGAACGCGTACTGCGCCCGGAAGGATTTACTGTCTGATTCGGCGCTGGCCGGGCGTTGAACGGTGGGCGCAAAGGCGTAGGTATGCTCTTCTGAATAGGTCAACAATTCACTGGTCATGGATTGCCATTGTGATTCTTGATTTTGCTGCCAATATTGCCAGCCAGCGTTTCGAGCAGCCATCGAATCCCACAAAATGGTCCACATAAAGTCCATGTCTTCATTTGGTTGGTCTGCCATTAGGATATTGGCGAACTGGATTTGGTACTCCCCCTGATCAATAAAGGCGTTCCACTGGTCAATGGCGGCGCTCAAAGCAGCTTCAGAAAAATTGGGCCCCTTTTTGTGCCAGACATATTCGATGACGGGCTGTGCTTGGACATTAGGCTCTGTAACGTCATTGGCAACGGTTGTCATGGGTTCTTGGCTTGTTTGATTTTCGCTGCAACTGCTCAATAGCGAAATCATCGACAGTAGAATAAAAAGATTCTTCATGATGCAATGCTCCTACAATGGATTGGGATGTCGAGGGAAATTACCGACTCACTGACTCACCGTATAAAGGGGGGTGTGTTAAAACAAGGATTGTTCGATTTTGGTTTCTAATCCACATAGGCCCGCCGATGGCCATTTTTAATGGACTGAGCTACTGCGCCAAAATCAAACGTCAGACAATCGTTAGTCGTCAGAACCGGCAAGGCCTTTTTGGGAGAGGCCTCGAGGTCTTGAGGCAGATCTCAAGCGAGCAGCGATAACGCCTTGCGATTCTATGGCGATGTCGACCTTAGGAAGATAAGGCGTTGACCCCGCGTTTGATCAAGACTTTACAGAGATGCGCCCGGTATTCCGCACTGGCATGCATATCCGCGTTCAGGGTCTCTGCGGGCAAGGTCACCGCGTCGATCGCGGGCAGGCTGAAATCAGCGGTTAAGGCTTCCTCAAAGGCGGCCGCCCTGAAGACACTGGCGGCGGCACCGGTGATTGCAATGCGCGCCTCGCCGGCTGTCCGCGTGAGCATGACCCCAACCATGGCATACCGCGAGGCTGGATTCGGAAATTTAAGATAGACGGCCTGATCGACCTGAGGAAAGTGAATCGTCTGAATGATTTCATCCGGTTCTAAGGTGGTTTCAAACATGGCTTTAAAGAAAGTATCTGCCGTAATCGTTCGACGATCCGTCACGATCTGAGCTCCCAGTCCGAGTACTGCGGCAGGATAGTCTGCCGCTGGATCATTATTGGCCAAGGACCCGCCGATGGTGCCGCGATGTCGAACTTGGCGGTCACCGATGCCCTCGGCCAAGGTTGCGAGCGCTGAGCAATGCCCTTGTACAAGACTCGATGCCGCGACCTTGGCGTGCGTTGCCATCGCACCAATTTGTAAGGTGTCGCCGGCTAGCGTGATGGCATCTAGATCTGGGATTTTGGCCAAATCAATGACATCTGACGGCGCACTCAAGCGCTGCTTCATGGTGGGAATGAGGGTGTGTCCGCCAGCAATATACATCGGTTCATCGAAGGCATTGAACAATTCAACCGCTGTAGACAGATTGTCCGCTTTATGAAAATTGAACTGATACATGGTGACCTCCTTAAGCGGTTTTCAGTGCTGGCATTGTTTGGACGGCGCGCCAGACTTTCTCCGACGTTGCGGGCATATCGATCTCAATACCGCCGAGGGCCTGCGTTATGGCATTCATTACCGCAGGGGGCGATCCAATCGCGCCAGCCTCGCCGCAACCTTTGGCGCCAACCGGATTGTGGGTGCAGGGCGTGCAGGTCATACCGACCTTAAAATCTGGGAAATTGTCGGCACGCGGCATACAGTAATCCATGTAGGACCCGGTGATCAGCTGGCCGGTGTCATCATAGACAGCCTGTTCAAGCAGCGCTTGACCAATGCCCTGGGCTAAGCCGCCATGAACCTGACCTTCAACAATCATGGGATTAATGATCGTGCCAAAATCATCAACCGCCACAAACTGAATGATTTCTACAACACCGGTATCCGGATCAATTTCTACCTCGCAAATATGGGTGCCCGCAGGGTAGGTAAAATTAAGCGGATCATAAAATGCTTTCTCAGCTAAGCCCGGCTCGAGTTCTTCTGAGGGGTAATCATGATTCACATAGGCGGCAAAGGCGATTTCTTGAAATGTTTTTGATTCATTGCTATCGATCATTTTAAATACCGGGGCATCGAAATCGATATTATCAACGTCCGTGCGCAGTAGATGCGCCGCGATTTTTCGGCCCTTCTCAACGACTTTATCGGCGGCAACCGACAAGGCGGAGCCACCAACGGCGAGTGATCTCGAGCCGTAGGTGCCCAGTCCAAAATCAAGCTTACCGGTATCGCCATGCACGACCTCAACATCTTCAATTGGCAGCCCCAAGCGGTCTGCAACCAATTGCGCAAAAGTGGTCTCATGACCTTGGCCATGACTGTGACTGCCCGTTAACACCGTCACCGAGCCGGTGGGGTTCACCCGCACCTCGCCTGACTCCCAAAGGCCAACCCCAGCACCGAGTGCGCCGGCAACCTGACTTGGGGCCAAACCACAGGCTTCGATATAGCAAGAAAGGCCAATCCCTCGCAATTTGCCCCGGGCTTCGGCTTCGGCTTGACGTGCCGAAAATGTATTGTAGTCGGCCATCTTAAGTGCTTTGTGCAGGCTGGCCTCGTAATCACCTGTGTCGTACTCGAGGGCGACCGGTGTTTGATACGGAAACTGATCTCGACCAATAAAGTTCCGACGCCTTAGTTCTGCGGGATCAAGCCCCATCTCTGCTGCGGCCTTCTCGACAATACGTTCAACCAAATAAGTGGCTTCCGGTCGCCCGGCGCCGCGGTAGGCATCAACCGGCGCCGTGTTGGTAAAGACCGAATCAACCTCGACATAAATAGCTGGCGTCCGATACTGGCCTGCAAGCAAAGTGCCATATAAATAGGTTGGCACCGCGGACGCAAAGGTTGAAAGATACGCACCCATATTGGCGACGGTTTTAACTTTGAGCGCTAGGAATTCCCCATCTGCTGATAAGGCCAGTTGGGCCTCGCTGACGTGATCGCGGCCATGGGCATCGGTTAAGAATGACTCGCTTCGATCTGCTGTCCATTTAATCGTCAAGCCTAATTTTTTCGCGGCCCAAGCCAGCGCTGTCTCTTCAGAATAGATAAAGATTTTTGAGCCAAAGCCGCCGCCGACATCCGGCGCGATGACGCGGAGTTTGTGCTCTGGGGCGATTTGGACAAAGGCCGTCATAATGAGTCGGACCAAGTGCGGATTTTGACTGGTTGTATGCAGAATAATTTCGTCGGTACCGCTGTTGTACTCGGCCAGCGCCGCTCTTGGCTCGATGGCATTCGGAATGAGTCGATTATTGGTTAACTTTAAGGTTGTGACATGGGCCGCCGCTGCAAGCCCAGCCTCGGTTGCCGCTTCATCACCGAGTTCCCATTCATAACATAGGTTATTGGGCACGGCTTCATATAACGTTTCGGCTTGACTGGCGGTTGCCGGATTGACGACAGCGGTTAAGGGCTCAAAATCGACCATGACCAATTCGGCGGCATTTTTTGCCTCGAGCTGGGTGTCGGCGATCACAAGTGCAACGGGTTCACCAAGATAATTAACCCGGTCAGCTGCGAGCACCGGATGATGGGGTTGCCGCATTTCTGAGCCGTCTTTCGAGTGAATCATCCAACCGCAGGGCAGCCCGCCCAAACCATCTTTCGCAACCTCCTCTCCTGTGAGCACCGCGATCACACCGGGCGCCGCGAGCGCATCGCTCACATCAAAACTTTTAATATCAGCTCGCGCGTAAGGGGACCGAACAAAGGCGGCATAGGTCAACCCAACAAGCTGAATGTCATCGGTATAGCGTCCTTTGCCTGACACGAACCGATGATCTTCTTTTCGTAAAACGCTTTTTCCGATTAATGAGCCGCTCATGATGATTGCTCCTGCATTTCGGATGCGCCTTGCAAAACTGCTGCGACAATATTCTGATAGCCGGTACAGCGGCAAATATTCCCAGATAGGCCCTCACGAATCGCAGCTGGATCAACCGCGCAACCTTTGTTCACCAGATCTACGGCAGACATGATCATGCCGGGCGTGCAAAACCCGCACTGAAGGCCGTGGCAGGCTTTAAACGCCTTTTGCATTGGATGACTGGCCTCATTCTCAGCTAGGCCTTCTATTGTTGTGATTTCTGATCCATCAGAACGAACTGCTAACACGGTGCATGCCTTAACCGCATCACCGTCGACATGGATCGTGCAAGCACCACATTGCGTGGTATCACAGCCAATGTGGGTGCCGGTTAAATGGAGTTGATCGCGCAGGACTTCGACGAGGGTTGCGTTGGGCAAGCAATGCAGCGTGCGTTTTCGCCCGTTAATCTTAAGTTCGATGGTTTCCAAGCCGCTTCTCCTTGATTCTCGATCAGTTCAAGCGCAAGACAAATCGTAATAGCGTGGACGTCTTCTTAAACCCGCACTCGATGACTAGTTTTAGCACCGTGAACCGCTTGCCGCAACCTAGATGACCGGCAAGCATCAAGCACGTCGCGGACCGCTGGGGTCAGGGTGTTTCGATTGTTTCGATCACGAGTTCTATCGTCTCATCATCGCAGAGGCGTCGTACAAACTGGGTGAAAAAGTCTTGGGCCATTTTTCGAGCGGCACCCTGGATCAAGCGGCCACCCACTTGTGCAATTTTCCCGCCCACAGCAGCCTCGACGCTGTAACTGAGTTGGGTTGCAGGCTCGCCTGACTCGGTTACTGCCTTGAGCGAAACCTTAGCGCCGCCTTTAGCGAAACCCGCGACGCCGCCTTTACCTTCGCCGGAGATTTCATAGGAGAAGGGTGGATTCAGGTTTTGGAGGGCAATCGCGCCATTAAAGGTTGCTTTAACGGGACCAATTTTCGCAGAAACGGTCATGTCGTAAGCGTTGTCACCGGTCTGCTCGAAGTGCTGGCAGCCGGGCAGGCTATGTTGCAACATCTCCGGGTCGTTTAGCGCTTGCCAGACCGCCTCAACGGCGCGTGGTATCACCAGCTGTTGCTTTAGTTCCATAAAAGCTCGCTTAATCTGTGATAAAAATTCTAGCTCGTGCAATGGGCCTGTATCAACTTGAATGGTTTATCCTTTAAAAAGTTACAAGTTCTCGGTGAACACAGTTCGGCAAGCTTCGGAGCTTGCACCACCCTCAGCCTTGTCTGAGAACAATCGCAGTATTGCCCCATCGTTAAGTCAGTCTTGAAGCTGGAACGAGATGCGAGGTTTTATTGCGGTGCGCCTGTCAGGCGGTTAACGTAAGGTTCAATCGTCGCGGCTCGAAAGGAGATGCCGTGCCTTGCCAAGGCAAGTTTATTATTGGCGATAAGACATTTGAACACAGGCTTTCCTGTTTGTTTGAGGGTTTGGCTCGAGCTCAGATTGAAGATGGCTTTTGATCCTAAGTAACCTATTTTCCAGTCTCAAGGCGCGGAATGTAGCGACTAAATTTTTCGTCAAGGAAGTCGGCTGTGATATCTAAACGCT
>JAQWWC010000254.1 GCA_029249645.1 Pseudomonadales bacterium
CGGCAGGCCACACCATCATCTACCACAACGCCCGCCTCATTGATGAGCAGGGCATACCGCGCCTTGCCGACGGGCTGCTTTTTAAAGCCGCCCGTATAAACTCGATTCAAAAATTCGCCCGCATCTGCCCCGCGCACTTCAATACCGCCAAGCGTCGAGACATCGATCATCCCAACGCCAGCCCGAACCTGGTGAATCTCAGCCTGAATGCGCGCATTCTGCTCAGCCGCCGGGCCATAAAACGCCGGCCGAAACCAAGCCCCGGCTTGCATCATCTGTGCGCCCAGTTCGACATGGCGGTGGTGCATCGCACTATGGCGTTTAAGGAAGAAGCCGCGGCCGGCGGTGTGGGCCAACTGCTCGGCTGCAAAAGGCGGTCGGGCCGTGGTCACCCCAGTTTCAGCAACCGTCTTACCGGTTGCTGCCGCGACGAGCCTTGCAACCGTCAAAGCCGAGTGTCGGCCCTGGGAAGGCCCCATCCCGGCCGTTGAATAGCGTTTGACCAATTGGATGTGCTCGTACCCTTCCCGCGTCGCGTTCAGAATATCCTTAATCTGCAAATCTTCATCGAAATCGACAAACTCTTTACCCTTGGGATGCTCAAAAATTGGCCACACATAATTGACAACTTCGCCGGTTCCGGGTGCTGGATCACCGCGTTCTGCAATCAGGCCCAACGCCTGCAGCGCATCCTTGCCTGCTCGGACCCCGTCCGCGTGCGCAGGCCCCTGATGCCAGACCCCATTAACAGAACCCGCCAGGAAGCAATCCTCGGGCAATCCGGCGATGGAGAAGGCCGCGAGCGCATCGTCATAAAGCAATCGTCCACCGGCTTGGCACGCAAGCTGGTACGTCGGCACGTAGCCACCCGCCATGGCAACGAAATCACAAGTCAGTCGCGTGACCTGATCTCGCAACACCTGACCGGCTTGCAGCGGTCCAACATCGACGCCCGCAACGTGGTTTTGATCAACCGACGCGATCGCTTGATCTACGCCGTGCTCAAACCAAATTGGAATACCGGCTAAATCGAGCGCATCAATTAAGTCATGACCGTCATCGGGCCTAACTCGAAAATCTACAAGGCCAGAAACCCTCACCCCCGCGCCCGCTAACATCAGCGCCGCCCGATAACCCTCCCAGTTGCCGCAGACCACAACCCCCTTTTGACCTGGCTGAACCCCGTAGAGTTGAACCAGACGCATTGCTGCGCTGCTCATCATGATGCCGGGCAAATCGTTGTTGCGAAAAACCACCGGCTGCTCAAGAGAGCCGGTGGCGAAAATAACCTGCTGCGCGCGCACTTTCAACAAGTGCTCGCCCTGCACCACCGGAATCCAATTATCGGCGTACCAACCGTTACAGATCGCGCTGGACAGCACTTCCAGGTTTTCAAGTTGCTCAACGATCGCAAGCAAGACGTCCCGCCGCACAGCATCTGAACTTTCGTCTAGGTCAGGGTCGGTGTAATTCAAAGACCCACCCAAAGCCACATTTTCATCCACCAATAAAACATCCGCGCCAGCCTCAGCTGCCGCGATACTGGCCGCAAGACCCGCAGCGCCACCGCCAATCACCAAAATGTCGCAGTGCCGGTAGCTTTGCGCGAACCGCTTGGGCTTAAAGGCCTGGTCAATCACCCCCAGCCCCGCCCGCTTCCGGAAAAATCGCGCCCAGAGCTGCCAAACACCACGAGGCCGAAAAAAGGCTTTGTAGTAAAAGGCCACTGGTAAAAAGGGCGCAAGCCAACCGAGGATGGCATTGCGATCTCGTTTGAGCGTGCCACTAAAGTTCTGAGCCTGAACCAAAAGCCCCTCGGTAATTGCAATGCGATCGGCTAACGCATTGGGATCCGATAAAAGCTGTACCAAGGTATTGGCGTCTTGGCCTGCCAAGGTCAATAACCCCCTCGGCCGATGATATTTAAAGGACCGTGAGAGTAACCACTGATCGTTCGCCGCAAGGGCGGTGGCGATCGTGTCTCCTTGCAGACCAGAATAGGACTGGCCCTCAAAAGTGAAGGTGACAGTTTGGTTTCGGTCAACCCACAGTCCATAGGGCTCTGGCAAGCGAGGCGGTGGAATGCGCGGCTCAAGCATTTGGGCCTCCGCTGCTTACCCGCTTGAAGCTCACGCTTTCAACGAAGTACTCACTGCTGGCAAAGGTACGAAGCACTTGATCGGTTAAGGTGTTGCGTTCTGCAATAAACCAATAGGAAGTGGGCCGGTGACACCACCATTCCAACACCAAGCCGGCCGCATTGTCGTCAAAGAAAACCTGTTCGGCCCAGGCTCTCGCGCCATGATGGCTTGGGTCTGTTAGCGGATGCACTTCGCCACCATAGAGAAACTCTGCAATATTTCGGAGTCCATTCAACGGGCAGCGTAGTAATTTCATAACAGGCTCCTTAGTGACTTGCGGCGGTCGCACCCGCCTCGTTAACTTGCTGAAACCGGTAAAAGCGTTCCAGCTCAAACGGCTGGATTAACGCCGGGACCTTGCCGGTTGCGACCAACTCGGCCATGGTCTTACCGCTAATCGGCGTGGCTTTAAAGCCCCAGGTCCCCCACCCCGCGTCCAAGTAGTAATTCTCAACCGGACTCAGCCCCATAATGGGACTATAGTCAGGCGTCATATCGGTTGTGCCTGCCCATTGTCGAAGCACCTTTGCCTGGGCTAAAAACGGAAACAACTCGAGGGTTGCTGCAGACAAAATTTCTCTTTGATCAAGGGTCGCTCGGGTGTGGTACAACGGATAAGGATCCGAGCCGCCGCCAATCACGAATTCGCCTCGGGACGTTTGATGAACATATACGTGAACATGGGGCGAGCTCACATGCGGCGTTACAACCGGCTTGTATGGCTGGGTAACCATGGCCTGCAGCGGAAACGAATGGATGGGTAACTTGATGCCTGCCAACTTGCCGACCACGGAACTTGCGCCTGCAACCGCTTGCACCACCGCCCCGCAAGCAATCTTACCGCGATTCGTCCGCACGCCAACGACCCGGCCGGCCTCTATCTCGATGCCTTGAGCCTCGGTCAATTGGTGCAATTCAACCCCGCGCTGACAGGCGCCACGCGCATATCCCCAAACCACCGCATCATGACGCGCCGTTGCACCATCGGCATGCCACAAACCCGCCAAAATCGGAAAACGAGAATCTTCTGACAGGTTTAAATTTGGAACCAATTCTCGAATCGTTTGCCGGTCCACCAGTTCCGAGCGCACCCCTAGATGCTGATTCACTTCGGCGCGCCAGCGAAAACTCCGAATGGCCGCATCACTGTGGGCTAACGTAAGCTGCCCACGGTTCTCCATCATAATGTTATAGCCAAACTCGTTGCTTAAACCCTGATAAAGCTCGACCGAGTCCCGGTAGAAGTTAACCCCGGACTCCGTTAAATAGTTCGATCGGATCACCGCCGTGTTGCGCGCGGTATTGCCCCCGCCAAGGTAGGCCTTATCGATGAGCGCAATATCCGTGATCCCGTGCTGCTTTGCGAGATAGTAGGCAATGCTACAGCCGTGCCCACCGGCCCCAATGATGACGACATCGTAGTGCGACTTCAGCGGCTTGCTAGGCGTGAAATGATGTTGGCCTGGGTGCTGCTTGCGCAAACCGTACTTAAGTAATCCAAAGGGCACACTACATCCTTATTTTTGAATTGGTTTCGTGTTTCGTTGTAACGTTCGGTTTAGTGATTGATCTTTAGCGTCTCAACTGATCCCTCAGTCTGCCCCAGCCCCTGAGCGTGAAGCCTCGGTTGACGGCACCAACACCTGCCTGCCTAGGTCTTGCAGCCTGCTCCATAACCAAGGGTCGATCGTCACACTCGACATATAGCGCTCCTCAAACAAAGCCTGCAGCGCTGCGTTGCCCCAATGGTCCTGCAACAACAACCCTTGACCTTCCGGATCTGAATGATCTGAGCTGAACGCACTATCGGGTCGGGCCACCTCGATGCTGACGCTTGCCTGAAGCGGCGCGTTGGCCTGCCAAATTTTCGAATCCACCCGAATGCCGCTGACATCACCTTCCAACAGGACCCAACGCAATTGGGTCGGATCCTCAGTGCTCGGCCAATGAATGCTGGCGTAATAGCCCCGCTGACAAACCTGCATGAGCAGCGGCAACACAAATTCAGGCTCGGTGCAGTTCAAAAGCGTTGCCCGACTGGCCCCATGCTGACGCGCTTTCACGTAAATCAGTTCCAGACTCGGAATCAAACCAAACAGCGCACTACCTTGATAACAATCCAGCATCAATGCGTTGGACTCGTAAGTCACCCCCGGCGCCCACTGCTTGTGTAGCTCTAAACTGGGCAAGGCCGCCTCAAGCAAAGCAAGCCCGCCGAATCCCCATAACTCTAACGACAGCACACAGGTCGCGGCGCTCTCATACTCCCCCAAGCTATACCCAAAGGCCTCAAACGATTGTTTTAACTGCGCGAGCAGCTCACCGTATGAGACGCGCAACATCAGAGCACCGGCGCCGTTGGGAAATACCAATGATCTGGATTGATATCCTGTGACAGGTCCTCAATGATCGGCGCGCCCTGAAACATGGTATTGCGCACCCACAGCCTTGACTTTGGATCAAATTTCCCAACGCCAAAAAACGACAGCTTGGCCCGCAGCAAATGCATGGGTTCTAAGTTCCGATCGGACAAATTGCCTCGAATATCGCCGTAAGGCAGTCCGCACAGCGTTTGAACTCGCCGAACCGTTGCCAATTGATCGGGATGCCCGATCAAAAAGTCGACCACCAGACTTTCCGGATTTTCGGCCAAGGATTTTTGAATCGCATCGAAGCACTGCCGCGCGCCCAACGCAATAAGAAGCGGCAATTCGCGTTCTGCCCCAGCGTCACAGGCTCGATCGCCTAGCCTTGGTTCCATCTTCTCTTCAGAGCGGTACCAAAATAGCGCATGGTGGTTGGGGTCGTTAAAATCAATATTCAAAGCCCAGTCGTAGTGGGTTTCGAGCAACACCAAAAGTTCAACCAGCGTCATGCCAGAGTCAAGATCTAAAGTCTCATCCGCCGCCATTGATTCTTCTAGGGGATCAACCAAGTGTGGATAAAGCTCGAACAACAACACTTGCACGAGCTCTTCGGCAGCCGGTCCATAGTGGTCCTCAACAAAGGTCTGCAAGCCCTGCCACCCTCCGCGCTTAAGCGTGTCACTAAATGCTGGCTGCGCCACTTTCGCGATCAAAGCAAGGCAAGCTGCAATCAGAATTTGGTTACGACTCGTTTGATAATCAGCCGCAACGGTCGTCTCTTGGAGATGTTGCACGACTTGCCCCAGCATGGATTGCAGGGCGCACAGCTTTGGCGCATCACAGTCTGTTTGGCTCATTATTCGCGCCAAGGCAATTTCCCGCTGGGTCATCCAATGACTGATCAAAACCGGGTGTTTAATCAGAAAAGGCGCCATACCCAACCCGGTGGCATTCCCAATACCGATATAGCGTTCGATCTCTGGCGCTAAGGTCACAGCGGAACTCGGCGATCGCTGCCGCGCGATGTGTTCCACCTGCCGACACGAAAAATGGCGCAGCATATAGCAGGTAAACATTTCTCCTGAAAACGGCGTTCTGAAGCTTCGGCAACTGGTTTTCACAACGTGCCAGCCTGCCATGCCAAATTTACCGCTGCCATAAACAGCGGTTGTTCGACACAGGTACCCCGCAATTTTCAAGCGTTCCACGTCCGGTTGTTGCCCTGCGGCCAAACGCGCAACCACCTCTGCGAAAGATCGCGCGCTTCTGTTGGCCCGAGACAACACCAACACATTTTCTTCCATTCTTCCGGCTTCTTGCAACGGCACATTAAGCCGGAGCTGATCGAGTTGCGCATCCGACAAATTCCCTCGAACCAATGCCATGGTTAAATCCCATTGATTACTGATCACGCGATCATTGCGATGCGCGTTCTCAAGCGGGCTGGAAAACACCACAAACCGATAGGACTCAGAGCCGGCTTCAAGGCAATAGATTGCCTCGCCATAGCCATGATCATCGAGCGCAAAGCGCTCTTCGGTAATCCGCCAAGCTTCTTGCACCATTCTGCGCACCAAGGTCCGCATGAAACTTAAGCGCGATGGCTGCATCATGCCGAGCCGGTCAAGGTCCATCACGACAGCGGCCGGCCTTAGGGTTAGCGCGGCGCCATCATCGATTACGGTGCTAACCCTCGGGTCAAAGACCACCCCAATGGCCGCGTCTGCGTGGGTCAATTGATCGGTGATTGAGGTTGTCATCTGGGCTAGACAGCGTCTGAGGTTGCGGGGGGGCCGAATGACGCTTGAAAGAATCTGAGCCAGTTATTACCCATTATTTTATTGATATCGACTTCGCTAAAACCCCTCTGTGCAAGACCAGATTTTATATTGGGCAGGTCGCTTGAGCCTTGAAACCACTCAGGCTGATCCGGCCAGCGTTGATCCGCTGCACTGCCCTCCCCATGGTCGGCAACAAACGTCCAGCGCCCACTGCGCATCCACTCAAGGGTGTCATAGCCCCAGTTTTGACACAGATCAGAACCAATGCCGAGCTGATCGATTCCAATTCGTTCAACCGTTTGCTCGATCATTTCGCAAAAACTCTGCAAGGTGCAGGCCGATCCATTCTTTAGGTGAAACGGATATAAACTCAGACCCAGCATTCCCCCCGACTCAGCCAAGGCATCGAGCACGGTATTGGATTTATTGCGCAACGCCGGATGATAAAAAGCAGGGTTCGCATGGGTAATGGCTATGGGTCGCGAAGATAGCTCGATGGCATGCAAGGTGGACCGCTCCGCGGAATGCGACATATCGATCACCATACCGACCCGATTCATCTCTTGGATCACCTGCTTCCCAAAACGCGTGATGCCGGAATCCTCGTCTTCGTAACAACCCGTCGCCAAAAGGCTTTGGTTATTGTAAGACAGCTGCATGAACCGCGCGCCTAACTCATGGAGCACCTGCACAAGACCAAGGTCATCATTAATCGGTGAGCAGTTTTGAAAGCCGAAGACGATCCCCAAGCGGTTGCTGCGCTGCGCCTCGAGCACATCCGCAGCCGTTTTAACCGGCATAATTAGATCACTGTGGTTCACAAAGTGGCGGTGCCACTCGGTGATTTTGAGTAAGGTTTCTCGGAAGTCTTCCCAATAGGACACCGTGACATGCACCACATGCACACCGCCATCACGGGTTTTTTGGAACAATGCGCGATCCCAATTATTGTATTGCAGCCCATCGATAACAACATCAGATCGCATCGGTAAAACATCCAGTTTTTTAATCCTATAATTTCGCCAATGTGTGCTTGCATTGCGATGATGTCAAGCGCTTTTAGCACGAATTTATAAGCCCAAAAAACATCCCTTTTTAGGGCGTTTGCAACAATCGATGTCGAGCCAAAGAACGACTCGTCAGAACCCACTCAACTGGACAGCTCGGCAATGGTGTCCAACAAACTTTGCGGCACCTCAACGCCAAATTCGGTGTGCTTGGCTCGAAGGTCGCCTCGACGCTGGCCAGGCACCCTGACCGTGTTGTCAGCGGTTAGGGCCACCAACATCGACTCCAAGTGCGGAACATACCCCGTTGAAAAGAATCCGGGATCGATCGCAATGATGGTTTGACCAACATTCGGCGGGCCGCCTTCCTCATTGGCAAACATGGATGCTTCATAGGAGCAATTGCTGCCGGTCAAAACCCCCGCGAGCAAATCGACCATCAACCCCAAGCCGAAGCCTTTGGGGCCGCCCACTGGCAGTTGTGCGCCGCGTAGCGCAGCGGCGGCATCGATCGTTGGCTCACCGTGCTCATCGATGGCATGCCCTGCTTCCAGGGGCGCGCCTTCCGCTGCCGCACGCACAATATTCACCCGCGCCGTTGAAGCAGTTGCCATATCAAAGATGACCGGCTCACTTTGATCTCGTGGCGAACCAAACGCGAAGGGATTGGTACCGAAAAAAGGCACCTTGCCACCATGAGCCGCGACTGCTTTGGACGAATTCGCGAACACGAGACTGACAAGACCCTGCTGCGCAAGCCGGCGCGCAAACCAACCGAGAACACCCGCCGAAGAAGATCGATGAATGCTCATAATACCGATCCCTTGCGCCTTGGCTGTAGTAATCAAGCGCGCCTCTCCAACCAAATAAGCGGTGTGACAAAAGCCAAAACCTGCATCGATGACGGTGCTGGCGTCAGACGTACGAACAATCTTGGGCACCGCGTCGCCTAGGATCTTGCCGCACTTTAGGTGCTTTAAATAAAGATGGATATAACCAAGACCGACATTGCGAATGCCTTCTGCTTCGGCATCCATCAATTCAAGGGCAACCGCCGACGCTTGATCAAAACTTGCGCCGGCGCGTGAGAGTGCGTCGAAGCACAGCGTTTCAATGGCCTTTAACTGAAGTACTGGCATAACCTATCCCTTAACCCTTTTTCCTTGCATTGTGGCAAAAAGGGCGACGAAGCGCCAAGCACTGAAGCAACTGAATGCATAGGCTGTACAACCGACGTCTCAGACCCAGCAAACAGCCCTGAGATGCGTTTAAAGGCGGGCTAATTCATATCCGCGGCCGGAAACGACAGTGCGGTACGCTGGATCGACACCGACTGTACGGCGCGGGCATCACTCACAGCGCGCAGATAAGCGGCCATATCCCTAGACTGCATCAAAGCCTCATTACCCGACATCAAGTCAGACAGGTTGC
This sequence comes from Pseudomonadales bacterium, assembly GCA_029249645.1. GTDB lineage: Bacteria > Pseudomonadota > Gammaproteobacteria > Pseudomonadales > Azotimanducaceae > UBA9926. The sequence goes on from JAQWWC010000254.1 coordinate 8,727, forward strand.
GCGCACTCGCATTGACCCAATGTGTCGCTGGGTTTTCCCCTGCGCCGATGATGCGACCAAAATAAATATCACCCGGAAAGTCGCTCGCCGCGCTGGAGGCCATCAGCTTCTGAAAGGCTTTCATGAAGGTGCCTGGGTCAGACACAGACATAAGGGTGAGCATCGACACTGTGCCGGCTTGCCCAGAAAGATTGGCATTTCGTTTCGCTATTTCCATGCTGAACATGTTTTCTGATACCGAGTCCGCAGATCGACTAAGTGTTGTCATATAGCGCATCCAGTCTGCAGATTGCGCATTGGCAGCACTCAATTGCTCCATCACTTCGAGCGATGGGTAGACAACATTAATTTGATGCGTCGCCAGGTTATCGCCATTACTAATGTTTTGAACCAAACTTACGCTGACCGGGCTGTTTTGGCCCGAGGGCGATGCCATGAATTGATTCATCGACCCCACCACTGCTGCTGGATTGGTTGCCGTGATTTGGTAAGCCATGCCATAGGCCGTCTCAGGCGCCATATGGTCATCGGACAACACCGAAAAAGATGCAGCGGTAAGCGCTGCGACTAACAGTCCTTGTATCCTCATCATTTGAATCCCCTTATCGTTTTACGTTGGACGCTGCTTATTTTGAGCGCGTAGGCTTCAGGCTCTGCAACCTGAGGACTCAATGCAATGAAGGTTCGATATTGGTTCGACAGAACAGACCACTGCCCTTGCCCAAACTAATGGCTTCAGCAGACCTATCGCTGGGCGACGCCATCAAGTTCAATATACCGGCAGCGTGCAGGCTTTCCGAGATCGCCAACGAGACCCGAGCGCGATTCAGCAGGGTCTGGACAACCAACGCGTTAAACGACCTGGCAAAACCGCTTAACAGACCAATTGCCATGCCGCTACGTGCCGCGATACCATCGTCTCGGCCACGATTTAGTCGCGTGTCATATTTTTTGGCCAAGCTTTCGACAAACTGCGACTAGCACATAGCGCGCTGTACCCGGCGACCGAAAAAGCCCATAGGATCAATGGCTTGACGGGCGTGAAGCGCGCTTTGGATTACATCATCAGCGTTAGATCCAAATAGTTTAGGAGTCTTGCAAATGCTTTCGTTATCCCCTCTTTCGCGTCTTGCCGTGCTGCTCAGCCTATTACTGCTGAATGTACCGACCTATTCAGAAACCCTCAAACTTTCAGAGGCAATCAGCATCGATGGCGTTTTAGATGAGGCCGCATGGTCTACCGCCCGTGAGTGGACCCAATATTACGAATCGATCCCCTTCACCCTTGCCGCCCCAAAGCATTTTCAAAAAGTGTTGATCCTAGAAGATGAAAACGGCATGTACTTTGGTTTCATCAACGAGCAAAGCAACGACACAATCCGCGCAAACCAACATCAGCGCGATGATGAACGAGCCAATGTCGACAAGGCTGGGGTCTCGATTGACTTTGACGGCAATGGCCTCACCGCTTACGGCTTTTCGGTTTCAGCAGGCGGCTCCATCAGCGACAGCATCTATCGCAATGAAAACGAAGGCAATACCGACTGGGATTCGGATTGGGACTCAGCAACGCACATAGAGGGCGATGCGTGGTTCGCGGAGGTGTTTATCCCTTGGAGCATAGCGCCCATGAAAGCTCAGAGCGGAGACATCAGAAATGTGAAGCTGGCCTTTTGGCGGATGGTAGTCACGGAAGGCCGAGTCAATACCTCCATCAAGGGCAACCCAAGGCAAGAGAAATTCATGTCGCTGTTTCATAATTACACGTTTCAGAACTACAGTGTTTCGAAATTGGATTTTTTCCCGTTTATTAATGTCACCGAGGACCGGATTCTGGATAAGGTCGATACCAAAGTTGGTATGGAGGTATTTTGGAAGATCGACTCCGGCAAACAGCTCAACATCGCGTTCAACCCCGATTTTGGCCAAGTTGAAAGCGATGAACTGGTGGTAAATTTCTCCTCGAGCGAGACCTACTATTCTGATAAGCGGCCTTTTTTCTCGGAAAACCATTCTTTATTTGATGTTAAAAGTAACGAGATGTTCTACATCATCAACACTCGGCGCATCGGATCTGCCCCCGACTACAATTGCGCAAGTTACGCCCCGGAATTGCAAAGCACCTGCGAGGCCAGCCAAGTCGGCGTGACGGACATCGACTACGCCCTACGCTATACGCAACAAAATGAAACGCTCGATTTCGGGTTTTTAGGCGCGTCTGAAGCCGACCCGGCCTACAGCCAAGGTAACGATTTTTACGCTGTTCGCCTGAAGAAAAATGGTGCGCGGTATTCCCTTGGCTATTTAGGGACCTATGCCGAACGGCCTGTCTTGGATCGAGACGCAATCGTGCATTCCTTAGATTTGATCTACCGGCCCACCGACACCTTGCGAGTCGCAACCGTTGTAATGGGTTCTTCTATTGACCAAGGCATTGATAACAGCCACACCTCGGGAGAGGCCTTTCGATTAGGCATCACCGCGTCACCGAATAAAGGCCGCTGGCATGATGTAAGCCTTATGTTTTTCGATGACCAGGTCGATATCAATGATATGGGTTACCAGATGATCAACAACTGGGCCTATGCCGGCAGTCACAATGGCTGGAAATTTACCGACTATGACGCCTCGTCCATGCTGCTCGCCACCGAAATTAACGCCAATATTTCTGTTGAAACCAATGCCGATTTTTCAACCGCCGGCAAATCCATTCAATTCGCCTATGGCGGAAATTTTAAAAATACTGCGGGCTTTAGAATCGAGAATTTTTATCGCACAAAAGGTAAAGACTTTTGGACGACTCGAGACAGTCTTGCCGCACCTGCGATTAATAAACCTGTGAATTACGGCACGCAGCTGCATTTGATGGGGCCATCGAATAAATTTTTTAATTACGGCCTGCAATTCAATCGAGGCAAAGGCTCTGAATGGTATTCAGCCTTGGGATATTCCACAACCTACGGCGCGAAAGCGAGTTTCTCCCCTAAGGACAATTTAAATTTTACGCTGATGTATGAACATGGTTATGAAGACGATTGGCTTAATTGGATTGAGGATAACTTGCTCGGCATCTACAAACGTAAGCAGCGCACCACCGTTGTTTCCATGAACTGGTTTGGTGGCGACAAACATGAACTGCGAGTCAAAGCTCAAATGGTGGCCTTCACGGCAAGGCAGCCGAGCGCCTATCTTGGCGATCTAGAAGGCGGTTTAACGCCGGTTGATGTCGCTTTGTCCCCATTTAGTTTGAGTGATTTAGCCTTCCAAGTTCGGTATCGCTACGAAGTCTTGCCGCTGGCCTACCTGTACGTCGTCTATTCCAAAGGGGGCAGAATCGTTGAACTCGATGAAGAAGACCGCTTGGGCAAACTTTATCAAAGGCCATGGGATAAACCGCAGGCCGACAACTTCACCGTCAAGCTCCGATATCGATTCTAATGTTGGGGTGCGGAGGCAATTGGCTTGGCGGCCACTTGGTGATCCTTAACCCTGGCCTTAAACTTTAAAGCGACGGGTTAATTGTCGTTCAGCGCATAAAGCTTACAAAAGGCGTCGGTAACAGCCACATGTTCATTAAGCGCACAAAAAAATCACCGCTAAATGCAAAGCGTGGTGCGCCGGCCTCATCCAAGATAAAGTTCCGTCAGGTGTCGAACCAGCCGTCTTCTGGATCACCCGGGTAAGACCCTAAAAATTTATCGTAAGGCCAGTAGCCCATTAACCGGCGCACCGTCTCTGGGTAGCTGTCAGCAACTTCTCGTCGTACCGTCAAAAAGTGATTTTCTTCGGAGCGTAACCAGCCCAGGCTATAAGTTGTAATCAAACCGCGACGCGGGCTCTCAGTATCATTTGCGCCGCCCCCGTGGACGGTTGATCCAAGATAAAATAAAACAGACCCCTTTGACATGACCGCTTGGGTAATGTCGCCCTCTTTAATACGCTCAATATTCCGAAGATCTTGACTGCCTGGGACCACATGAGTTGCACCATTTTCAATCGTGAAATCATCCAGCGCCCACATCACGCCGATCTGCAGTTCGACACCAGGAATCCGCATGGGATAGATTGTGTCGTCGCGGTGCAATTCTTGGGCAGCTTCACCACCGAGTATCTCAATTGCAGTACTGCTGCCAATCCGATAACTACTGCAGTGCGGTTTTAAAATGGCGTCTGCAACCTCCATGACCAATGGATGGGCAATCAAATCCGCCGCTGCCCGCGAGATTCCTAGGATGGCCCCCAGCCGACGGGTTTTGTACCCATTAAAATCATTTGCGAACTTGTGTCCTTCTGCCTCAAAAGGCTCTCGGAAATCCGCCAATATTTGGTCCAGCAATCCCATCGGCGCGACGTCCGTAACGATGACCCCGCCGTCCTCTGATAAGGCCGTGACAATGTCTTCACGCCGCGCTAATTGGTCAAACGATTGGAGCATGCTTTCCTCATCCCGCAAACAAATTCTAAAGACCTTGCATCAACCTCGCGCTGACGGGCAACAAAGCGCCTACTTTGAGCACGGGCAAGGCAACGCTGCATCCAAGATCACGCTTGTCTTCAGTGAGACTATGGCCTTCCGAAATCCCGAAGTAAAGCCACGCCCATTGGTCAATCTTAAACGTCCAGGCCTTGCGCGAACTCTGCGGGAGCTTAATGCCCAACACTGCATGGCCCTTACCAACCGGTGTCACAAAGGGCGGTCGCTCAAGCACCATCCCCTCAACGTCATAAACCGCTATGTGATTGGCCAGGGTTTGAGCGGCTTTGGAGATTGAAAATTTCGAGTAAAAACCTTCAACTTTATGTCATTAAAATTGCCGAACTAGAAACTGCGCTTAGGGCAGCCGATCATACAATCAATGGTTGAGTGTTCCAGCCGATTGGTGGCGGCGTTCACGAAGCGATTCATTTAAGCGCCAAGAGTTCTTCAACCGCCGCTCCCGACCCCATTCTCGACGAAGCCTATGCAAGCACACTCTGGATGCGTATTTGGAGGGAAGCCTCAGGCTTGGTTGACGACGTCTTGTCGGATAATTTTGAGCAGTGCGGCCCTCTACACCGCCGAAAAAACAAACTGGCCGACCCGCTTGGCTCTATCCTTGAAAGTGATAGCCAAATACCAATACCCGAGTAGCAACCCCGACAGTCCCGGCCCGGGCTTAAACCCAGCGCCGAAAACATCTTTTGTGTCGCGCTGAAGGCCAATTAAAAAAACTGAAAAGGTTATCGCCTGCCCCAAAATGTGGCGGGCCTTTCACGCCGGCATCCGGTTGATTACAGCTTTTATATGATGATTACAGCATCTATAAAACGCGGCCGATGGCGATAAGGCGGCCGAATGAGCGGCTCTAAAGCGCCAAAAGCCGTGCAGCGGATTCGGTGCCTTACATCCCTTGCCCTTAAAATGTGATCAGGGATTGCTCGGCTCCTAAGTTTCAAGGATAGTGTGCCCTGAACGTAAGCCCTTAGCCTCGGAGTCCCATGTGAACCTGATTAGCGACGAAATTTTAATTGATTCTGGACAGCAGTCCGCCTTTTACGAGCCAGTTTATCCCATGATCGACGGCTTTCGGTTCTGGGACCCTGCGGCCTGGACCAACGGCCACCCTTACAATGCTTATGAACGAATGCGGCAAGAAGCCCCCGTCATGTGGACCAAAACCGACAAGAGGCTCTCAGGCTTTTGGTCGGTTACAAAATACGAGGACATCAAGGCGGCAGAACTCGCGCACAAGGTTTTCTCCTCTCAACGCGGCAGCATCAATATGAGCGTGGCTGACCGCAAGTATTGGCGTCCTGAAAAATTGGTGCCGGCGGCCTTCAACTCCCTCATCAATCTAGATGAACCGTTGCACCGCGAAATGCGCATGCAACAAAGTGAATTTTTCTTTCCAGGCTACGTCGACACCATCCGAGACAAGGTTGGCCTTAAAATCGATTCGCTGCTGGACGACATGGAGAAACAAGGTCCGGTCGTTGATTTTGTGAAGCTGTTTTCTGAAGAGCTGCCGTTATTCACCCTGTGCGAAATGCTGGGCATTGATGAGCAGGACCGACCCAAGGTCAAAGTCTGGATGCACCATTTGGAAATGGCAGCACAATTTTTGACCAATCCTTGGCAGACATTTTTCTCAGAACCCCTATTCCCCTTCCGTTTTAACTCGATCGTAAGCAACATGTTCAGCTACGGGGAAACGGTTATGAAAGACCGTCGCGCGAACCCGCGCAACGATCTTTTAAGCGTGATCGCCCGGTCGAAGTTGGAGGGCGAGCTGCTCCCACAACCGTTTCTCGATGGTTCTTGGCTACTGATTATCTTCGCCGGCAATGACACGTCTCGAAACTCACTGTCCGGCACGATTCGTTTGATGACTGAGTTTCCAGATCAGCGCGCCATGGTGCTGAAGGATCCAAGCCTGATCCCACAAATGTCGGAGGAAGCTTTGCGGATGGTGTCACCAGTGATGCACATGCGCCGAACTGCCACCGAAGACACCGAGCTCAATGGTCAGCGCATTGCCAAAGATGAAAAAGTGGTGCTGTGGTACGGCGCCGCCAACCGCGATCCAGACATCTTCCCCGACCCCAACACCTTTAACTTGCACCGCGAAAATGTTGAGAAGCACATTGCGTTCGGCCACGGCGTGCACAAGTGTCTTGGGGCGCGCATTGCTAAGATGCAACTGCGCATGGCCTTCGAGCGGATTTTTGACCGTTTCCCAAACATCGCCTGGACCGGCAAACAAACGATTGCGCCCAACCCCTTGGTACACGCCATTTCGAGCTTACAAGTTAATTTGTACGGCCCAAATGGCAAACGTCCAGCAAAGGTCGCAGTACCCGCTTAAAGCAGGCTAATTGGGCTCAGCGCGCGCTGGCTGAGCCGCCAGGAAACGGCTTGATTCAGGCCGTTTGTTTGCGGGTGTAAACGCTGCGCTGCACGTTAGAGAAGACCCGGCGCACCATCGGCTCGAACAGATCCAGTGACAAATCCGGCTTTTCATAGTCGAAGGCAATATTGTCGTAAGCCGCAATGAAATGGGCCGTGCGCTCAAAGTGCGGGCTGTCCTTGTAGGCATCGCGCATATTCGGGTCTAAGCCGATATGGTGAAAGAAGTTTAAACCCTGAAAAATGCCGTGATGCTTAACCATCCAGAGATTTTCTTCGGAGACAAAAGGCTCGAGAATGGCAGCTGCGACATCCGGATGATTGACCGTACCCAAGGTGTCGCCAATATCGTGAAGCAGCGCGCAAACCACGTATTCCTCATCCTCGCCCGCCTCTGCTGCCAGCTCCGCCGACTGCAAAGAATGTTGAAACCGGGTAACTGGAAAGCCACACGGGGTATCCAACAATTTCAAATGATTTAAAATCGCAATCGAGCGATGCTCTTCATGCTCGCGGTTGTACGCGCCCATGGCGGCCCAATCTTCTTTGGTGCTCTCCGTAAAACTCTTAAACTTAACCGACATATTGTCTCCTCCTCGATAGAACTGTTCTGCACTGCTGAATAGTCTCTGCTTGGGGCCATTGCGTCAATTTAAATCTTCAGGGGACTCGGAGCGGTGCGCAGTACCGTTGCCCGAGATCGCCATAGGCCATCTTAATCCGGGTAATCAGGAAGGCTTCACCGCTGTCTGACGCGGACCGTGGATGACCGCTGACCAGACCGCTTTTAATAACCCCACCCGACGCACCAAAGCCCGAAAGTATACAGCGCGGCCGCCCTGGCAAAACCTTCAGCACAGGGACCCTGTCAACATGCCTTCGACGCCTGTAAATCTATATCCCGAATTGATCGAGCCACCGCTCCGCTGCGAGCAAATTATTCCCCAGGCAGACGGGCCTGGATATAGGTCTCGATAGCAGCGGCTGTATCGCGTTCAGCACCTACCCCAATTGCACCTGAGATCAAAGCCTCACCAGTGAAACCAAACAAGTACCGTATGAGCAGCAGACCATCGGTGAGCGGCTTGGTCGCACCGTCCCCATCAATATCCAATTCTGCATCAGAATCCGTTAAATACAGAACAATCTCCTCAGCGGCCTCTCGCGCTGCACCGCCAGCAACCGCGCCGGAGGTTAAGGCGTCGCCGCTAAAGCCAAATAAATGTCGAATCACAAGCAATCCATCTGTCAATGGCTTGGCCGCTAAGCTTTCGTCAACATCAAAACTAAAACACCCAGCTTTGCATGAATAACGGCTCAAGGGATTTGTTTCATCAAGGGCTTCTGCTTCATCACTGAAGCCATCGTTGTCATCATCAAGATCCGCATTGTTCCCAATGCCATCACCATCGGTATCAAGCCACTCATTGGCGTTCGCTGGGAAAACGTCGAGATCGTCATAGACGCCATCCCCATCGGAGTCTGAGGATTGTGTCTGATTATCACTCACCGAGAAGCCGGTAGCTGCCGTTACCGAGTGACCATCACTAAATGTGACCGTCAAGGGCTCAGCTTTAAAGTTATAAACCACGTAATGCCGCAATGCCTCGTGGTCAAACACCATGGCAGCGGGATAATCCGCCGTAATCGACCCGGTACCCGTACTCAGCTGACCGAGCGCGCGCAGGGTGTGCAACCAGTGATAGGTATGCGCCTTGGTTTCGCCGGCTTCAGGCGTGTAGGTGGAGACTGTTTCATAATCGGCAACTGCTGCCTCGGCGTCGACCAACGCCCAAAGATTCCACCAAAGATCCCGCCACTCATCGGCCTCAAGCCCGGAAGGCTTACCATTGCTCGACTCTGATAATCCGAGCGTTACATAGTCCCGCATATAGTCCGCATATAAGCCGACGTGCATCGTCAACGTATTGGAGGGCAGACCCTGAATGCCAAGGATATGGGCAACCAAAGGACTGAACCAGGTTGAGAACACGGCGCCATCGCCCCAGATGATAGACGTTGTTAGCTTGTTATAACCGATCGGAAAATTATCCTCAGTCGTCCCAGGCGCACGATAGCCATCAATGTTATTCCAGTACTCCCAGAAGGCAGCCGATGTCGATGCCTGCAGATACAAGCCTCGCTCGACCAAGGCCTCATTACCCGTCGTCAAGCCATATAAAACAATCGCCCCATAGGCGTTCGCTGCCTCAGAAGTTGATTCATTATTATTACCGCGGACAAAGTTGACCGCCCCGGATGCCCATGAAAACCCATTCGCGGGGTCGAAATTCCTTAAGGGTGGGAATAACGGATCATCCGGTCCCGCCGCATAGTCTCGAATAAGCAATTCAATCATCGGCCCGTAATTTTCAGAACCACACCAGTCTGGGTCGACCCGACAGATCTCGGCGGCAGCCCGCACAAAATAACCATAGTGGAAGTGGTGATCGTTCAGCATCTGATGCGCCGCAAACGACTCCTCCATCCCGAGTAACGTGCTCCATTGCGCGTCATAAACGAAATAGCGCTGGGTATCCAATGTCCCGTCACGCTCAGCGGAGAACCAATCTTCAAGCTGTAGTTTGAGCCAGGCGATGAGTTCATCCGCTTCCGAAACATAACCTGCTGTACGCGCCAAGGCTGCCAGCTCAGCGACCTTGCCGTAGTTCTTTCCGCTCCAGTAGGTATCGGTGCGATCGTTCCAACTCGCGGAACCTTTTTCCGTAAACGCCTGAATAAGCGCACCCAATTGCGCAAGATCAAGCGAATCGGCCAGGACCGGCAAAGTGGGTAAAACCCCGACCGCGGGTAGCGTGTAGCTGAATTCACTGCCCAGCGTAAACTTAATCAACCCGCGCGCGCTCCGCGTGGTCGCAACGGTTGCACGCGGTTCCGAGAATTTCCAATGCAGCGGGTGCAGTCCCATCATTGTGCTCGCGGGCGCACCGGCCGCATCCAGATACCGGTGACGAATCGTCACATCATTCGTGCTGCGATCCACCGCGTAATCAATCTCAACGCTCGCAATCGCTACATCGGCACTCGACGAAAACGCCTCGACCACGGCCGAGGGCACATCCGAACCCGTATTATTGGGCAACCAGGTCACCGTGATCTGGCCCGTGTCATCCTTTACCGTGATCTCGCGACCCGCAATGTCTTCAAACGACGTATCACCCGCGCCGGTTACCAGAAAATCGTTACGATTACCCGCCACAGACGTCCAAAGGCCAAGGCGCTGCGGCGCATCCAGAAAGATCCCCTTCTCGCCGCCATCGCCTCGCAAGGTGCGCAACACAAGGTGACCACTCAAAACCTTGAAAAACACGTGCGGCGAGCCATGCGTAAAGATGGCTTGCATCACGGGTTCGGTGCCGGCCAGCCACTGCACGGTCACGGAGCCGGCGCTCGCGTCTTTCATAAAAGCGTTTAAGTCGGAATGCTCTGAATGGCCAACGGCAATCCCATCAAAAACCTCCGCAAACGGATCGGGCAAGCTATACAGAAAACCATCACCGGTGAGCGACAGCCCACCAGGGATGCCCATTAAGCGCACGCCGCGTTCGGTAATTCTTGCGATGATCGGATCAGGCGTAATGTAGGCCGCGTCTGACGTATTATCGACCCGCATCTCCCCGAGAAACGGTACCGACCCCCACCAACGATGGGTCGCTGTCGGCTTTAGAGACGCGGGCTCGACCAGTTGAGGTGTTCGTGGTGTCGGCGCCCCAGTTGGGGTCTGAGTGGCCGTGTTACAACCCGCGATACCGGGTTCAACAACCCCGGCGTTATAGATCCAATTGCCATAATCAAAAACGCAACGGTAGCTTGCTGGATTAATCCGATCGGAAACCGTTCCGGCACCAAAGGCCGACAATTCATAATCAACGGTGTCAACAGTCACCGGCTCACCGCTGCCAGGTGTAAACCGAATCGCATCAATGCGATAACGCAGATCTGCGCCTGTCTGAAATCCAGGAAAAAAAACAAAAGGCGCCGTAATACCACTCAACTGCAGGGCGCCGCTGGCCGTTAGCGTACTCACTGGAATCGACACGGTTTGCCACCCGGCTTGAATCGATAGCCCAGGCACCTGCAACTCTCCAGAGTTTGCACCGCCACTTTCAACTTTGATGTAAAACTGACTCACCTTGCCGAGGTCGATTAAGTTGATATCGAAAGCGAGGTTACCTTGCGCGTAGTTCCGCAAATCTACCGGGCTGCCCGGCCCGACCACCAAACCCGCGTGACCCGCATCACCCGAGTAGCGCACTTCCAAAACCTCGCCGCGCTCGGCATCTTGAACAATGTCCCAGTCAACACTTGGGCAGGTTTCTGTACCCGTTGACTCATTAGTACAATCACCGTAAGCGGGATCACTATATTCATCAAAAAACGAGAGCGCACCCTGCCCGCCCCAAACCTCAGCAACTTGGCCCGCCGTCAAAATATCGACGTCATCGGCCGATGCCATCACGGCAAAAAAAGTGAGCCAAAGCACGCTAACCAACGCAATAATGGGCCCAATTCCTGAGATAAAGGTAGTACCGAGTCGCCGACTGTTGATACGCTTACTCCTGTTACGGAACGCTTACGTGCTATTGATGACAGCGCTGTCAATCGTTGATTGTACCGGATTCCTGAGCGCGCGTTCGTGAATTTTACGGCCTCGCTCAATTCTGACGAGCATGGCACCCGCAAACGCATTAGAATGGCTTCGCCGAGAAACCCGCCTTCTATTTCGACGACGCGGCATTCAAGGGAGATCACTTTGCGCGCACTTTTTATTCTCAGCACCGTACTCATGGGCGGTTATGCGGCCATTTTTACCCTGCTAGCGCAGCTCCGCGCGATTTTTGGCTTTACAGAATTCGAAGTTGGCGCCATCACCGCGTCCGCTTTTTTAGCCGGTTTTTTCGCCCAGATCACGTTGTCTCGGCTGGCCGATACCGGCCATGGTGCAAGACTCATGAAGATTGGCATGGCGGTCAGCATTATCGGCGCCGGTTGGATGTGTGTGGCCGATTCACTCTCCGCTTGGATTCTCGCGCGGGTGCTCCTAGGCTTTGGCGCCGGCGCGGTCCGGCCCGCCATGCGCCGCTTGGCGTTTGTGATCAACCCCGCCCAAGCAGGCGAAATGCTGGGCCGACTCGCGGCCTGGGAGATGGTTGGGTTTCTTGTTGGGCCGATCCTAGCATCGGTACTGTTCGAGCTGGGTGGGATCGCGCTGCCCTTTTTCTGTCTGACCGCTGTCTTACTCGCGGTTGTGCCCTTTGTGCTCCGCGTCACCATTCCCGGCAGCGAAGCGCCTTTAGAAAAGCCCATGCGCGCGCTTTTAAAGAGACCTGCAATGCAAAGCTGCATTGCCTTGGGCGTTGCCTTTTACTTAGCGGTTGGCGCATTTGATGCGCTCTGGGCGCTGTTCATCTCTGATCTGGGCGCGAGCCAACTGTATATCGGGGTGACCTTAAGCCTGTTTACCCTGCCCATGATCCTGGTTGCACCCTTTGCGGGTCGCTATGCCAGTCAACACAACCTGCTAAGGCTGTTAACCAAGTCGCTTGGCCTGGCTGTCATCATGATCACCAGTTACGCCTTTATCGATTCCATTTGGTGGATCTGTTTACCCTTGGTCATCCACGCCATCGCGGACGCGGTGAGTATGCCCGCCACCCAACTCGCGGTTGGCAAGGCCAGCGGTGAGGCCGCTCTGGCCGCCGGGCAAGGCTTGTTCGGCGCTGTCGGCCTTATTGTGGCCGCGGTTGCAAGCCTCGGCGGCGGCTATCTGTATCAAACGGCCGGAGCGGCCGCTGTCTGGATAACCGTTGCGAGCGCCATGATTATTTGCCTGGCATTTGCCTACTGGCGCGGTCGCGGTCTTTTAGAATCGACTTAGCCTGCGCTCGGCCCCGTATCCGCCGGCGACCGCGTGTTTGATCAAAAAGAAGACTCCCGGCGCGCCCGCCTCGAGGCGACCGGTGTTTGGGGTGCCGCGCGTTTATCGGCAAGCGAACCCAGCGCAGCGTGTTAGACAAACGCCGTCCAGAAACCATTCAGCCTCATTAACCCCCTCCTCAGAGGGTGCATCACCCTGCCGTCAGGCTTTGAGCACCTTGATTGCCATCTGCTTGCTCCCCGCGTTTAATAGAGATTACGAGTACCTCGCAGATGGACAAAGCCGATGCCTAAAATCACCCGACGCAACTTCGTTAACGGCTCCTTAATGGCGCTCGGTAGCACGCTCTTGCCCTCGATGGGGCACCGTGCGATGGCGGCCCCTGATTCCAGCTACTATCCGCCCAGCTTATCGGGTTTGCGAGGCAGTCACCCGGGCTCGAATGATGCAGCCCACAGTCGCGCCTGGGGACAACGCACGGACTGGGGCCCTGTTCAAAATCATAATGAGGTCTTCGACCTTGTTATTGTCGGCGCCGGGTTAAGCGGACTCGCCGCCGCGCGTTTTTATCAGCAGCAACACGGCGCGGACAAAAAAATCTTAATCCTCGACAATCATGACGACTTCGGCGGGCACGCCAAGCGCAATGAACACGATATCGATGGCCAACGCTTGATCGGCTATGGCGGCTCCCAAACCTTGGTCGAGCCCCTGCATGCCAGTCCGGTGATTCAGGCACTGTTTCAGGACATCGGCGTTGACTTGGCGCGGTTTGATACCGCCTTCGATCAGGACTTTTATAAGCGGCACAACTTGGGCGCCGTCACCTACTTCAATGCGGAAACCTATGGCCAGGACGCACTCGTCAAACACCCCTTTTGCAATTACTACAACTATATCGAAGGTCTGCCCGGGGCTAAGCTTTCAGATGCGGCAGCGGTCTCACAAACCCCATTGAGCGAGGCTGGCAAGCAGCAACTGTTGCGCGTTCTCAAGGGCGGCATGCACAAACTGCCTGTTCCAGAGGCAGAACGTGAAACCTATAGCCAAACCCACAAGTACTTCGACTACCTCAAAAACACCCTAGAGATTGATGACCCAGCAGTGCTGCACATGGCGCGCAATTCGGGTCTGGATTGGTCGAATTCAGGCACCGAACTGCTCACCATCGCAGAGGCTAAAGAATGTGGCGCACTGGGCTTTGCCCCCGTGCCGGTTTATGACGAAAACAACCCTTACATCTATCACTTCCCAGATGGCAACGCCGGTGTGGCGCGGGCCCTGGTTAAGAAGCTCATTCCTGACGTTGCCGCAGGCGACAATGCCGAGGCCCTACTCACGGCTCGCTTCGATTACGGACAACTGGATCTTGCAAGCAACGCCGTTCGGATTCGACTGAACAGTACGGCGGTGAACGTGCAGCACGTGGGCGACCCGAGCCGTAGTCAAGCTGTCACTATCCAGTACGTTCAAAATGCGCAGGCCCATCGAGTCTCAGCAAAAAATGTCATCATGGCCTGCTACAACATGATGATCCCCCACATTGTGTCGGACTTACCAAGCCATCAAGCCGAGGCGCTTGGCCAACAACTGAAAAGTCCGCTTATTTACACAACGGTTGGGCTGCGGCACTGGCGAGCTTTTAAAGATCGGGGCATTGGTATGGCCATGTGCCCGGGCAACCGGCATCAAGCGGTGCTCATGGATTTCCCCGTCAGCCTTGGCGACTATCAGTACACGCAATCGCCGGATGACCCCTGCGTCATTCAAATGATCAGCTGCCCCTACGGTGAAATCTTTGGAGAATCTCAAGCCGAACAATATAAGCAAGCGCGTTACACCATGCTGGGACGCGATTTCTCGGATTACGAGGCCGATATCAGAACGCATCTCAGCGGCCTATTAGGCGCCAAACAGTTTGATTTTGACCGCGATGTGGCGAGCATCACGGTCAACCGTTGGGCTCATGGCTATGCCGTCGCCGGCCCTGGCGACAGCGCCGCAATCGGTCGTCAGCCTTTCGGTCGTATTACCATTGCAAATTCGGATTCCGCACCCGCTGCAGATGCCATCGAAGCGATGATGATGGGCCATCGAGCTGTGGCCGAGTTGACTTAAAAAAACCACGTTTTTGATCGAGGAGACCTTATCGATCGGCCGCTCCCGAGGGTGCTACGGGCACCCAGACGACTCGCGTTCTTCAGACCTTTACCGAAAGCCTGATGGAGGGCGCCGGACCTTCATTCGGTCGACGGCAGGAGGGTACAAGGACACGATGTTTGGCTTTGGTGCGATTGGCGCTTGCGTGGTGATCGCTGTTTACTGCCAGGCAAATTAGTTCCCAATCTTCTTTGACGGCAGACATAAGCCCTAATGTGCCCTGGGCGAAAGCGGCAGGCAGACGAGCCGTTCATCACAAGAGGGCTGCGCACTGCAAAGCGCTCACTTCAACCTGATGGCGACCAATTTTCCGTTGAGCGCGTCGGGTAACCATTCGGGCACCGTCGGCCGTAGCCTGGCGAACACAGCTTCTACGAGCGCTGGGTCGTCTAAAATCACCCGAGCATGGCCTGTGAGGGTTTCGCCTTGGATGAGCATGGTCACAGGTTGCCCTGCGTTTTGAAACGCGCGCCACCATCGGCCGTCGATCCCCATAAACACAAGATCGCCGTCGCGCAAATAGTTCACCGGAAATTCTCGCCCATCGGCAAGGGTAATCAGCATCGTGCGAGCGGCGCGAGCGCTTTGCGGCTCAAGTCGTAAAGTTTCGGCCACCGCCGCGTTGACATGCGCACCCCGCCATTTTAGGGCCAGACCACCCAAGCAGAGGACCAAGATTAGCCCCACAACCCATTTCTGCTTCATACGGCAACGCCGCTGCAGCGATCTAAGTCATTCGGGCCCGCTTGCCAACATCCAATGACCCTCAACATTTAATAGTCTAAACCCGTATTGCCAAAATTAGACACAATAGAGACTGGGCTCTTCAGCACCGTCAGCTTGCTGTGATCTTGTAACACGGTGATATCTTGCAATGGGTCACCATCCACCAAAACAAGATCCGCCACCGCACCAGCACTCAAGGTGCCGAGGCGTCCCTTAGGATCATAGGCCTCACCGCCGTTTTTCGTCGCGCACAGCAGCGCTTCCGCGGGCCGCATGCTGAACAATTCAACAAAGTATTCAAGGTCTTTGGCATAGGTGCCATGAGGCGCAATGCTAATGCCGTAGTCGCCGCCGACGACCATTTTGATACCCGCGGCCCGAAGTTTTTCAACCGTTGCAACCGTTGCGGCGATCTCCCGTTCATAGCCTTGGGCTCGAACGGTTGCCTTGCTCACGCCTAGGGATTCGCATTGGGCAAGATACTGCACTTCCCAAGCAATGGCTGGGCCCACAAAAATGGCATCCTTGGCGGCGGCCAGAAGATCTACCGCTTCTTGATCGAGGTAATTGGCGTGACCGATAAAATCTACGCCTGCCCGGACCGCTTGTTTTACCGCGGCTGCAGAACGTGCGTGACAGGCTACCCGCATCTTGCGGCGATGGGCCTCGCTGACGACGGCCGCAACTTCTTCGTCACAAAATGAAAGTTCTCCGGGGGGGTTGGTTGAATTAATCGCTTCGCCATCGATAAAAATCTTAACGATATCGACCCCATCCCGCCGTTGTTCACGCACGGCCTGACGCAGCGCCCAAGGGCCATCCGCGATGTGGCTTAAGCCGCCTTTGGAGTCAACATTGCTGGCGGTTGCGCCGAGATCTCGGCCTGCTGCCAACAACCTCGGCCCGTTAATCCGGCCCGATTCAATGGCCGCCCGCAGCGCCACATCGATCTTGTAAGTCGAGCCAAAACTGACCGCCGCGGTAAAGCCCGCAGCCAGCATCTTCGCGGCATTGCCAACAGCGGTAATGGTCGCATCCTCAACCGATGTATCGCCAATGGCAAATGGACTCGCGTCTGCAAAAGACAAATGGGCGTGGGTCTCGGTCATGCCTGGCATAATGAATTTTCCACTGGCATCTACTCGCGCGCACCCCTCCGGAATATCAGGCATCGTCTGCATCGAGCCGGCATATGCAATGAGGCCATCGCGAACCCAAACCGCGCCATCGGCAACCACCGCCTCATCTACTGCTGAAAAGACCTGGGCATGGGTATAAACAATATTATCCATCACTAAACGTCCCGTTAATCTGCAAAGAAGGCTTTTTTCTTTTCGCCATTGGGCCCATAAACCGATTCGCTGCGCTCTGTCAGGTAGGCTTGGTTAACACTCTCAACGATCTTCGCGCTGTGAAGCAATGTCACCATCTGCTGATAGGTGGGGTGCTCAAAATGCGCCGCCAGCGCATCACTGTCTTCCCAGAGCTCATACACCTGAATGCGCGTCGGCACGGCGGGGTCTGCCGCAAAACAATAGGCATGGCAACCCGGCTCTTCCTCGCGGGTCGCGAGTTGCACCTCGCGTGTTATCTCAACAGCATGGTCTCGATCGGCTTGGCTTTCAAAGCTCAGCGCTGCAACAACAATAATCATGGGACTTCTCCAACGGTTAGTTCAATTTTGATTGGGTCCAACGCCTATGCGAAGGCCCCTTTGGGCCCCGCAGTTCCCCAGCATGCTCGGGGTAGACGGATGCCGTATACAGGTCACCGTGGGCATCGATCGCCAGTTGATGAATGTAAATGGCTATATTCTCGATCCGCTTGACCACCGCACCCGTGTCTTCCGCCAAGATTGTCAGATGGCTCATCTTGTCGCTGGCATAGATTTGACCGTTATGACTGGCGAGACTAAGCGGCGTAATGTGAGTCCAGGCATCGAGGTATTCGCCCTCTGCTGAAAACCGCTGAATACGATGCTCGCAGCCGGGCGCAACCACCGTTCGGTGCGCCGGAATCTGGCCCGGCACGGTCATGTAGTCATGAAAGTTACCACCGCACAAATCAGCCACTAAAATACGGCCTTTGGAGTCGATTGTTAGGGCGTGCGGGGTATTGAACTCGCCAGGCCCGCGGCCCCAGGTTCCCACCGACTTTATAAATTCCCCCGTGGGCGTAAACCACACTAACCGAGAATTCCAGTAACCGTCCGCAACCACGATATTCCCATTATCTTGCACCGCGACCGCTGTTGGCCCGTTAAAGTGCGTCTCATCATCCCCCCACTCCGCGAAGGTGCCGAGGGTCAGCAACAGCTCACCGTTCGGATGATATTTTTTAACAACATGGCCATCCCGGTCGGTTATCCAAAACATGCCATCTTGTTCGATATACAAGGTGTGCCCACCGAGCGCAAACCCGCGCGCATCCGAGGGACCCCATTTGCCAAGATAATCCCCTGCTCGGTTAAACATCGAGATGCTGCTCTTACCCATTTTATCTTTGAGTGCTAGCGGATGACTGGCCCAATGCTCTATATCGCGTGTAAACAAGTAAATAACGCCCGCCGCATCCACTGCCACACCCGAACCCATTTCAAACTGCATTTCAGGTGGATACTGTGGCCAATCGGCGACGCGCTGGTACCCGGCGCGCGGATCCGGGCTGTTGGTATTATTTTCAACATCGTGAGACGTACACATGGAATTTGGCCAAAAGCGTGATCCCTGCAGAGTATCTAGTCCGGTTGAGGGCCGCAAGCCCAGCTGCCGCCGTCCCGAGCAAATATGCAACCCGCCCGCCGCTGCAATGCGCCGAGACAACCGAGCCCCTGTTGAGGTCACGCCA
Organism: Pseudomonadales bacterium; assembly: GCA_029249645.1. Lineage (GTDB taxonomy): Bacteria > Pseudomonadota > Gammaproteobacteria > Pseudomonadales > Azotimanducaceae > UBA9926. Next base: position 27,245 of record JAQWWC010000254.1, read on the forward strand.
TAAAAAATTAGCATTAAAAATATCACTGCTCAGTGCGACAGCCCTCAAGATGCGCCTAGTCGTTCTGCCAGCTCACGAACGTGCGCACTCGCGAATTGGGGCGACTACTGCGAGTTGCAACCAGCATATAACGGCGTCGGCGAGCACGGCCCCGAGCCAATCTCGATCCGGGCATGATGCGAGGGCGAACGCGTTTAACGAAAACACCGCCGACCCCAAGCTCCTTAGTCCCCCTTATTAGCGGGCCTGGCCGCAATGCTCAGTATCAAATCTTGGATCAGCCTTCCAATCGACCGGGCCCTGCAGGCCCCTCAAACAATCGCATTCTGCACGAAATGCCCTTATCGCTGATATTGCAGCCCCTAATAGCCCCGTGGAATGTCTAGAGAATGGGCGTTGTCGTAATTGTTGCGCATTCAGAACGCTCACCGATTATAGCGACCCGGTCTCGCTTGCGATAACATCCAAGGCACGCTAACAAAACATTGGAAACTTAACCTTATGCGCTATCAAACTATTAGTTTATTTACGGGTTTATTCACGGGTTTATTGGCAGCCGGCACTGCATTGGCCGGACATCACAAGGCCGCTGAAGAGATGAAACCTATCGCCGCTGCCGGCCAAGTTGTCGTGGTTTACGAAGTGCCCTGCGTTAACCCAGACCAGGGTATTACGACGCTCAAAGAGCTGATCCGGTACGAAGCGGGTAAATCGCCGATTGCTTACATGTCGGTTGCCACCAAACTCGATGACGCGTTGGTGGGTGCTGTCGATGTTCACCAATCAATGGCAGCTATGCAGCAAGCCTTTGCCTGGCAAGAAGCGGATGAGACTTGGCTGGCAATCCAAGCAGAAGCCTTAAAGGCCTGTGAGGCGCAGTTAGATCAAATCAGTATGAGTATTCACAGCGCACAATAGAGGCTTCGCCGGCCATCTGATCAGAATAGTCATCCGCCGGGCGGCAGACTGCGACCCGGCGGATGTGATCTCTAAAGAATACCTCTTAAATACATGAATACATTAGGTTTTACAGCCTCCGATCAG
>JAQWWC010000255.1 GCA_029249645.1 Pseudomonadales bacterium
CTAAAGTTCTGCCTTTTGATTTTATGGGCCGGTACGGCAAACGCCGAGCCCAAGTCGAGTGAGCGCTCGGTAACATTGTCTTCGGGCGCCAACGCGACCTTAAAACTTCCCCCGGCCAAGTCGAGTGCCCGCGGTATGGTCATCATGATTCATGGCTGGTCAGGGCAGAAGGATGAAGTAGGAGATCTGTTTAAGCGCCAAGCTGAAGCGCTTGCGGAGCGGAACATTGCCTCACTTCGAATGAACATCCGAGGTGAAAGTGAACGCGAGGCCACGAACTATCGCCTAACCAGCACGTTTGTCAGCCGGGTGCAGGATGCTCAGGCAGGGGTTGATTGGACGACCAGACACTTCAGCCAACTACCCATCGGCCTGCTCGGCTTTAGCTACGGCGGCGCCACCGCAATGGAACTGATCAGTCAACAACCCGGGCTGTATAAAACCCTCGTGCTTTGGTCGAGCATCCTAAATCCGAATGAACTACTTCTCGACCAACCCGCCGAGCCTTTTCGGCAAGCCTTGGAAACTGGCGAAGGTGCGATACAGGACTGGACCACCCTTTTGATCACTCGAGAGCATGTGCTCGGCATGATCGGCTTCAACCCCATGCGCGGGCTGCCCCAGTACCGCGGCGCGCTTTTGTCTTTGCGCGGCTCAGAGGACTCCGTACCGCAACACGATCCCGAAATCTTGAAGCATGCCGGCGGCACTCGCCTTGAATACCGGATTCTACAAGGCGCAGATCATATATTTAACGCGTTTGATCCGACAAAACGCTACGGCGAACGCATCATTGCGCAAACCGCCGGCTGGTTCGAGCAAACCCTGCCTGCAATCGAGGCCGCAAGCGACTAACCCGAGACAGACAAGGCCGTAAAACGAATGCTGGGCATCTTGGCTGAACGCTCCCAGTTCCAATGCTGCACGCTGCCGATCAACGCAATCCGCTTAAGTAATTCATAGAAATTGCCAGCAACGGTAATGCCGCGAACCGGCTGCACCCGCGCGCCGTCTCGACACAGATAACCAGATGCGCCAAAACTGAATTCGCCAGATATGGGGTTCGCCCCGGAATGCATTCCAGTCAAATCCGTCACAACGAGATACTCACCCGCCTGCAATGCTGCGTCATCCGCCGTACCAGCATCGATTTCTAGCTGATGCAAGCCCACGCCCAACGTTGACCTTGGACCGCGGGTACCATGTCCGGTCGAGGCTGAATTAAAATAAGACGCGGTCATGCTGTTGTGAATGAGCGATGACAGGGCGCCCTCTTTAATAAGGCACAAGGACTGTGCCGGGGTGCCTTCACCATCGAACAAAGCATAACCAAATCCATCTGTGTCGAGCGGTAGATCCCTAAGGGTGAGCTTTGAATCCGCAATCTCTTCTCCCAGCTTATCCCGCATGGGGTTCACCCCATCTTTCGCAGATTTGCCAGAGAACATCATTGAAAACACGTTGAACAAAGATGGCAGAATTTCTTCATCAAAAATCACGTCATATCTGCCGCTGGGAATCGCGGCGCCTTGCAATATATCGAAGGTGTTTTGATACGCTCGGTCCACCAACCGATCCGGATCCAACTCAGCAAACCGCCGCGCCGCCTGCCCAATGCCCTCCATCGCATTCTTATCGCCCGACTCGATGAGTGCATAAGCATAACAATGCATCATTCGCGCTTTTGATCGGGCCTCGAGACCAGTGGTTGAGAAAACCCGGCGCTCACCAATCGAATCCTGAACGCCGTTATAGGGTACGTTCTTAACCATCGGCTTTGCCGCGAGCTTTGCCTCAATTGTCAGCGCAAGTTCGATTTTTTCAGCAACCGTCGTATCATCAGTTGGACTCAATTGCGCGTCTTGGGTTTCAAGCTTTAGCGCGTTGGCGAGGATTTTCTCATGTGCCTCAACTGCTGCGTAACTGGCATTGAGCAGGGCCTGATCAACCAATGCTGAAAGCGACTCCCCATCCGCCGCTTCACTGTAGGCTGTACCCACGCGATCATCTTTAATCACACGCAAGCCGAAAACCTGACTTGAAGTGACTTTGTGTTCCTCTAAAGCACCGTCTTTCGCCTTCAAAGACAAGGCCTCGCCTTGATCGATGATCAAATCACCTTCAGCGCCAGCGGCACGAACCCGATCAAGAATTTGTTCTGCTTGACTTGCAATACTCATCAGGCCTGACCTCCGACAAGGATTTCATCCACCTTTAGCGTGGCTTGACCCACCGAGGTCGGTACGGCGCCCGATACTGACCCGCACATCCCGCAAGCTAGCGAAAAGTCTTTCCCGACCATGGAAATTTCTTTTAAGACTGCTGGCCCCGTACTGATCAGGGTGGCCGCCTTAACGGGATATTGAATCTTCCCATTTTCGATGTAATAGCCTTCGGTGACGGCAAAATTAAACTCACCGGTACCTGGCTGAACGGAACCGCCGCCCATTTGGGCCGCATAAATGCCACGATCGATTGAGCTAATCATGTCATCAAACTCTGAATCCCCGGCTTCAATAAAGGTATTTCGCATTCTAGAGGCTGGGGCATATTTGTATGATTCTCGCCGGCCTGAACCCGTACGCTCATAACCTGTTTGCGCTGCGCCCAATCGATCCACGAGAAAGCTGGTCAGACGGCCATCTTTGATGAGCTGGGTATTCTGCGTCTGCATGCCTTCATCGTCGATGTTAATCGAGCCCCATTCGTTAACCATCGTGCCATCATCAACGGCACTGACCGCTTCATTGGCAATCATCTCACCCATTTTGTCGTGAAAAACCGACGCTTTCTTAGCAACCGAGGTCGTCTCGAGCAAATGACCACAAGCTTCATGAAAGATCACACCACCGAAACCATTGCCGATCACGACAGGCATCCGACCAGACGGGCAAGCTCTTGCGCTCAGATTAACCAGAGCCTGGCGCGCTGCCTCATCGCCGGTTTTCTTGGGATCAACCTGCTCTTTGATTTCCCAGCCCAAGAGGCCGCCATCACTCCACATACCCGTCGCCTGGTCCTGGCCGTCCGAGGCAATTGCCGTCAGCGTTGCTCGGACATAGTTTCTCGCGTCCGTGGTGTGCAAGCCTTCGCTGTTGAAAATCTCAATACGCTGTTCTTTCTGACGGCAAGCGCCCCGGGTTTGAGAAATGAGGTTGCTGCTGGCCCGGGCTACTGCATCTGCCGCTAGGAGATACGCCACCTTGCTGTCGACATCTGCATCCGTAGACAAAATTCGATGCGCGGGGTGATGCTCAACGGGCTCCGAATAATCGAAGGCCTGCATTAAAACCCTCGGGTCTCGTAGGTCCATGGCCGCAAGCTCACCCATGATTCGTTTAAGTTCCTCGGCTTCCGTTTTGTTGGTGTAGCCGTACAGGACCTTGCTTCCAAACACCAAACGCACCCCAATTCCAAAATCGATGCCAGACTCAACGGACTGAACCTGATTACTGAGCGTGCTAATGGCATTGGTCAAACTGCGTTCAACAAAGAGTTCGGCAAAATCGGCACCCAGCGACAGTCCGTGATCGATAACGTCCTCGGCTTTCGTAACCTGCAACATGAGATTTCCTTTTCGTTAACGTAAATACTGTATGGTCAGCATCGCCTGCCGCCTTTCAGCGCAAACAAGCTATAAGATTTGGTGAGCCTGATTTCTACTGGTGCGTTGCGTTTCTCGGCTGAACCTTTTAATCATCTGTAGACCCCGTACAACGCC
>JAQWWC010000256.1 GCA_029249645.1 Pseudomonadales bacterium
GTGATCCTGGCAATGTAACCCTGCGCATTAAAACGGCTTTCGCCGCGGACGAAGCCGATTTGCTTTGGGCCAACGCCACCATTTTTGTGAGCCCTGAACACTTTGGTTACATGGCCGGCGCACTAAAAGATTTTTTCGAGCGCACCTTCTATCCAACCGAAAATCAGGTAGGCGGGCGGTCGATCAGTATCGTCATCGGCACCGGTCTGGACGGGCAGGGCGCCCTGGCCAGCATTAGAAAAATTTGCACGGGATATCGTTTCAAAGAGGTACAGCCGCCGATCATTGTCGTTGGACCGCCCACTGAGGACGATCTCACGGCCTGCGAAACACTTGGCGCGACCTTTGCCGCGGGGCTAGAGGCCGGCGTATTTTAACCCCCGTCGAGCTTGCTGAAGTAAACTCGCGCCGCCGCCATCACCCGACGACTCAGCAGCAGCGCTGAAATCATTGTTGGGATCGCCATACAAGCAAACGCCAGATCAATTAGGTTGACCATGGCATCGATCGACATCATGGCCGCAACGACCGTCATGACAATGATCAAATAGTTGTAATAGTGTTGCCGTTCAGCGCCAATCAAAAATCCAAGGCATTTCGCACCATAGTAGCTGTAGCTAAAAATCGTACTAATGCCAAAAAAGAAAATGCAGGTCACCAGAATCACAAGACCGACATGCGGAATCATCTCTTGAAAGGCGCGGGCAGTCATCGTCACGCCATTCGCGTCCCCAGACTGCCAAACGCCGGAGAGTAGAATGATGATTGCCGTGCAGGTGCAAATGAAGAGTGTATCAATAATCGGCCCAACCATAGCGACAAGACCTTCCCGAATAGGCTCTTGCGTTTTGGCCGCTCCATGCGCCATGGCCTCGGTTCCGACACCCGCTTCATTCGAAAATACACCACGGCGGACGCCATTTGAAATCACGGCGCCAATCGCGCCACCGGCCACGGCAGTCCCCGTAAAGGCATCGGTAATAATCAACCATAAAATACCGGGAACCTGATCCAAATTGGTCACGATGACAAACAACGCAGCACCGATGTAGAGCACCGACATTGTGGGGACCAACCGGCCGGCAACGGCCGCGATGCGGTGAAGCCCACCAAATATCACAATGGCGACAATTACGGCCAGGACTGACCCAGCCGAAAAATTAAACAACATGCTGTGCGCAGGATCCAACCAACCCTGCTCAATGAACACCACTTCTCGAATCGTTTGGACCAACTGATTGACCTGAACCATCGGCAGGCAACCGATCATACCGGCTGCACAGAAAAAGGTCGCCAAGGGCTTAAAGCGTGGGCCGAGCCCTTCAGTAATCACATACATCGGGCCACCTTGCAGGTTACCTTGACTATCAAGACCCCGAAACATAACCGCCAGACTGCAGGTATAAAACTTGGTGGCAATCCCAACAAACGCGGTCATCCACATCCAGAAGATCGCGCCGGGGCCTCCTACAAAGATTGCGACCGCAACGCCTGCAATATTGCCCATGCCGATCGTTCCGGCCAGCGCGCTGGATAAGGCCTGAAAGTGGGAGATATCTCCCGGATCATCTTTGTGGTCAAACTTACCGCGCAGCAAAGCAATGCTGTGGCCTAGGTATCGAAACGGTAGCAGTCGGGAAAGACCAAGAAAATAGATGCCGCCGCCAAGGATCAGAAGCACGAGCGGCGTGCCCCACGCCAGCTCTGCCGCAACCGCAAGGCTCTGATCAATCCAAAGCATGGCACTGCTAATTTGTTCAAACATCTCTGGTATCGACTCCTGTGTTGCCGTTTTTGCCTTGGCATTCAACTTTTATAACGATATCGCGTCCGCAGCTTCTGCAAAATCTGATGGGATCGTGCAAAACTCGCCCGATCAAAATAGATCTCGCAGCCAGTCCCCGAGGTAACCACAGCGCTGACCGTTTTGGCGTAGGGCGCTTGATAAAAATAAGCTTGAGTCATTGCAGATTCTCAAAGATACCGCCATAGTTTGACGCTGTTAGGCAAGGAAGGCTAGTCACCAATGAAGACACTAAAACTTGATCATACTGTTGCAGTGGTGACCGGTGGGAATGGTGGTATCGGCTTGGGGATCGCAAAGGGGCTTGCTGAAGCTGGAGCTGCGGTTGTCATAACGGGTCGAGACGCCGCAAAAAATGCTGCCGCTTTACAGGTTTTACAGCGCCTTCAACCCAACTGCCGCGCCGAAATTTGCGATATTCGTGACCGCGGAGCCATCCAGCAATTGTTTCGCCAAGTTCGAGAAACGTTGGGACCCGTTGATATCCTAGTCAACAATGCGGGGATCGCAATTGGCACGCCACCCGAAGATATCAGTGAAGCAGACTGGGACGCCGTTCTGGATACCAACTTGAAATCCGTGTTTTGGTGCTGCCAAGATGCCTTTGCGGATTTACAGGACCAATCTGTGAGTGGCCATCCGGGCAAAATTATCAATATCGCCTCGTTGTACTCGATTTTCGGCGGCGCGAGAGTGGCATCCTACAGCGCCAGTAAAGGCGGCATTGTACAGATGACCAAAGCGCTGGCGGTGGCTTGGGCCCCGAATGAAATTCAAGTCAATGCTATTATTCCAGGATGGATTGATACCGACATGACCCAAGCCGTGCAAGACGACCCACCTTTTTATAAAAATATTTTGGCCAGAACCCCAGCAGGAAGATTTGGCCAACCCGAAGAACTCGCGGGTGCCGCGGTTTTTTTGGCGTCTCAAAGTGCGAACTTTGTAACCGGGGTTATCCTACCCGTAGACGGCGGCTACAGCGCCGGCTGATGGATCAAGATGCGTTCACATTTATGCCCTTAACCCACAGCCAAGCCGCTGAGGTCTTGAGCTTCCGTTATGCGCCGCCCCTAGACTTTTACAATCCGCCACCGGCCTATCCTGGCGCCATTGAAAACTTGATCGACCCTAAGTGGCAGTTCCACGGTATTGAGTATGATGGGCAACTCGTCGGTTATGCCTCTTTTGGCGCAGATGGACAACTGCCTGGCGGCGATTACACCGCGCCGGCATTGGATATTGGCTTGGGCTTACACCCAAATCATATCGGGCAAGGGTATGGCGGCGCCTTCGTTGCAGCCATCTTAAACTTTGGCATCAATACCTTTGCGCCCGAGGCTTTGCGCTTGACGGTTGCGGTCTTTAATCAGCGTGCTGTGCGGTTGTACCAAGGCCTCGGCTTCGAGAACACTGCGCGCTTTTTTCATCACCAAACCGAGTACCTTGTGTTGACGAAGCGACTCACATCGCGTCAAGTGGATTAAGGCCAATATGCCAGCCGGAAAGCTTTCTGACCTTGTCATTCCAAGAATCGAAACCGAGCGCTTGGTTGTGACGCTATTGCGTCCATCCTTGGCGGAGTTGATGGTACGTTTTCGTCTGGAGAATCGTAGGCATCTCATTGCTTGGGAGCCTTTACGGTCTCCGCAATTTTATACCGAGCCGTTCTGGCAAGCGCAGTTACAAGCCAATCTGGTTGATTTTAGTCGCGGCGAAAGCTGTAGTTTTGTGATGTTAAACCGCGCCGAAAATCAGATTCTAGGAGTGATCAACTTGACCCAGATCACGCGCGGCACCCTCCAATCGTGCCAAATGGGATATGCCCTTGGCGGCGCGTTTGAAGGCCAAGGTTACATGCAGGAAGGCGTCTCAGCCGCCGTCCAATACGCCTTCTCAGAACTCAAACTGCATCGCATCAATGCAAACTATATTCCCCACAACGGACGCAGCGCGAGACTCCTGACGCGATTAGGCTTTGAAGTTGAGGGTCGCGCGCGTGCTTTCTTAAAAATCAACGGTCAATGGGAAGATCACATCCTCACGGCCCTGATTAACCCAGACAGTGGTCTCTAACGAATTTTGAGCAGCAACACGAGTAGAATGGGTGTACCGACAGCTTGCAGCAACATAAACCGCACCAAAACCTGCGTATTAGACCACCCCATGTTGTGCCGGACATGATCATGCAGCGGGTACCGAATATTTTTAAAGATCGGAATTTTGAAAAAACGTAGAAGGACAACTTTTACCATGCCCGTCGCGCCATTCACCAATATCACAAACGCGACCACCAAAATTAAAAACGGATTGCCGGACGCTAAGGCCAAAACCCCTAGCATTAAACCCACAGGTCTAGAACCAGAATCCCCCATCATTACGGCGCTTGGATAACTGTTATGCCATAAATAGCCCGTCAGACAGCCAACCATCACAAATGCCAAAATCGCCCACTGCGCACCATCCACGTAGTGGGGTACTAACAAATAACGCGCAATTTCTGCATGACCGACAATGCCATACAGAATACCGCCTAGAAACAAAATCGACATCGAGGTCAAACTCGCCGATAACCCGTCGACGCCGTCGGTACAGTTGGTTGCGTTAATCGCGACCCAGAGTAGGGGGGTTGCACCCAACATGTATAAGATCGCCGGGATTTCTAAACTCCCTGCGAGCAGCGGCAGCCAAATCTGAACGGGCTCGCCACCACATAATAACCAAGCGGCACAGATTGAGACCAATAGGTCGAGCGCGCCGAGACGATATTCGCTCCAGCCGCCCACTGCACGATCATCAAAATAACCCACCATCATAGCGGCCAGCGCGCAGGCCAAGATACCCAAAACTTTTGGATGATACGGCACGAATAAAAACGCAACGGCAACGAAGATCGGGATAAATAAGACCCCTGCACTCATGGGCTTACCAACACTGTGCTCGGCGCCCACGGCATGCGCGCGACCCTGATCTCGGGGCAACAGATGCCAGAGCTTGGGCAGCAACCACCAGACAAGGCCTGCGGCCGTAGCGGTACCGGCGCCTGCTAAAAAAATGTTACTGCTGAGCAGTCGCACGGGGCCGGCCCATTCGGCAAGCCATTGGCTAAGATAGTAGAGCACTCTGCATCCCTGATAGGGTAAGCGGCTCAGTATAGCCTGCTGGACGCACCCAATAATGAATGCTTCTTGGAAGTTTCAGTCGCATAGGGGATTTAGGGCTGGCAGGAACCCATCGCGTTCAATGCTCTGGCTGGCGGGACACGTTAGGTGACAAGCAATTGGCGACGAACGAGACGCCATTTAACCAAACTAGCGAGAAAACGGCCGTCATCGCAGCGACTCAAGGGTTCAGCTTGAAGCGGTCCTGGTCCATCCAAGCCGGAAACGCGGCGCGATAGTCGTTCAAGGCATCCAGATTCAGCGCTGCATAGTGCAAACCACTGCGATCACAGGCATCCGTTATGATCTCGCCTTGAAAATCCACAACCATCGAATCCCCCTGATAGCCAACCCCTTTGCCGTCGATGCCGAGGCGATTCACACCCACGACATAGCACTGATTTTCGATTGCCCGTGCTTGGAGCAAGGCCCGCCAATGGGCTGCGCGTTTAGCGGGCCAATTCGCCACATAAACCAAGAAATCTACTTCTTTGCCAAGATTGCGTGAAAAGACGGGGAAGCGTAGGTCGTAACAGATGAGCGGGCAACAATTAAAGCCCGCAAGCGATGTGACAAGCTTTTCGTGGCCGGCCGAGTAGTGTAGGTGCTCTTTAGACATTCGAAATAGGTGGCGTTTGTCGTAGTACTGAAGATCACCCTGGGGGGGGACCCAAAGCAGGCGATTGGTATACCCGCGCTCTGATGCCACGATCACAGAGCCGCAAATAACGGCTTCAGTAGCCTGCGCTAGGGCATGCATCCATTCAACCGTTGGACCGGTCATGGGTTCTGCTAGCGCTTGCGCCCGCATAGAAAAGCCTGTCGTAAACATTTCGGGCAAAACCACAAGATCAACCGGTTCAAGATCCTTGAGTTCCCGATCGACGTGATTACGGTTTTCATCCGCCAATTCCCAATGAAGTTCCGTCTGCAGGATCGCCAGCTTCATGGGGCGGTCCGTGTCGATCCCAGCCCCAAAGCTAACCGCCTGGCCGCCTCAATGAGCGTTTCATCGGATTTGGCAAAGCAAAACCGAAGGACTCGACTGGATTTCGGCGGGGCATCATAAAAAACTGATACAGGGATCGCGGCCACACCATAGTTTTTGGTCAGCGTAACTGCGCAATCGGTATCTGGCAGATGTGCGAGCGCCGCTACACCTGAATAATCCGCAAGTTGAAAGTAGGTGCCAGGGCTGGGCGTCATCTTAAACCCTAGGCCATCAAACAGCCTGATTAATTGATTGCGTTTATCTTGATAAAATGCCGATAAATTTGCGACATGCCCCTGATCTGCTGCCATAAAATCTGCGATCGCCCACTGGCTCGGCGTGTGGGTCGTAAAGGTAACAAATTGGTGTACCTTACGAAATTCACGCGTTAAAGCCTCTGGCGCGACACAATAAGCCACTTTCCAACCAGTCGCGTGGTAGGTCTTGCCAAAGCTCGACACCACAAAGCTACGATCTTTGAGATCCGGGATTTCAAGCGCGCTAATATGCCGCGCATGATCAAAGACCATGTGCTCGTAAACCTCATCGGATAAAACGTACAAACCGAATTCTGTGGCAAGTTGACCAATTGCTTTCAAGGTTTCGGCATCGATCAAACTGCCGCAGGGGTTATGGGGCGAATTGATCACGAGCAATCGCGTCTTGGGCGTGATCGCCGCTCTGAGCACGGCCAAATCGATGGTGAAATCAGGGGCCTTCAATGCTAGATGAATCGGGATACCACCTGCGAGCCGGACCGCGGGGTCATAGGCGTCATAGGCCGGATCAAACAAGATCACCTCATCAAGTGGCTGCACGACTGCTTGCATCGCGACAAAGAGGGCTTCGGTTGCGCCTGAGGTGACGGTCACATCAAGCTCCGGATCGACAACAACTCGGTAGTGCCGACGCACTTTTTCAGCGATTTGATACCGCAGATCTGCAATGCCGTGCATCGGTGGATATTGATGATAGCCGCCTTGAGACAACCGCGCCTGCAGCGCATCGAGCAAGCCTTTTGGCGGCTCAAAGTCTGGAAACCCTTGAGAAAGGTTGATCGCGTTATGGTCGCTCGCCAGCTTCGACATCACGCTAAAAATAGTCGTACCGACATCAGGTAACTTGCTAACTAAGCCGTGGGCAGGCGCCTTCACCCTAACCAATCCTGCGGTTTCAAAAAATGCTCGGTGAGGGCTGCTTCCGGTGAACCCGGTTCTGGCTGCCAATTGTATTTCCAAATAGCCTGAGGCGGCATGGAAGCCAGCACCGACTCAATACGGCGACCGCTTTGAAGCCCGTAGCGGGTCCCCCGATCGATCGCTAGATTGAACTCTGCATAGCGACCTCGGCGATAAAGTTGGAACGCCTTTTGGTCCTCAGTGAAGGGCAGGCCGCAGCGTTTTTCCAAAATAGGGAGATACGCCGGCAAAATGTGATCGCCGATGCTTTGCACCAACGCCAGCGCATTTTGAAAGCCGCCCTCGGTCCAATCATCAAAAAACAATCCTCCGACACCGCGCGTCTCTTGACGGTGGGGCAAGTAAAAATAGTCATCACACCACGCCTTCATTTTCGGGTACAGATCCTTGCCAAAAGGCTCGCAGGCTGCTCGCGCGGTCTGATGCCAATGCACAACATCTTCCCGAAAAGGATAAAAAGGAGTGAGATCGAAGCCGCCGCCAAAATACCAATTCTGATCATCGACTAAAAAGAATCGAAGGTTCGCATGAAAGGTGGGTACGAACGGATTTCTGGGATGCATAATCATGGAGATGGCCGCCGCTTGAAACCCTTTCCCCGCCAAATGCGGGTTGCGCTCGCTGGCCGCCGGGGGCAGAGATTGACCAATACTATGGGTAAATTGCACCGCGCCGCGCTCAATATGCTGGCCACCGTCTAGCACCCGGGGGCGTGCGTGACCACCGCCCGGCGTTTCAATCTCTTCGCGGCTGAAGACTTGTTCGCCGTCAACGGCCTCGATAGCCTCACAGATTTTAAGCTGCAATCGTTCAAAGTAGTCAACAACGTGACGGATATTCGGGAGATCGCTCATAGATAACCGTTCATAGAATGAATGTCGAACAATAACGAATTCCAAAAAGTTTTTCATGGCCTACTTCTGATCCGCCGTCTGCCCTAAACTGCTAAACTCTCGAGAATTGTACAAATCTAACGAGAAAAGACCTTTGCAGTGCGCTCACACAGCCCGCTACAACTGTGAGTGACACGAACTTCAGACAAGCGCGTACACTATAAATGGACAAAGCAAGGACGCGGCGAGGCGCTCTCGAGCAGCTGAAAGCTCTACGACGCTGAAGGCTCCAAGTGGCTGAAGGCTCCAAAACGCTGAAGGCTCTAAGACGCTGAAAGCTCTAAGACGCTGAAGGCTCTAAGACGTTGGAGAATCTTTAAAATGCGGCAGGGGCGCGGCCGAGGGCAGCTCAACTTGTCGTGCAATAAAGTTTCGACAGATTCACATAACCGCCGCGCGCTCTAGACGTAGCGATCATAAGAAGAGGGAACGACACGATGACAGCCGAGCAACACCTTCAATGGGTATCAGAGCATCTCAACCATGGATTGCGCTGGCTCAAAACCCAATGCGCAACCGAAGGCAGACTTTCAAATGCACTCCTTGACGAGCACCAACAGGCAACCTACGACCTCGCTTTAAGTACTTCTGAAATTAGGTGCGCCGAGGCCTACCTTGAGACGGCACGCAGTACCAAGGGCTTGAACGAGACCATGGCAGAAACGTTCGCCGCACAAATGATTCAATCCACTTTAAACCGCTTGCTGCTGAGTCCGCAGGACGTCGGTTTAACCCGGGCCGCCTTAGCGGCGCCAGACGCGCTAGAGGCATTTTTAGACGCCAACTTAAGGGCTGAGCACCTTGCTAAAATCGGCGCTGACTTAATTACGGTTAACGGCGAAACCCAAGGCCGCGGCTTACCCGAAGCCCAGCAAATGATTGCAGACACCTTCCACCAGTTCGCTGATGAAGTGGTTGCGCCCTTAGCAGAATCGATCCACAGAGAAGATCAAATTATCCCCGATGCCATTTTGGAAGGTCTGAAACAGCTCGGCTGCTTTGGCCTATCCGTGCCAGAACAATATGGTGGTTTGCTGCCCGATGACCGAGAAGACACACTCGGCATGATTGTGGTCACCGAGGAGCTATCAAGGGTTTCACTGGGCGGGGCTGGCTCGCTCATTACTCGTCCGGAAATCCTCTCCAGAGCGCTCATAGAGGGCGGCACCCCAGAACAAAAGGCCGATTGGCTGCCCGGCATCGCCGCAGGGGAGACCCTTTGCGCCGTGGCGATCACTGAGCCCGACTATGGCTCTGACGTTGCCTCCTCCAAGCTCAAAGCGACCTTAACCGAAGACGGCTGGCTGTTAGACGGCGCCAAAACCTGGAGCACCTTCGCTGGCAAAGCCAATGTGCTCCTGACCCTGGCTCGAACCAACCCGGATCCAACACTGGGGCATAAAGGTTTAAGCCTGTTTTTGGTTGAAAAGCCCAGCACCGATGATCACGCGTTTACGGTCAACCAACCTGGCGGCGGCGCCTTAAGCGGCACCTCTATCAGCACGGTCGGGTACCGCGGCATGCACAGCTACCAACTCTTTTTTGACCAGTACCTCGTGCCGCACAGCCATGTGATCGGCGAAAGTCAGGGGCTAGGTCGAGGCTTTTATTTCACCATGCGTGGTTTCACAGGCGGGCGTATTCAAACGGCTGCGCGTGCCTGCGGCCTGATGCAAGGCGCCTTTGAGCAAGCTTTGCGATATGTCCAAGACCGCAAAGTGTTCGGCAAAGCCATCGGGCACTACCAGTTGTCACAGGTTAAACTCGCAAAAATGGCGATGGCCATAGAAGCAGGACGACAGTTCACCTACCAAGTGGGGCGCATGATGGATGAAGGCCTCGGGCAAATGGATGCGAGCCTTGTGAAGTTGATAACCTGTAAATCTGCTGAATGGGTCACACGGGACGCCATGCAGCTGCACGGCGGCATGGGCTATGCAGAAGAGACGGCGGTTAGCCGTTATTGGCTGGACGCGCGCGTTCTTTCTATTTTTGAGGGCACAGAAGAAACCCTCGCACTCAAAGTGGTTGGCCGAGCGCTTATTGAGCAAGCTGCTTAACCCCCGCTATAATCATCATTCAATCGAAGGATACACATCATGGATCTCAACTTTAGTGACGAAGACTTTGCCTTTCAAATGGAAGTCAGAAATTGGATTAAGGACAACTATCCAGCCGAGATGAAGGCGCGAAAGCAGCGCAGTCCGGGCGGGCATCTCTCGAAAGAAGACCATGTTTATTGGCAAAAAGCCCTGAACACCAAGGGCTGGGTCGCACCGGGTTGGCCCGTGGAGCATGGCGGGTCGAACTTTACACCCAGCCAGCGTTACTTGTTTGATCTTGAAATGGCCCATGCCGATACGCCGGCGATTATCCCATTCGGCCTGGGCATGGTCGCCCCAGTGATTATGAAATACGGCACGGAAGAGCAAAAAACCAAATACCTACCCGATATTCTCGACACCAATGTTTGGTGGTGCCAGGGCTATTCAGAGCCGGGGGCGGGCAGCGACTTGGCGTCGCTTCGCACCAAAGCGGTGAGAGAAGGCGATCACTACATCGTCAACGGCACCAAGACCTGGAACACGATGGGCCAGTACGCTGACATGATCTTTTGCTTGGTGCGAACCAGTGATGATGACATTCGACAAATGGGGATCTCATTCCTACTCATCGATATGCACTCGCCCGGCATCGAAGTTCAACCCATTGTGACCATCGATTGCCCGCCAGAGGGTCATCAAGAAATCAACATGGTGCATTTCACCGACGTTAAAGTACCCGTTGAGAACTTGATTGGGGAAGAGGGTAAGGGGTGGACCTACGCCAAGTATCTGCTCGAATTCGAGCGGGGCAATGCCTACTCACACGGTCTCAAGGCGGGCCTGCAGCGTATTCGCAGTATCGCAGACGCAGAGCAAGATGGCGCCGGTACCCTGGCGGACGCCTCCGATTTCCAACGGAAGCTTTCAGAAACTGAAATTGCGATCTCGGCAATGGAGTTCACTGAGCTGCGTATCTTGAGCTCTCTGTCCGCTGGCAAAAACGTGGGCCCTGAATCCTCGTTACTGAAGTGCCGAGGCACTGAGTTACAGCAAGCCTTAACCGAGCTCGCCTTGGAAGCCACCGGCTCCTACTCGGTGCCCTTTGACAACCCTGGCCCGATTAAAGGCGCCAACGACGAACCCATTGGGCCGGACTATGCCAACACCGCCGCGCCAGACTATTTCAACACTCGAAAAGTCTCGATCTATGCTGGCTCGAATGAGGTTCAACGCAACATCATGGCAAAGATGGTACTCGGTCTTTGAGACACTACTCTCGCCGCCAGGTTGTTCTAAGCCTGGCGGCATTGGGTCTGTCGCCCTTAACTGGCCTGGCTGCCGATAAAACAGCGCTGAACATCAGCAACACACAACGTCCCCCCAGTGAGCAAGCTTCGGCGCTGTCGCCTAATATTGCTCAAGGACTCGCCGAATCGCCTTTGGTGTACCTCACGCCGCTGCTTCGCAATGGTCACCCAAGCCGGTGCCTAGCCGAGATCTGGTTTGTG
>JAQWWC010000257.1 GCA_029249645.1 Pseudomonadales bacterium
TTAATCCCTGCGACATCACCATCGGACAATTCGATAATCTCTGCTTTGAAGCCTTTGCTCTCACTCCATCGAAGGTACATTCGAAGCAACATATCAGCCCAATCCTGTGCTTCGGTGCCTCCGGATCCAGATTGAATCTCGAGGTAGGCACTATTGGGGTCCATCGCTCCGGAGAACATGCGTTGGAACTCCAGTTTCGCTAAGTCTGCGAGGTACACCTCAAGGTCAGATGCCGCCTCACCGAACAAGTCTTCATCCTGCTCCTCAACTGCAAGGGATAGGATTTCGGTCAAATCCTCTAGGCCTTGCGCCAACCGCTCGATCGTTAGCACAACGGTTTCAAGTGCAGCACGTTCTTGACCTAGCTTTTGAGCCAGCTCGGGTTGTTCCCATATCTTAGAATCGGCGAGTTCTAACGAAACTTCGGCCAACCGCTCTTTTTTATCGTCATAGTCAAAGATACCCCCGAAGAACCTGTGTTCGATTCTGGCAATCTTTTATCTTCGCAAAGAGCGCGTTACTTTCAATCATGATGATGCTTCTAATGAAGTGCTGATGGACATAGAGCCCCTATACGCGACGCACCCGCAACCTAAACCACTTTAAGCCAACATCGCGCTGTAACTTTCATATTGTAAACCATGGCTTGCCACCCAGCCATCGTTCAACCAGCCTAGGGCCAACAATGTACTATTAATAACTGCACCCGATCCACGCCTCGATACCGGTTTACATCCAACTTAAACGCGAATCGAACATTTCGACGGTCAATCACACGATCTTGATTAAAGAAGATGCCCTCCAGAAGCCCAGAAAATCGAACGCTGAGGAGCTTGAGTTTTAGGTGCCCCCCTTTTAGTACTCTCTGTTCTACAATTTCGAGCTCCTCGTCAAAGATCGGCTCTGGGAACCCTTGCCCCCATGGGTGATCTCGAACCAGGCCTGCAACCCATGCAAGATCGAAGCTGGGCACCAAGCCTTCCGATAGAATGTGTTCGTTCAGGTCACGACCTAACAAGTGTTTTTTGGCGTGGAGATCGAATTGCGTTGCAAACTCTGAAAAATCTTCCTGCCGAATAGTGACTCCGGCGGCCATTGCATGCCCGCCAAATTTTTGGAGCAAGCCCTGCCGGGCAGCATCAATCTCTGCCAATAAATCCCGCAATTGTAGGCCCTCAATGGACCTCCCAGATCCCTTGAGCAAACCATTTGAGGCCTCAGCAAAGGCAAATACGGGCCTGGCACATTGCGCCCGCACACGGGAAGCCAAAATCCCAACAACTCCTTCATGCCATCTCGAATCAAAAAGACTGATTCCAAATTGTGCCGAATCCTGAGCCCGATCCCTATCCAGCAGTAATTCAGCAGCCTGGGTCTGCATCGAGTGCTCGATTTCTCGGCGCTCCAAATTGAGCGCATCTAGACGGGCCGCCGATGCACGCGCCCCATCGATTGTCGAGAGCAAACAGGCCACGCCCAGCGACATATCCTCAAGCCGGCCGGCCGCATTCAACCTTGGTGCGACGTTAAAGGCCAGTTGGGTTGTGGTCAAAACACGATGGTCTATGCCTGAGATTTCAATCAGTGCTTGAATCCCCGGCCTTGCCTGACCCGCCCGCATACGATTGATCCCTGATTGCACCAGTCGGCGGTTGTTGTCATCTAGTGGGACGAGGTCAGCAACTGTGCCGAGCGCTACTAGATCCAAGAGTTGCGCTAAATTCACTCGGTCGTTGCCCTCCGATCGCGCGGCGGCTAAAAGCGCTCGTGTCTTGATCAGGAGATAAAATGCAACGCCAACCCCTGCCAAAGCCTTACTGGGAAACTCACAATCATTTTGGTTCGGATTCACAATCGCATCGGCAGGCGGCAACCCCTGGCCCGGCAAATGATGATCCGTCACAACGACGCGAACGCCCGCTGCCTTGGCGGCGGCAACCCCCTCAAAACTCACAATTCCCTGATCGACCGTAATGATCAGGTCCGGGCGCTGAGTGAGCGCAAGATCCACCAACTCTGGGCTTAAACCATAACCAAACTCAAACCGGTTGGGGACCAAATACTCAACATGGCTGGCCCCAAGCAACCCCAGACCTTCTATCATCAGCGCAACACTGGTTGCGCCATCGGCATCATAATCACCAATGATCAAAATCCGTGATCGCTGCTGAATAGCAGAGACTAAAAGGGTTGCCGCAGCGTGCAACCCTTTCATCTTTTCGGGTGGCACCAAGCCCGCTAAGGCGTACGATGGGGTCGTGCTGACGGCAATACCGCGAACCGACAACAATGTCTCAAGACGCCCTAAATCTGTTGCCGTTTGACCCGGCCGCCGAACGAGCTCGATGGTCACAAGTTAACGAAACACTCGGATCGATTGAACCGGTGCAATCACTGACGACATCTCTTGAAGCTCATTGATCGCTTCTGTGATGACGCCGTGCTGGATCGGATCCGTCACCAAAACAATAAAGGATCGATTAGGCGCAATATCTTCTTGGAGTATTTTGTCTAAAGAAATCGTCCAACGAGCCAAAATTGAGGTCACTGCGGACATGACCCCCGGTTGATCCTCAACCCTAATCCGCAAATAGTAGCCGGATGCGACTTCTGCTGGCGGTCTGACCGGTAGCGGCTTGAGCGCAGCCGCTCGGGCCCCAAGCCCGCTGCCGGGGGCAGCGCCCTTAACTAAATCGATTAAATCTGAAACGACTGCACTGCCGGTGGGCCCTGCGCCCGCGCCAGCACCAGCGCATAGAATCTCACCCGCCGCATCGCCGCAGACCAGAACGGCATTCTGAACGCCATCAATCTGGGCCAAGATGGCGGTCATCGGCACGAAGCTGGGATGGACGGCCATCTCAAGCTGTCCCGCCTGACAACGTGCAACACCGAGATGTTTGATTTTGAAGCCCAGTTCCCGAGCAAATTTAAAATCAACTGGGTCAAGCGACGAAATCCCCTCAGTCTGAACGCGATCCAACCTGAGCGGCTGATCGAAGGCAAGGGCCGAAAGGATCGTTAACTTATGAGCCGCATCAATGCCTTCAACATCAAAGGTTGGATCGGCTTCGGCATAGCCCAGAGTCTGAGCCTCTTGCAAAACCTCATCGAAGGTTCGCGTAGGTCCCGTTGCGGCCATCTCGGTCAGGATGAAATTGGCGGTGCCATTGATAATGCCCGCAAGCCAGGCAATTTGATTACCCGCAAGGCTTTCTTGAATCACTTTAATAATCGGGATGCTGCCCGCAACCGCTGCCTCATATCGCAACTGAACCTCATGCTTCGCCGCCAGCGCAAAGAGCGCATCACCATATTCAGCAATCAATGCTTTATTGGCTGTCACCACCGATTTGCCGGCGCCTAGGGCCGCTTCGATGAGCACTTTGGCATCGGTTGTACCGCCTATTAACTCAACCACCACATCGACATCATCACGTCTGCAAACCGAGTGAATATCAGCGGTATACGCAATACCCTTGAAGACTTGATCTGTCGGAACCGATCGAGACGCGACGACCGTAATCTCAATTGTCCCGCCCGTGCGAGCTGTTATCAGAGCATGATTGTCATGCAGGATCTGAGTCACGCCCTGACCGACGGTGCCCGCACCACAAATAGCAATTTTCACCGTCGACTCCTTAAGCGAAAAAATCGCAATTCATCATTTAGCAAGTAACCGTTTG
This sequence comes from Pseudomonadales bacterium, assembly GCA_029249645.1. GTDB lineage: Bacteria > Pseudomonadota > Gammaproteobacteria > Pseudomonadales > Azotimanducaceae > UBA9926. The sequence goes on from JAQWWC010000257.1 coordinate 3,687, forward strand.
ATGCCTCGTAAGGCTTGCCGGGTTCTGTGTTCGTTTTCAATCAGCGCAAAGCGAACATACTCATCGCCATACTGACCAAAGCCAATGCCAGGAGAGACGGCAACCTTGGCTTCTGTAATCAGAAGCTTCGCAAATTCTAAAGAGCCTAAAGACCGGAATTGCTCAGGGATTTTCGCCCAAACAAACATTGTCGCCTTCGGAGGGGTGACCGCCCAACCTGCTGCATTTAAGCCTTCGCACAAAACATCTCGTCGACGCTTATAAATCAAGCGCGTTTCTTCTACACAGCTTTGGTCGCCTTCAAGCGCTGTGATCGCAGCAACCTGAATTGGGGTGAAGCTGCCATAGTCCAAGTAGGATTTAATGCGCGCCAGCGCGCCAACCAGTGTCTGATTACCGACACAAAACCCTACTCGCCAGCCCGGCATGTTGTAGCTTTTAGACAATGTGAAAAATTCAACCGCGATATCTTTCGCGCCATCAACCTGCAAGATCGAAGGGGCTTTATAACCATCGAACACGAGATCCGCGTAGGCAAGGTCTTGAACCACCCACAAATTATGGGCTTTAGCGATCTCAACAACCCGCTCAAAAAATTCTAGATCGACACAATGCCCCGTCGGGTTGCCCGGAAAATTCAGCACCAGCACCTTCGGTTTCGGCCACGTATTGAAAATGGCCTGCTCAAGTTCAGAAAAGAAATCCAAATCCCCTGTCAACGGCACATGACGCACATCTGCGCCCGCAATGACAAAGCCATAAGGGTGCACTGGATAGGAGGGATTGGGCACTAGAACAGAATCGCCCGGTCCCAAAATAGCCATTGCAAGGTGCGCCAAGCCTTCTTTCGAGCCGAGGGTCACGATGGCTTCGGATTCTGGATCCAAACTCACCCCGTAGCGAGTTTGGTACCAATTGCAGATCGCCTGGCGGAGTCTCGGGATGCCTTTCGACTGGGAGTAGCGATGGGTATCGCCCCGATTAACCGTTTCAACTAGCTTTTCAACAATATGAGGCGGCGTTGGCTGATCAGGGTTGCCCATACCAAAATCAATAATATCTTCCCCCCGCGCCCGAGCATCGCGCTTTAATGCATCGGTAATACCAAAGATGTAAGGGGGAAGTCGTTGAATTCTTTGAAACTCGGACATGGGTGCTGCCTTCAAGAAATGCGCGACAGTTTAATCAAGTGCGCTTGACGCGTCACCTATGGTGACGCTTTCCACAGCACTATTTTGAAAAAATTCTTCAAGAATCTGATGACAAGCCGAGCTGAGCTGCCAGCCGCGCAGCCGGCAAATAGCCCGGGAGCAAACGACCATCTTCAAAGACAATCGACGGCGTACCGGTAACGCCAACCAATTCACCCATCTCAAAATGCGCTTTTACGGGGTTGGCACAGGATCGTCCTGGGATCGTTTCCCCTGCCTTGGCTTGGGTTAATGCCTTCTTTTGATCCGGAGCACACCAGGCCGAGACGATCTTATCGTAACTGGCCGAGTCAATGCCGGCGCGCGGGTAAGCCAAATATCGTACTGTAATCCCTAAGCGGTTCAGTTCAGGGACTTCCTGATGCAGTTTACGGCAGTACCCGCAATCAATATCGGTAAAGACGGTGATCGTTGTCTTCCGCTTAGAAGGCGGCGGTGCAAAGACCACCATTTGCGTTTCGTCCAAGCCATCAATCAACATCTTTCTCGAATTACTGCGTTCTTGCTCCGAAAGATTCACCATACGGCCATTGGTCTTCTGATAGATATCACCTTGAATGAAGTACGTCCCTGTGACATCGGTCAAAAGGGTTGTACCGTCTGTCAATTTCAAACTGAAGAGACCGGGCACCTCAGAGTCAGCAATCGATTCGATCGGAAGGTTACTGGTCTCTAACGCCGTTTGCAGGTCTTCAAGCACATCGGCTTGGCTCGTCATGCCCCACAGGCACATCAACCCTAGCCCTGCCTGCAGCCATGTGACGACTCGTGATGAAGCCATGAGTTGAGTGGTCCTGTTCGTCACGTTCATTTCTAATTCCCTATCTTAAAGCCATAGTTTAGTGCATCTGCGCCGACGGTCACAAACGGATTAACCCCGAGGGTGGTGTTCAGCATGCAGGGCTTGCATTCGGTGCTTGGCAACATGCGTATAGATCTGCGTCGTGGACAGATCGCTATGGCCCAGCAACAGCTGGACAACCCGCAGGTCCGCGCCATGATTGAGCAGATGCGTCGCAAAGGCATGCCTTAAAGAATGGGGCGACAGAGAAACGCCAATACCGGCCTGAGCAGAGTGACGTTTAATCAGATACCAAAAAGCCTGTCGCGTCATCGCTCGACCACGATTGCTGGGAAACAACACCTCATCGGGACCTGCCCGGCGCATCAACGCCGCGCGATGATCTTGAATAAACGCATCGAGCCAATCGATGGCTTCCGCCCCGATCGGAACCAAGCGCTCTTTATCGCCCTTACCAATCACTCTCAACACCCCTTGACGCAGGTTTACATCAATCATTCTCAGGTTCACCAATTCGGAAACCCGAAGACCGGTGGCATACAACAGCTCCAGCATCGTTCGATCTCGAAACCCAACCGCTGTTTTGGTATTTGGCGCAGACAGGAGAGCGTCGACCGCTTTTTCCGACAACGATTCCGGCAGTTTTCGACCCAATTTGGGGTTTTCGATCCGAAGCGTTGGATCTTCCGAAATTCGTTCCTCGCGGACTAAAAACCGGTAGAGCGATCGAATAGAGGACAAGGCCCGAGCGGATGAACGCGCCGTAATGCCCTGCTCGACCCGATGAGTCAAATACGCCAAGACCTGTTGCCGACTTGCGCCGAGAACGGTCTCATTATTGGCCTGAAGCCAGTGCACGAAGTACTTCAGATCACGACCATAAGATTCCAGGGTATTGCGACTAAGTCCTCGCTCCATCCAAATACTATCCAGGTACCCATCCAGCAGCTGGCTGTGCGCTTGACTCAAGGTGCCCGGGTCAACGGGTGAGGCCTTCGGCGAGGCCTTCGGCGAGGCCTTCGGCGAGACCTTCACCCTTTTCGATCCGCCAGTGTCAGCGCATGCAGACGAGTCTTATCGGTTTCATAGCGTCGCCCTGCGAAGTAAAACAACGGAATAGCGGTTAGCGAGATTACGGTAAACCAAAGCAGGGCTTGGGTGTAGGGCTGAGGATTGCCGATCGCCATCAGATAATCGATATAGATCCCAGCAAGGCTTACGCCAATCGCCACGCCCGCCATATTCAACAGTAAGATATAAAACGCGACAACGGTTGCTCTAATCCCCTCAGGCACCAACTCTTGTACCGTTGAGAAGGTCGGGCCGTAGAAACAGCCAAGCTGGAAAAAGCCCGCACCCACCCCAAGCCAGAAGACCCAGTGATCGGGTTCAACTAAGCGATATGCGATATTCACAGGCGCTAGAACCAGCATCACTAAAAATAAGAACATCGGTCGACCGATCCCGGTCTTTTTCAAAAAATAGTCACCTCCGAGTCCGCCAAAGAGATTGCCTGCGATACCTGCTGTAATGCCAATCCAGCCGGTAATCTGAGCGATTTCGGCCTTATCAAACCCCCGCTCTTGGACATACCACAGCTGATCAAAGGTCGCTGCGCCTAAAATAAAATGAAACGCGACGCCGCCACCAATGGTCATGGTCAATGCTGGAGAGGCTTTAAGTGCGGCGAACAATATTTTTAGTAAATCAAAAAACCCTGGCTGAACCACAGCCGATACAGGGCTCATCGAATCAACCGAACGCTTTGGGTCTTTTACAAAAAACATTACGAGCGCCAGCGCAAGACCAATGCCACCCAACAAATAAAAACAATTACGCCAGCCGATCACTGGCCCAACATATCCGACAATTAAAAGGCTCACGCCGACCCCAATCGGAACCCCCATGTAATAAAAACCAGATGCGAATCCCAGCCTATGTGCAGGAAATCGATCCGCCAACAAGGACATCGCTGTCGGTGTTAGGATTGACTCGCCAACACCGATCAACATCCTAGGCGCGGCCAACGATAAAAAGCCTTTTGCCATGCCCGATGCCGCCGTAAGAAGACTCCAGAGCCCAACCCCCAGCGCGATGAAGCGGGTCCGGTTAACCCGATCAGCCAAGGTGCCCATAAACAATCCAGCGACTGAGTAAAAGGTCAAAAAAATGAGCCCCGTCAGCAACCCAAACTGGGTGTTCGAAAGCCCTAGATCCGGCACAATATAGTTTGAGAAACTGGCCAACAATTGCCGATCAACAAAGTTCATCACGTTGAGGATCGTAAGGAATCCTAAAAATCCATAACTTCGCATTGTCACAACGGGTGTCGTTTGACCCATTTGCATCACCTCAACAGTTGCCTGCGGCGCGCAGCCGAGATGCTGCGCAACTGAAAAGAATGTAGCACTATTGTTTGGTCGGAAGGAAGGATGGATGGCTATTGAACCGATACAACGACTTACACCAGCTGCAACCTCAGCCTGGCCACTAGACGTGACCGGCGCGCAGCGGCCTCGACGTTATAACGTGCAGGGCGGTGTGTTTGAGGCGAATGGCACTAGCGTAGCGACGTTGTCATAAGGCAATGACAATAACGCAGAAAGGGCCGCTTCGCGGAACCCCATTATCTTATTTATTACATAGAAATAGCGAGGCACCCTCTAAAAAGGTACGCCTCGCCGGGCAAGCTTATTTCAATTTTTCTTTGATTCGTGCCGATCGGCCGCTTCGTTCTCTGAGATAGTACAGCTTAGCCTTACGAACATCGCCGCGCCGCTTCACCGTAATACTCTCGATCAGTGGGCTGTGAGCTTGGAAAGTTCGCTCGACGCCAACACCGTGGGAGATCTTTCGAAGGATAAAAGCAGAATTCAGTCCACGGTTTTTCTTACCGATGACGACGCCTTCAAAGGCTTGTAACCGTTCACGATTACCTTCTGCTACGCGAACTTGAACGACCAACGTATCGCCGGGCGCATAGTCCGGAAGGTCTGCCTTCAATTGAGATGCTTCAATTTGCTGAATGATCTTATTGTTGTTCATAACGTTTCCTCATTACTCAGGCTTCTGACTCTTTGTCTCAAGAAACCGCGCCTCTTGATCTGTTACACCGCGGCGCTTTAGCAGATCGGGACGCCTTGATTGCGTAACCATCAAAGATTGCTGGTGCCGCCACTGCGCTATTGCCTTATGGTCGCCACTTAGCAACACTTTTGGCACGACGCGCCCACCGACTGTTTCAGGACGCGTATACTGAGGGTATTCGAGCAATCCGTCAATAAAAGACTCATCATTTTTTGAAGATTCGTCGCCGAGCACCCCTGGAAGCAGCCGAATCATGGCATCAAGGGCCATCATCGCGGGCAATTCACCCCCGCTGACGACAAAATCCCCCACGCAAACCTCAAGATCGACAACAGACTCGATAACCCGTTCATCCAAACCTTCATAACGGCTGGCCAAAAACACCATCTCATCAAAATGCTCGATCCACTCTGCGAGCAATCCTTGATCCAGCGGCTTCCCTCTTGGCGAGAAATGCACAACAATCGGCGTACCCCCTACTGCGGCCTTAGCAGCCTTTACCGCTGCTAACATTGGCTCGGCTTTGAGTACCATTCCTGGGCCGCCGCCATAGGGCCGATCATCAACCGTACCGTGTCGATCCTCAGCAAACTCCCTCGGGTTCACAACCGTTAGGGTGACCAAACCCCGTTCAAAGGCCCTACTAGTGACACCGAAGTCTTGGATAGAATTGAACATTTCAGGCATCAAAGACACGACGGCAAACTTCATCAGAAGTCCTTAGACCAATTAACGAGGATTGAGCCAGTTTCAAGATCGACCTTCAAAATGAATTGCGGCTCGACATACGGAATAAGCCGCTCAAGGCCATCAACACTATCTGCAAAAGCCTCAACCACTAATACATCATTCGCGCCGGTTTCAACCAAACGCACGACTCTACCAAGGACTTCACCTTCTGTATTAGAAACCGTTAGACCCATCAGCTGATGCCAATAAAACTCGCCTTCTGGCAACGCCGGAAAACCAGTTTTTTTGGTCCAGATGGTCGCGCCGACCCAGGCTTCCGCCTGATTTCGACTGTCAACATCTTTAAAACGGACTTGAATTTTTTTGCCCTGTTGGCGGACTTCCGCAACCTCTACAGCTGTCAATTTGCCGTGTTGCCGAACGTGCCAGGGATGGTACCTTAGAATTTGCTCTGCGGGATCGGTGTCAGAGAACACCTTAATCCATCCCTTGACGCCATGGACCCCGACCACTGATCCAATTTGGATCAGGGCATCCTCTGAGGTAAGCAATGGATTAATCTCGGGTATTAAGCCGCAGCTTCGCCTTCGGGCTCAACTTGAACGACCTTGCGGTACGCTTTGATCAGCGACTTGACCCGATCTGAAGGCTGTGCGCCTTGTCGAGTCCAGTAATCAATACGATCAAGGTCTAAACGCATCTTTTCGTCTGAGCTCTTTGCTAACGGATTGAAGAAACCAACACGTTCAATAAAACGCCCGTTGCGACTTTCGCGACGGTCTGCAACGCTGACGTAGTAAAAAGGACGCTTTTTGGTGCCGCCGCGTGCTAATCGAATTGTTACCATGTTCACTTCACCTTTACTTCAATGTCTAAAAATTTTCTGTACCGCGCCTGACCGTTCCCAGCAAGTGCTTACCACAGACCTTGTTTACCCTGCGCAGCCCTCACAAACCCAAGTGTTGCGCATCGTTTAATTTCTAAAGTTGCTCTGTGCGACCGTGACGCCGATTGTCACGCGCATTTCACATCAGATCTTGCTTGCCCTGACGCAAATCCTGAACTTTTTCAGCAGCCCCCTCTCAGAGGGCGCCTATTGTAAGACAATCGCCTGCGGAATAAAACCTTTGAAATGCCAAAGGATCGCAACGCTTGCCAGGCCAAAAAAGCGGGCTCCAACTCACCTCATCCGCCTAGAACGGACGACCGCCTTGATTCATCATGCCACCCATTCCGCGCATCATATTGGTCATGCCGCCTTTTTTGCCAAGCTTTTTCATCATTTTTTGCATTTGTTTGTGCTGCTTGAGTAGACGATTCACATCTTGAATTTCGGTTCCCGAACCCCGGGCAATCCTGCGTTTGCGGGAACCACTAATCAGGTCCGGAAAACTACGTTCTTTCGGCGTCATCGAGTTGATCATCGCTTCAAGCTGACCAAAATTTTGTTGGTCAACCCGCGCCTTTGCCGTTTCAGCCATATTGCCCATGCCCGGAAGCTTATCCAGCATTCCGGTTAACCCACCCATGTTGTTCATCTGCTGGATCTGATCTCGAAAGTCTGAGAGGTCAAAGCTACGGCCCTTTTGGATCTTCTTAGCAAGTTTCGTCGCTTTCTCTTTGTCGATCTTTTGCTCAGCTTCTTCGATCAGCGACATCACATCGCCCATGCCCAGAATCCGGGACGCAATTCGATCCGGGTGAAATAATTCTAAAGCTTCGATCGTTTCGCCTTGACCGACAAATTTAATCGGTCGGCCCGTGACCTGGCGTACTGACAAGGCCGCGCCACCCCGCGCATCCCCGTCGGCTTTGGTTAAAATGACGCCCGTTAAGGGTAAGACTGCGCCAAACTGTTTAGCTGTATTGGCCGCATCCTGACCGGTCATCGCATCAACAACAAAGAGCGTTTCAACCGGATCTAGATGCCCATGCAACTTAGAGATTTCTTGCATCATGTCATCGTCAATCGCCAGCCGTCCGGCAGTATCAACAATCAAGACATCGACAAACTGTCGCTTTGCAGCCTGCAGAGCATCTTTCGCAATTTGCTCAGGCGCCTGATCAGTCGATGACGCAAAAAAACTAAGCCCTGCACTCTCTGCGAGGGTCTGCAACTGCTGAATGGCCGCTGGACGATAAACGTCGGTGCTGACCAACATGACCTGTTTATCCTCACGCTGCTTCAACCAAACACCGAGCTTTGCCGCCGTCGTGGTTTTACCTGCCCCCTGAAGTCCGGCTAGGAGAATCACCGCAGGCGGTTGGCTGTTCAGATCGAGACCCTCTGAAGCACCGCCCAGCACTGCCACCAATTCTTCATTGACGATCTTTAAGAAAGATTGCGCAGGCGACAAACTCGCACCGACCTCAGCGCCAATCGCCCGCTGCCGGATTCGGTCCATAAAGCCCTGAACCACAGCCAGGGCAACGTCAGCATCGAGCAACGCCAGACGGACCTCACGCAAGGTTTCGGCAATATTCTCCTCTGATAACGTCTTTTTACCGCCAATTTGACCCAGCGCCGCGCTGACCCTGCGGGTTAAATTATCGAACATAGTGTTGTACCTTATTTATGGTTGTTCCAACTATTAACCTGGACCCATCTACTTTACGTAACAGCCGCAACAAACTACGCCTCGCTGCCGCCCAACGTTAAACTAGTCGAAGTAGACCACCGCCCAATGGCGACCACGCTTCAGTATTCGACTTAGAAACCTCAGCGCAACGCAAGAAGATCGCAGCTGACAGCAGAGTTTAATCCTAGTAGCTGATATTATAGACCAAGAACTCCTCAAAGGGCTTACGATGAGCGAAAGCTTCCAAACATCTCCGAGCTTCATACTGCTGGCGCTGCTGACCGGCTTATTATATTTCGCGAATGGCCTCAGAGCGCGGCGTCGCGTCCAAAATCTCACTCAAGCCACCAAAGCTGACATTTTAAGCATCACCCTCGGGTTAATCGCCTGCGGGGGCCACGGCTTTTTACTCAAGACCAGTTTGTTTCAAGGTGACGCCGTAAGCCTGGGTCTGCTGCCAATGCTGAGCGTCACGGCCTTTGCGATGAGCCTTGTGATTGCTCTCAACCAAATCAGGCGCCCAATGAACCATATCGCTCAACTGGTCTTTCCGCTCGCAGGTCTCATCCTCCTGATACAAACCGTCTACACGGGCCACGGGCCAGTCCGGGTCGATGTTGCGCCTGCACTCACCTTACACATTGTCCTTTCCATCCTTGCCTATAGCTTATTGGCACTCGGGGCCCTGCAAGCCTTGTATTTAACTTGGCACGATCAAAGAATGAAGAAAAAACACTCCGGGGCCGCCTTATTTCTACCCATTCAAACCCTCGACACGCTCCTATTTGAGTCGATTTGGATCGGTTTGATTGCCTTAACCCTTGCCATCGGCACGGGCTTTTTATTTATGGATTCGCGCGCAGTGCCCGGGCTTATTCATCACACAATCCTAACCGCTATGGCCTGGCTGGTTTTTGTGGTTCTACTCTGGGGCCGATATCGGCTTGGTTGGCGTGGCAGCCTGGCTGCAGCTTGGACGCTGCTTGGCTTCCTCTTGCTCGCGCTTGGTTATTTTGGCAGCAAGTTTGTGGTCGAAGTGGTGCTTTCATAAAACTGCGGCCTTGACACGAAAGGGACCGATCCGCTACAAGATCTTCTTAATACTATAAGGCTCAACTCATCTTGGACGCCCCATCAACAGGCACACTGCTCACGGCTGTCATTTGCCTCGTTTTTTTATCCGCTTACTTCTCTGCCTCCGAAACCGCCATGATGGCGCTGAACCGGTATCGGTTGCGGCACTTGGCCAAGAAAGGTCATCGAGGAGCGCAACGTGCCGCGCAACTCCTTGAGCGCCCGGACCGTTTGCTCGGTGTCATCCTAATTGGCAATAACTTTGTAAACTTCTCGGCAGCATCGATCGCAACGTTGCTCGCGATCGAGATTCTCGGAGAGAGTGGCGTCGCCTGGGCGCCTGTGATTTGCACATTTATTTTTCTGATTTTCGCCGAGGTCGCGCCTAAAACCATTGCGGCGGCTTTCCCAGAACGCATTGCATTACCCTCATCGCATCTGCTGCGAGTGCTCTTATTCTTGTTCTACCCTTTGGTCTGGCTGGTCTCCGCGCTCTCCAATGGCTTATTGCGTTTGTTCGGCATCAATCATCTGGCCTCACAGAATGACCACCTCAGTCGTGAAGAACTCAGAACCTTGGTTTTCGATGGCGCAAAAATCGCATCCCAATCCCAAAATATGATGCTGGGCGTGTTGGATCTAGATCAAGTATCGGTCGATGACATCATGGTGCCTAAAAGCGAAATTATTGGCATTGACCTTGATGACGACCTCGACACCATTATTCAACAGCTCCGTAACGCCCAACACACTCGGCTACCTGTCTTTCATGAGAGCATCGAAAATATCGTTGGCATCTTGCATGTCAGAAGTGCGATTCGATTTTTATCAAGTGAGACGCTAACCAAAGCCGCCTTGCTGCAGGAAATTGATGATGCGTATTTCGTGCCTGAGAACACCTCACTGCAGACACAAATCAGGCACTTTCAAAAACGGAAAGAGCGCATCGGATTGGTCGTTGACGAGTATGGGGACATTCAAGGCATTGTCACTCTAGAAGATATCCTTGAAGAGATTGTCGGTGAATTCACGACCGACCTTGCCGCTGCGAGCAGCGATATTCATCCCCAGGAAGATGGCTCATATTATGTTGATGGCGGCGCAACTATTCGCGCGATTAACCGTGCGCTGAACTGGCAATTACCCTCTGAGGGTCCAAAAACACTGAACGGACTCATTACCGAAACATTGGAAACGATTCCCGAAGCACCTGTTTGCTTGACAATCAATGGCTATCAGATCGAAATCATTCGCCTTAAAGGCAATATGATCGTAACCGCCAAACTCTTCCAACGTTTAGACATTGAACGCTAAAACTGCGACAAGCAATCCGTCCATCCCGGGCGCTTGAGTCTAGGCGATGATTGCTCGCGCAATGGCCTCCTTCGTTTGATCGCAAATCGATTGCAGCAAAGTCAGGTGGTTTTTTAACGCTGGCCCTGCCTTGGCCTTACCCGCTAGCTCGAGCTCAAGGCAGAGGTCTGCCAGAGCGTGAGCTCCTACCGTGCGGGCAGAAGACTTTAGCTTATGAGCTTCACCTCGAACCCCTTCAAAATCATCAACATCAAACCCAGACAACATCGCCGCGATGCCCTCATCGAGTGACGTCACAAACTCTCCCAGGAGCTGATTGAGCACTTCGACGTCATCACCAAATAGGGCATTAAGTTCTGACAGATCCAAAACAGCAGATCCGGCACGAATCAAATCAGCCTCAGCAGGCGCCTCAAGCGAAGTATTGATCAATTGACCGGAGGCTACAGGCGGGGTGCCGGTTGCGGCATCCAGGTTCTGATCAGCACGTGGCAAATAGGTTCTCAACACGGTCTGTAGCGCGCCGATTTCGAGCGGTTTGGATAAGTAGTCGTTCATACCTGCTTCAAAACAGGCGGCTGCAGCGCCATCCATGGCATTGGCGGTAATCGCGACAATGGGCAACGGATTGCCCGAGCCGAATTCCTCTTGACGAATCCTGCGCGTTAATTCGTACCCATCCATATTGGGCATATCGCAATCTGTCAAAAGCAGCCCAATGCCGCCCAATCGAATTCGGTCCAAGGCCGCAACCCCATCGTCAACTAACTCGCAGGCCAAGCCGAGGGTATTGAGTTGTCGACGAATAACCTGTTGATTCACGGCATTATCTTCGGCCACTAAAATTAAGAGCCCCTCTTGCGCTGCTTCTGACGCTGTCATTGGCACCCAGGCATCTTGGAGCTCCTGCGCCATTTCGGTTTCGGTCACTAGCCCATCGCGTCCAACAACCCGTGCTGCGGCCGACATCAATTCGCGCCGCCTAAACGGGTTACTACTGATCAGCGCCAATCGATCATTGACCAACCGCAGCTGCTGTCCCCGACCCGCACTAAAAAAGATCCACCCTACCGGCTGTGGTAAAGGGTTGGCTTCGACTCGGCGCCATATTGCTTCTTGCTCAGACCGGCTAAAGGAATCCGATAAAATCACTACCGGCGTCGCTGAAATCGCATCCAATGCCAGCGTCCGTTCCAAATTCATAGGGTCCACAACCGCATGGCAATTGGCGCCGAGCGGCGTTAACACGCCACTGACTGATTCAAAGCTTCGCTCGGAGCTACTAATATAGAAGATATCAACGCCAGAGAGATCCACAGCACCGCGCTCAGGTGCGACCTCCGGTGACTCAAGCAACCGAAGCTCTATTTGAAACTCCGCCCCCTGCCCCAACTGACTGAGGACCTCAATGCGACCCCGCATTACTTCTACGAGGCGGCGGCAAATTGCAAGTCCCAATCCGGTGCCACCATAAATTCGGCTAGTGGATTTTTCAGCCTGAGAAAAATCTGAAAATATATTTTCTTGCGCATCAGCAGACATGCCAATCCCTTGGTCTATAACCCGAATCAAAACATCGCAGTAGTCGCCGGCTTGACGCTCTAGCAGCTCAATACGCACGACGATCTCAGCAGCCAACGGCGAAAACTTAATGGCATTACCAACCAAATTAACCAGGATTTGTCGCAACCGAAGGCCATCTAAGAGCAAATTACTGGGAACCGCAGGGTCTTGAATTAAGATAAGGGATTGCTGGTTCTTCGCCGCGTTGGCGGCAATGACTTCCAGCGCACTTTCTGAGACCTCAGCGAGATCTGAGGGCGTCATTTCCAACTCGATTCGCCCAGCCTCAATTTTGGAGATATCCAAGATGTCGTTGATCAATGACAGCAGGGCTTTACCGGAGTCCTGAATGGTCGCAACCATTTCTTTTTGATCTTCGCTTAACGGGCTGCGTTTCATCAAATCGACCATGCCCAAAATTCCATTCATAGGCGTTCTGATCTCATGACTCATACTGGCCAAAAAGTTGGACTTAGAACTCGCTGCAATCTCAGCATCTGCAATGGCCGCCTTAAGCTCTGAGATATCAACCACGGTAATAATTTGATCACCCGTAGGCAAACTTTTGATTGTTACTCGTGCCCAGCGCTGGCCTCTCAACTCAAGATCCTGCTGCGCAAAGCCCGCAAAACTTCCCTGCTCAAACCACGTTTTTACGGCCGCTTTATCGGCACCTGTCGGTGCTAGGATGAGCTCCTCATCAAGCATCGCATCGATCACGTGCATCCAATCCACCTCGGGGCGCAGAATCTGAGCAACCTCCGGGAAGATTGCCCTGACCCTTCGATTTAAAAAGCGAATCAAAAGCGACGAGTCCACTAAAATATAGCCTTCCGAGAAATGCTCAAGGGCCAAGTTCAGATACGTCTGCGCCTCACCCAATGAGGCTGATTTTTGGTTCAATTCAGACTCGAGTGTTTTCTCCGAATCCCGAAGAGCGGCTTCCCTCTGGCGTTGCTCGGTCACATCAAACAACATCAAAACCCGAGTATTCTTGCCGCCAAGGGAGAGCATAGACGGTTGCGTTACAATCGTAATCATCTCCCCGTCAGGTTTCACGATTTCGTATTCTCGCTCAGCCAGTTCGGGCTCACTACCCGTCTTAAGTGTACTGGCCGCACTCGCCTGCGTCATAAACATTGACACGGG
>JAQWWC010000258.1 GCA_029249645.1 Pseudomonadales bacterium
GGCGTGGCGGCCGGTGACGTCTTTTGGGCAGCCTCGGATGTGGGGTGGGTCGTAGGGCACTCTTATATTGTTTATGCGCCCCTCATGGCGGGGTGCACGACTATTTTGTTTGAAGGCAAACCGGTTAGGACGCCGGATGCCGGCACCTTTTGGCGAGTCATTGAGGCCCATGGCGTGAACGTGTTTTTTACCGCACCGACCGCATTTCGAGCCATTCGCAAAGAGGACCCAACCGGAGATCAGCTTAAAGATTATGATTTGAGCAGCTTGCGACAAGTTTTCGTAGCGGGCGAGCGAACGGATCCGTCAACGTTTCAATGGCTGAGCGGGTTGTTGAAGCGGCCTATTATCGATCATTGGTGGCAGACCGAAACCGGCTGGCCGGTAGCGGGCGTGCCTCAGGGCTATGCCGATGAACTGGCCATCATCGAAGGATCCGCCGGCGTTGTCTTGCCTGGATTTGAGGTTGTCATAGTTGATGAGGGCAATCAGCCCTGCGCTGCGAACGAAACCGGTGCCGTGGTACTGAAATTACCGTTACCGCCGGGCTGTTTGCCGACAGTTTGGAATGATCATTCGCGGCTGCTCGCGGCTTACTTGGAGGCGTATCCAGGGTACTACCACACCGGTGATGGTGGGTACGTTGATGACGCGGGTTATTTGTTCATCATGGGCCGAACCGATGATGTGATCAATGTTGCCGGTCACCGCCTTTCAACGGGAGAGATGGAAGCCATCGTAGCAGCGCACCCTGCCGTTGCTGAGTGCGCGGTGGTTGGTGTTCAAGACCTCGATAAAGGACAAGTTCCGGTTGGCCTTGTGATGCTCAAAGACAACAGCGCGGCCGAATTTTTAGAGATTCAAAAAGAACTTATCCAACAGGTCAGAAAAGAGATTGGTGCCTTTGCAAACTTTAAGTTGGTGATTGAGGTGGCGCGATTGCCAAAGACTCGGTCCGGCAAGATTCTGCGGAAGACGCTTCGTCAAATTGCAGATGGTCTAGCGGTTGAGGCGCCGCCAACCATTGATGACCCTAAAATTTTGGGAGAAATTGCAGCGGGATTCGTCCGTGCCGGCATTGGAGAAATTGCAAGGCAGTCTGATGGGTAGTGTTGTGATTACAGGGGCAAGCTCAGGGTTTGGTCGCGCGGCGGCTAAATGTTTTTCGGAGGCGGGTTTCGATTTGGTGCTGGTGGCGCGCCGAGCAGATCGGCTTGCCGAGGTAAAAGCCGCGCTGTCAAAGGAAGTGGATGTTCTAACGATTGCACTAGATGTTCGTCACAAGGACGATGTTTTATCGTCACTGGCCGCGCTGCCGGGTAGTTTGGGCGAGGTCTCAGTCTTGATTAATAGCGCTGGTCTAGCCTTGGGGCTTGGCGGTGCTGATGAGGCAGACTTAGATGATTGGGACGCAATGGTGGATACCAATATCAAAGGATTGATGTATTGCACGCGGGCGATTTTGCCAAGCATGGTTGCTCGAGGCGTCGGTCAGATTATTAATATAGGCTCGGTTGCGGCCAGCTGGCCCTACCCAGGTGGTAATGTTTATGGGGGCACAAAAGCCTTTGTTCAGCAGTTTAGTCGAAACCTTCGAGCAGACCTTTTGGGCAAAGGAATTCGAGTGGCGAATATAGAACCGGGAATGTGCGACACGGAATTCTCCAAAGTGCGGTTTGGCGGTGATGAGGCGCAAGCAGCCGCGGTTTATCAGGGTATGCAACCGTTGTCGGCGGAAGATGTTGCAAAAGTCATATTGTGGGTCGCTATGTGCCCACCCCATGTCAATGTCAATCAGCTAGAGCTAATGCCGGTTTCTCAGGCCTGGTCTGGCTTTTCGGTGCATCGTTCAGACGGAGCAAGTGGATGATTATTGTTCATGGTGTCTTGCTTGTGTTTAAAGATCAGCGGTCGCGTGCGCTGGTCTTGATGCAAGAAATGATGACGGCCAGCCGACTTGAAGCCGGTTGCGTTAGCTATGAGTTCTACGCGTCGTTGACCAACCCATGTCAATTCTTATTGTTTCAGGAATGGGACTCGGTTGACGCGCTTCAAGATCACTTTCAGACCTCGCATATGGAAATCTTTCTTGAGCAATTGCCGGACATCTTAGACGGTGAGATTGTGACTCGTCGGTATGAAGTGCGGCAACAACAAGGCCGCTCGACTTCATCGGATGAGGTCGACGCCGAGGCTGAACGATCCCCGAGTACGGCAGAGGTGTCGGTCCCGAAAATTATTCATTGATGCTAGAGCGGAAGGCGCCGGCAGTGGTGGTTCATTGGGTAACAAACTTCCGGTCTAAGGCTCTGAATCGCAGGCCATTGTGTTCGGACAACGTTTTATAGATTGCCATTACAACGCTTTGGGATAAAACGGCGTCGTGAGGTTGGGTTCGATCGGGAGGGCCAAAGCGGTCGCGCATAACCAGCGGCGGTGTGCTGGCAGCAACGCGATTTTATAGTAGGTTTCTAAATTTCGGAGCCACCAGGCTCGATGCCGGGCGACAGAAGTTGCTGTATATTTTCTATGGGACGACCGATGCAGGCGGATCCTCGATGCAAAAGGATCGGGCGTTCAATCAGGATCGGGTAGGCCGCGCAGAGATCAATCAAGGCATCGTCGCTCAGGCCTGAAAGGGTTATGTTCTGCGAGGTTAAAATAGGCTCGTTGCGCCGAATCAGTGCCATCGGTGCGAGGTTGAGCAAGCCAAGAAGCTGCGAAATTTCAGCATAAGTAAGTGCGTCGTGAAGATATTCGCGAACCGCAAAGGGAATATTGGATGCCTGCAGCAGCGCGAGTGCTGCGCGAGATTTTGAGCAATTTGGATTGTGGTACAGTACGGTTTGGGTCATAAGTATCGAGCAAATCTTGGACGAGTCAGGCAATGATTTTGCCCAAAAGGGCGCGATTTTAATAGCTCGCGTCCGGGTCGCGGTTCAAAAAGTGCGCCGTTTTGCGCATAACTGTCAGGCAGATCGTTGTCAGATGATTGCGGGTGCGCTGACTATCCAGACGTTGTTTGCACTGGTGCCTGGATTGACGATTGCGTATCTCTCGCTATCGACATTTGAGGCATATCTTGCCCTGAGTCGTTCGATGGAGGACCTTATCTTCTCGTACGTGGTCCCTGAAAGTGTGGCGACGGCTCAGGAATATTTAAGGAAGTTCTCAGATCAAGCCCAAACCCTGAGCATCCCGAGTGCGGTCCTGTTGGGTATGACTGCCATTTTAATGTTGAATACGATCGAGCAGACCTTCAACGAAATTTGGCGAATCAAAGCGCCACGAACGGGTTTGCGAAGGTTAGCGGTCTACACTGCGCTGCTAACCGTAGGGCCACTGCTGCTGGTCTTGGGAATGTCGATTACAATTTATGTTTTTTCATTACCGTATCTTTCTAACCTTGCCGGTTCTCAATGGGGGCTTTGGATATTGCCGTTCGTGACTAGTGCTGCAATGTATACCTTAGCTTATTGGGTGATTCCTAACGCCTTAGTAAATTGGCGGCACGCATTGCTCGGCGGGGTTGGCGTTGCGGTGATCTTTGAGGTCGCTCGGTTTGGCTTTGCGCTTGTGATGACCTATTCGGATATGGCGGTAGTTTACGGCGCCTTCGCGGTATTGCCTGGGTTGCTGCTTTGGATCTACATCTCTTGGTTTATTATTTTAGCGGGCGCGGAGTTGGTCGCCGAAATCGGTCGCCGTGATTGATACTGTTTAGGGGCGTCGGTTGATTTAACACTGGACAATTACTTTGAGGGCGTTGCGTCTTTGGGTTGTAAGTTTTATCTAGATGATGCTGAATCTTGGACTCAGGAGGCTGTTGCACGCAACTGCTGGTTGTTGTGCGGGCTGGTCGTAAGACGTTTTAGGGTAATATAAGGCGTTCAAGACGCCTGAGCGGACAGTGTCTTTTCTTGAGCATTTTTTGCTAATACTAAGTTGGTTGTTGCCAAGCTGGTTGAGAAGCAGCCGGCAAATTATGAAGTCGCTGGAATAAAAATTTCCAGCATAAAAGGAATGGGAATCACGTACATGAGACAATGTTTTTTGATTTTGGCCTGTGTTGTATTAGTCGGTTGCGAGCGTCCGGTTTTTGAGGTTGTTGGCGGCAGTGGGCTCTCGGAGGCAGATCTTAAAGATCGATGGCTGGTGATTAATTATTGGGCTACTTGGTGTGGACCTTGTATTACTGAGATTCCTGAGTTTAACGAGATTCACCATAAGCCGCGGTCTGATCTGATTGTGCTCGGAGTTAACTTTGACGCGCCTACTGAGCGCTCGACGCAGCAGGCTGATCTTGAAAAGATGAAGATTGAATTTCCCGTTGTGATTCAAGACCCGGCTGCGCGATTTGGTTACGATGTGCCAACGGTGCTGCCGACAACCGTGATTGTTAGGCCCGATGGCAGCATCGCCGCGCAGCTGGTTGGGCCTCAGACGAAGACCACTGTCATGCAGGTCGTTGCAGGGGCCCCAATCTCTGGATAGCTGCTGGGTCTGCTGCTTCAGATTGTTATGTCGGGGCTTTCAAAAAGTCTAAGAGGCGTTGCACAACCGCCTCGATTGGCCACGCCTCTGTTGTGCCTGTTGCCCGGTCTGTGTATTCAACCGCGCCTTCGGCCAAGGCTCTGTCGCCGATTACGATTCTGTGCGGGAATCCCAAAAGTTCTGCATCGGCAAATTTTGCGCCGGGTCGCAACTGATCGCGATCGTCTAAGAGCACTTCAATACCGGCCGCTGTCAGTTGGGTGTAGAGCGAGTCAGCAGTGGTTTGGACAGCTTCAGACTTGTGGGCATTGATGGGAATCAGAATGACTTGGTAGGGGGCAATGCTGGCCGGCCAGATAATCCCCTTATCATCATGATTTTGCTCAATCGCTGCACCAACTAGGCGTGACACGCCAATGCCATAGCAGCCCATCAGCATCGTGAGTGCTTTGCCTTCAGTATCGAGGACTGTGGCTTTCATCGGCGCACTGTATTTATTGCCAAGTTGAAAGATATGACCGACTTCAATGCCTCGGCGAATCTCGATGCTGCCGTCGTCGTTCGGCGCTGGGTCTCCAATTTCGATATTACGGAGGTCGGCAACGGTGCCAGGTGCGGCATCTCTGACCCAATTAACGTTGACAAAGTGCAGGTGGTCTTGATTTGCGCCACACGTGAAGTTTTTAATCACACTGGCAGCGCGGTCGACGATGACTGGGCATTTGAGTTCAACGGGGCCAATGGACCCTGGTTTGCAACCAAGTTCTGAGACGATGTCTGCCTCAGTCGCGAACGTCACCGGTTCCTCAATGAGTCCTGCTTTTGCCGCTTTTAATGGGTTGAGTGTGTGATCGCCCCGGAGTACGAGCGCGACCAAAGGCGTATCTTTACCGCGCACGATGAGGGTTTTAACGGTTTTTGTGATATCAATGTCGAGAAAAGAGACAACGTCTGCAATCGTTTTTTGATCCGGCGTCGGAACGTCGCGCATCGGTTGCAACGGTTCATTTTGCTCGGCTGGCATGAGTGCTTCGGCCAGTTCAATGTTTGCCGCATATTGGCCCTTGGCGCCAAAGGCGATGAGGTCCTCGCCACTGTCAGCTAAAACATGAAATTCTGTAGAGGCCGACCCGCCAATGCTACCGCTGTCGGCATCAACGGCACGGAAGTCTAGCGTCATGCGGTTCAAAATGCGTTCATAGGTTGCGTGCATGACCTCGAAGGTGTCTTGAAGGCACGCACTGCTTGCGTGGAACGAGTAAGCATCTTTCATAATGAATTCGCGGGCCCGCAGAACGCCAAATCTTGGCCTCGTTTCATCCCTGAATTTGGTTTGAATTTGGTAGTAATTAACGGGCAGTTGCTTGTGACTGCGCAACTCAGCGCGGGCGATGTCGGTAATGACCTCCTCGTGAGTCGGCCCGAGACAAAAATCGCGGTTATGCCGGTCCTTAAATTTGAGCAACAAGCCCTCGTCATAAAGTTGCCAACGCCCGGATTCTTCCCAAAGCTCACCGGGTTGCGTGACCGGCATCAATAATTCTTGAGCGCCCGATCGGTCCATTTCTTCTCGGACGATGTTTTCTACTTTGCGAAGTACCCGAAGACCGAGCGGCATCCAAGAATAGATTCCCGAAGCCAGTTTTCGAATAAAGCCGCCTTTTATCAGAAGTTGGTGCGAAATAATTTCTGCGTCCGAGGGCATTTCTTTGAGCGTCGTGAGCGTAAATTGCGTGGCTTTCATGGCCTTAGGATTCCTTGCTGGTTAGAGACCGACGCGCGTTCATTCGTTTGAAATACTCAGGAACACGATCAAGTGGCCCAATCTTCGCGTTTGAATGGTTATTTTATGCCAGATCCAAACAAGTGTGGAGGCGTTTCTTTGATTGCCTGAGTTCAAAGGCAAGTCGCTGTCTGCTGGGCCTTCAAAGGAGGCTCGCTCGCACCCTAGCCGGGTTTCTTTGAAACAACTTTGGTCGATAAGACTAAGCTTTTGAGCTTCGAGGTATTGAAAAGGCAAGGCGTCTTAATGCCCTGACCCCTTGAGTTACTGGACCTGCAACTCTATCTGTTTGATGCACGTCGCTTTGCTGAATAGCTGTTATTTGAGGGCTTTAGGCTTCTTCCCTGCTTAACCAGCATCGGACAAAAAAAAGGCCGCGTAAGCGGCCTTTTTCGAAAGCATTTCGATTAAACGAAATCTTTCATCCCTTTCAGTGGGAGGATCTTAACAGCTGTGCTTGCGGGCTTTGCTGCGACATCCATTGTTTCGCCTGGCTTGAAAGGATTAGGAACACCTTTTTTAGCTTTTCGGGCTGGCTTCTTAACCGTTTTGATTTTCATCAGGCCAGGAAGCGTGAACTCACCTGCGCCACCTTTCTTGATGTGTCTCTCAATGAGGGTAGTCAGCTCGTCTAATACGGCGTTGACTTGCTTCTTGCTAAGCTCAGTGCTTCCGGCAACGGAATCAATGATGGCGCTTTTGGTGTACTTCGTTTTGATTGCAGTCGCTTTTTTTGCTGCCATGGAGACCAT
>JAQWWC010000259.1 GCA_029249645.1 Pseudomonadales bacterium
AAAGGTCGCGTTGAATGGGTGTTATCAGAGTCGCTTAAGTTAACCCAAGATCTGCCGACTAAAATTGATCCCGACGTGGCATATTTGAAGCTCAAGGGCATCTCGTCTTTGAATGCGCGGCAATTGCAGTATCTGCGTATGTTCTGCGCGTTCAGAGAGCGTGAGTCTCAGGCCCTAAATGTACCGCGAAATCGTGTGTTAGATAATGATGAGCTGATCGCGCTGGCCTTGAATGAAGTCCAAAGCGTTGGTGAGATGAGGGGCGTTGAGTGGATATCGAGACGCGCAGTGAGTCGGTTTGGTGAAGCGCTTGCCGAGCTTGGTTCTGAAGCAGGCAGCGTCACCGAGGCTGTACTGCCGGCACGCATAGCGAACGACGCAACGCCGGTTAATAAAAACAAGCTTGATCGCTTGCGCCGAGTCGTTGCAGATCAAGCAAAGAAATATGGTATCTCACCTGAGTTACTCAGCAGACGACGTGATCTAGAGGCGATTATTAAGTCAGATAATCAGGGTAGGGCGATGCTCCCTAGCCACCTGTTGGGTTGGCGTGAAGCCGTGGTGGGGACCCCGCTGCTGGCGGCGATAGGGCAATCATGAAAGTAACCGTTTATAAGGCCTCGACGCGCGAATACCTCTATGTGTATGTGGCCGAAGCGGTCGGGCTTGGGAAAGTACCGTCAGCGCTGCTTGCGCAGTTCGGTGACCCGACACCGGTCATGACCCTAGACTTAAAAGCGGGGCAGCAATTGGCCCGAGTGTGCGCTACGGACGTGATGTCGGCCGTTGAAGAAAAAGGCTATTACCTGCAAATGCCGCCGGTGGTTGGGTGATGAGGTTTTGGGAGACCAAACGGCTTGAGGAAATGAATCGGGCTGAGTGGGAGTCGTTGTGCGACGGTTGTGCGCGGTGTTGCCTGCACAAGCTCGAGGATGAAGATACCGATGAGGTGTTTTATACCGACGTGGTGTGCCGCTACTTAGATCAGGATGCGTGTCGGTGTACGCAGTACCAAGAGCGGAACCGTTTGGTGCCGAATTGTGTTTGGCTGACACCCAACGATGTCGCTGAGTTTCATTGGTTGCCCACCACCTGTGCTTATCGCTTAGTTGCAGAAGGTAAGCCGCTGCAGGATTGGCATCCCTTGATATCTGGGCGAGCGGATTCGGTTATAGAGGCCGGAATTGCGGTGACCGGGCGGTGTGTTTCTGAGGAATTTGTTCACGAGGAAGAGCTTGAAGAACGCATTATTCATTGGGTTGAGCAGTAATGGATAGCAGTTTTGAGTATGTGCTTGCTTGGGCCGTTTATCTTGGATTTGGGGTCTTGCTTGCGGCCCAGTTGTTCGCCCTCACGGCGGCGCGATCATTCTTTAGCAAAGCCATGGTTCGAGGCCATTTTATCGTTTTGGCGTTTACGCCGGCCGAAATTGCAGAGTTTCCCGGTCATTATGCTCCGGCGGTGCTTACGCTGGTGATGGACTTACTGCTGCAAGGCGCAGCGACAACGCTTCAAGGTGGTGTGATCTTGCTGGTGTTTTACGTCGCTATGCTGGTGAGTGTCGGCGTATTCGGGATCCTTCGCTCGAGAGATAAAGGGGCAACAACGGATGCGCCAGACCAGGCAGGCGGGTAAAAAGTTTGCTTCGGGCCGAGGCTTGCTATGCTTGCGCAGTCAAATTAAAGTACGGGGCGGGAAAAATTAAACATTGATCAGGATGTAAGGGACGTTATGAAATTCTCCAGTACCAAAACCTATATCGCCACAGATGAACTCCAGATGGCGGTTAACGCTGCGGTCACGCTTGAACGACCGCTTCTGATTAA
>JAQWWC010000260.1 GCA_029249645.1 Pseudomonadales bacterium
AGCGTGCGCCGGTTGGAAGATATCCAAGCGTTTGCACCGAACCTGTTCATTAATCGTACGCCCGGTATTGCCAGTGGTGCCGCGATTACAATTAGAGGCGTTGCATCACTTGAAAGTGACAAGAGCTTTGAGCCGTCGATTGGTGTCGTGATGGACGGGATGTTCTTGGGCACTTCTAGTGGGGTTCTTCTAGACAACTTCGATATCGAGCGAATCGAAGTACTCCGTGGTCCCCAGGGCACGCTGTTCGGAAAGAACACGACCGGCGGGATTCTAAACGTGATTCGAACGCCCGTTTCTTTGAACGACACGAGCGTTGATCTAAGCGCAACGGCTGGCAGTTATGGTCGTCAAGATATTAAAGCGGTCGTGCAGGTGCCGATTATTCAAGATACCTTAGGGTTAAAGCTGTTTGCTGCGAATGTTCAACATGATGGTCATGTCTACAGCACAGCGCTTAAAACTGATGTGGGTGGCGATGATAAGGCCAACTATGGTTTTGCTGCACTTTGGTCGCCGAGTGACAGCTTTAATATGAAACTGCATTACGAAGTAATGAAAGACAAGAGCGAGCAGGGCGTTTACACCAACAGAAATGTCGTTGGTGAGCTTGCTTGCACCATCACCCAAATAGGTTTTGATCCTAACAACGGCTGTGAAAAAGATGCAAATGATGGGCCCGATACCACAGAATCGGATAGCGCGAATTATAGTGATAATAGCTATAAATCAACGATCCTGACGGCGAATTACGATACCGATAGTTTTCTTTATACCTACATTTATTCACAACGTGATATGGATGAGGAAAATCTGCAAGATTTTGACGGCTCTGCAGCAGATCTGCTCAGCATGAATTTCTTTAACGACTGGAAACAAACGAGTCATGAATTCAGGATCACGTCACAGTTTTCCGAAACCTTCCAGTTCATTGCAGGCGTTTATGATTGGGAATCCGATTTCAAACAGCGTTGGGATGTTTATGACTTGTTTTATCAACTGTCTCGCTTAGGTGTTCCGCCTTGGGGCACTGGTAGACAGGATGTTGCAGGTTATTCTGATGTCTTTCCTTGGGAATCAGACGTGGCCGGTAACAACGGCCAAACCCAAGTTACTACGTCCACAGCTTTATTCTTCTCAGGCGACTGGTACTTAAATGATCAGTGGACGGCCACTCTGGGCTTTCGTAAAACAAAAGAGAAAAAGGATTTCGTAGGCGGCGCCTCGGCGCCCGGTTACTATCCGTTAAGAGGGGAAGCATGGCCGGGTATTTTTAACCCGTATGCCGCTAAAGCAGAATGGAATGAAACAACACCAAAATTGGGCTTAAGATTCCAAGCAACGGATGATGCGATGTACTATGCGTCTTATAGTGAAGGCTTTAAGAGTGGTGGTTTCTTTGCGCGTCAAGCCAATTATCTGATCGATCCGTCTTATGAGCCAGAGTATGTCAAAAACTTCGAGTTTGGTTGGAAGACCACGCTCCAAGAAGGGCGAATGTTCTTTAATGGCGCCATCTTTAGATCGGACTACGATGATAAGCAAGAGTCCATTTTGATTCCGGTTGATCTTTCAAACGTTGCAACAGTTGTACGAAATGCCTCCTCGCTTGAGATGACCGGTCTTGAGCTGGAAGTCATGTACCAGATAACCGAATCTTGGAACACGATGATCACGTACGGTTATTTGAAATCTGAGTACGCCGATTATTTTGCAGACCTCAATGGCGACAATGTGATCACAGACAATTCGGCTTTGGTGCCACGTAATACGCCTGAGAACACGCTTGGGATAACTGCGGCTTACACAACACAAGTCGGAAATGGCGATCTTAAAGCAAGATTGTCCTAT
>JAQWWC010000261.1 GCA_029249645.1 Pseudomonadales bacterium
AACGCTCAAAATAATCCATAAGGCCTCTGGCGTCATGCTGTCGTGGGTCATAACGGAAGTTGGTTGCATGCCAAACGCGTGGCGGCGCCTTGTCTGGTGCATTCAACATTCCGAGCGGAATCCGAGCCGTGGCGTCTGCAATCGCAAGCTCGAAGTTGTCCTGTAGACGAAAGGTCAAATGACTGCCGATCCGGTTAAACCGCAATCTGAAGCCATGCTGAGAGGCGGGATGCCGCCCATTCCTCCTCCGATTTAGCAGAACGGGGCTGCTGGCGGAAGAAAGTGGTGCGGCGCGTCGGGGGCATCAAACACTGAATTCGAGTGGATCAAACTTGAGATGTAATCAACGTGGGCGACAAAATCTTATTTTTTCAGCGCCTTAGCTAAAGCATCTGCCATCGCCGAGTTGACCGGCGCCTCGTGTGCCTTTTTTTGGGCAGTGCCTTGGCCTCGGCCTTGGTGACGCCTGCCATGAGTCTTCTGCGGGTCTTTGGACCCATTATCGTTGCGCTGAGACGCGCGCGATTGCCCTTGGCCTGGCTTGTCCCGTGCAATGTCCAAATCTTGATTCTTGGCGTCGTCTTCAAGCCGCATGGTGAGTCCGATCCGCTTGCGTTCAACATCGACCTGCATGACTTTTACTTTCACAATGTCGCCGACCTTCACAATCGTTCGTGGGTCTTTGACAAACGTGTTCGACAAAGCTGAGATGTGTACCAGCCCATCCTGGTGAACGCCCACATCGACAAATGCGCCAAAATTAGCCACGTTGGTCACAACGCCCTCTAAAATCATATCGGGCTTTAAATGCCCAATGGTTTCAACACCCTCCACGAACGCCGCAGTCTTAAATTCAGGTCGAGGATCTCGCCCAGGTTTTTCAAGTTCGCAAAAAATATCGTTGACGGTCACCAGGCCGAAGGTATTGGATATGAAATCGGATGCTTTGAGGCTCTTTATGAAATTTGTGTCGCCCAAGATATTTTTGATCGGGCGCGCACTCTTTTGAATAATTGATTCAACCAAAGCATAAGTTTCAGGATGGACGCCTGATTGATCAAGGGGATTATCGCCTCCCCGAATTCTTAAGAAACCCGCCGCCTGTTCAAAGGCTTTCGGACCCAGGCGCGGCACGGCCAATAGGGTTTTTCGGTTGGGGTAGGGTCCATTCTCGTCTCGATAGGCCACGATATTTTCGGCCATGCTTTTGGTTAGGCCGGAGACCTGAGACAGAAGCGGCACGGAGGCCATATTCACATCAACGCCCACGGCATTCACGCAATCTTCGACCACGGCATCAAGCGAACGCGATAACTGGGCCTGACTGACATCGTGTTGATACTGTCCGACGCCGATTGCTTTGGGCTCGATTTTTACGAGTTCGGATAAAGGATCTTGCAATCGGCGGGCGATCGAGACAGCGCCTCGAATCGAAACATCAAGATCTGGAAACTCATTGGCAGCCAGGGCGGAGGCAGAATAAACGGAAGCGCCGGCTTCCGACACAACAATCGGGGTAAATGCCAGCTCTGGATGTCTGCGGCCCAGTTCCTTGGCAAGTTTATCCGTTTCTCGAGAGGCGGTGCCGTTACCGATACTGAGTAATCGCACTTGATGCTTTGCACAAAGTGCGGCCAAGGTTGCGATGGATCGATCCCACTGATTTTGTGGCGCATGCGGGTAAATGGTTGCGGTATCCACCAACTTACCGGTTTCATCAACGACCGCGATTTTGGTACCGGTCCGCATGCCGGGGTCCAGTCCAAGGGTCACTTTTGGTCCGGCGGGGGCTGCCAATAATAAGTCGGACAAGTTGGTCGCAAAAACTTTGATCGCTTCGAGTTCCGCGCGACTCTTCAGCTGCATTTTGAGTTCGAGATCGAGGTGGATAAAAATCTTGACCTTCCAAGCCCAGCGCACGGTTTCTTGCAGGAAGTTATCAGCTGGTCGGCCAAGGTTCTCGAGATTAAATTTGCGAGCGATAAGGCCTTCGCAGGGATGGGCTTCAAAGTCAGCCTCGTCCGCAATTTGCAGGCTGACCTGGAGGATGCCTTCGTTTCGGCCTCGGAACAGAGCGAGCGCTCGATGTGATGGAATTTTGCCGAGTGCCTCTGAATAATCGAAATAGTCAGAAAACTTTGCGCCGGCTTGGGCTTTGTCTGGCGCCACGGTCGATTTGATGACGCCGTGGGTGGTCAGGTAATCGCGCAGTGCGGCGAGCAAATCAGCATCCTCTGCGAAGTGTTCCATGAGGATCTGTCGCGCGCCGTCTAAGGCTGCTTTGGGGTCAGCAACGGCATCATTAACATAGTCGACAGCTGATACCCACGGATCAAGGCTTGGATCGGCCAGCAATGCCATGGCGAGCGGTTGCAAGCCCGCTTCACGGGCGATTTCTGCTTTGGTGCGCCGTTTTTGTTTGTAGGGGAGATACAAGTCTTCCAGACGGATTTTCGTATCCGCCGCTAAAATTGAAGCCTTAAGCGATTCCGTTAACTTGCCTTGCTCGTCAATGCTTTTGAGTACGGCGACTCGGCGATCGTCTAATTCTCGTAGATATCTGAGACGGTCTTCAAGGTTACGAAGTTGCGTGTCATCAAGGCCATCGGTGACTTCTTTTCGGTAGCGCGCGATAAAAGGCACCGTTGCCCCATCATCGAGTAATTCGATCGCGGCGGTGACTTGTCGCTCGTGAACGAGGAGTTCTTCAGCAATGCGCTGTGAAACAGAATTCATAACGTGATATCCATTGGGCACCAGAGGCGGTTGCGGCATCGGGCTGTTCTGACGCCCGGCGAGAATGTAGCGAATCTGTGCGG
>JAQWWC010000262.1 GCA_029249645.1 Pseudomonadales bacterium
CGTTTTGCCGGTACCAGATGCGGCCGCGATCACAAAAACCTGGCCCCGGGTTGTATTGGATTTGGATGTCATAGCCGCGGGTGACTTATAAGCGATTGTGTAGAGGCCGAGATACTAAAAGATGGGCCTCGGTCTTGCAAATCAAAACCAGGCTCGAACATGGCTCGGTTATTCAAGGTTTTGGATCTGCTCGCGCATTTGCTCAATGGCAACTTTCATGTCGACCGCGCCGAAGGTGGATTCGACTGCGATGGCTTTTGAAGACAGCGTGTTGGCCTCACGGTTCAGCTCTTGCATTAAAAAATCTAGGCGTCGACCGACCGGGCCGCCTTCTGCTAAACAGCGTTGCACTTCGCCCATATGAGCCTCAATTCGCTCGATTTCTTCACCCACATCGGCCTTGCTGGTGAGTAGCACGATTTCTTGATGAATTCTTTCTGAATCAGCGGCGAGGTCAAGGGCTTCGAAGCGGGCCGTTAGCCGGGCTTGGGCGCGCTGGATGATTTCAGGCGTAACTTGCTTGAGTGTCGTAAGCGTCAGATCTAAGTGGGTTAATTTCTCCAAAATACCCAACCTTGTGGCATCGCCCTCGCGCGCCCGGGTCTGGCAAAAGCGATCGAGCGCGGTATCAAAATGTGTCAGGATGTCGTCATCATCGGGTCGAGACATCTCGCTTGTCAGCACGCCGGGCCACTTCAACAGGTCTAGGCCATTAATATTAATAGCCCTTTTGTTTTCATCTTCGACGCCTTGAATCGTATTCAGAAGGCTTTGTAGGAGCGGCTGATCTACAAAAAGTTCTGATTGGGTGGCGATTGTGCGTCTGAGTGTGCAGTCGATCTTGCCTCGGGTTAGGTGGGCTTTGGCACGGGTCTTGAGTGCGGCCTCGAGGTGCCGACAATCCTCGGGCAATTTGAAATTGAGCTCGAGGTAGCGGTGATTAACCGACCGTAGCTCCCAAGACAGATTGTCGAATTCGGAAAGGTCAAAACCCGTCATGCTGTGGATCATCGGTGTGCATTCTCGCTTATAGAGTTGAAGCCAGTATAATGGATATTCCACTCTCGCTTTTCGGATATTTATGACGCCATTTATAAGAACGCTTAATCGAAAACTGGATGCGCTTCGGCCAGTTTCAATAATTCGGCAATACAATAAGCATGCGGAAGGCTCGGTTTTAGTCTCTTTCGGTGACACTCAAGTGATTTGCACGGCATCTTTAGAGTCAGGCGTGCCGCCATTTCTCCGCGGTAAGGGCCAAGGTTGGATTACTGCAGAATACGGCATGCTGCCGCGTTCCACCCATGAACGGATGGGTCGAGAAGCTGCTCGGGGTAAGCAGTCGGGTCGCACCCAAGAGATCCAACGTTTGATTGGTCGGTCACTGAGAGCCGCGGTTAATCTCGAAACTATGGGTGAGTACACGATTAAAGTAGATTGCGATGTCATTCAGGCCGATGGTGGAACTCGCACGGCGTCAATTACCGGGGCCTGTGTCGCGGTATTCGATGCTTTGGATCAGTTGCCTAAACGCAACATGATTGAAACCACCCATATTGCGTCAGTGTCTGTGGGGGTCGTCGATGGACAGCCTATGCTGGATTTGGAATATGTTGAAGATGCCAATGCCGACACCGATATGAATGTGGTGATGACCGAGGCTGGCAGTTTTATTGAAATTCAAGGGACCGCTGAGGCAGCACCCTTTGATCGATCAGAGTTAAACGCACTATTGGATCTTGCGTCGGGCGGCATTGCGCAGTTAGTCGACATTCAAAAAGTCGCGCGTTCGGGAGGCTAGCCTTGAGCGCAATCGACCAAAACGGATTCATTGAATTCGCATTAGCGCAGGGCGTTTTAAAGTTCGGGGCCTTTGAATTGAAATCAGGGCGAACCAGTCCTTATTTTTTTAATGCAGGGCTCTTCCGGGATGGGGCCGCCTTGTCTCGTCTTGGCGCGTATTACGCTGAGAAGTTGATGGCGGCGAAGGTTGAAATGGATGTGCTTTTCGGGCCGCCCTATAAGGGCATCCCGCTGGTATCTGCCACAGCCATTGCGCTGGCCAGGGACCATGACCAAACCGTGCCATACGCCTACGCCCGAAAAGAAATTAAAAACCATGGCGAAGGCGGCTCGTTGGTGGGCGCCGATCTTTCCGGCCGGGTGATCATTGTTGATGACGTGATTACCGCTGGCACGGCGATTCGGGAATCAATTGATCTGATAACCGCATCAGGCGGGCAGGTAGCGGGTGTGATTGTTGCCATTGACCGTCAAGAACGCGGTCAGCAAGGCAGTCAAAGCGCGATCCAGGAAGTGCAGACTGAGTTCAAGATTCCGGTTTACAGTCTGGTTTGTTTTGATGAAATTATTGCCTACGTCCGTGATTCTGGTGCGGACGTCGATCTGCCCAACATGCTGTCCTATCGCGAGCGCTACGGGGCGGCCTGATGCATAGTCGCTGCTGGTCCGCTGAGGGCTTGGCTGATTAAGCTTAGGTGCTCGGGTAATCGATGGGTCGGCAAGAGCGTAAAATCACTTCTAACAAATTGCAGGACCCGACCTTCAATCAAGCTCGCCAAGAGGTGGGCTGTACTGGCTGGGCTGAGGCTGGGTGCCGCATTCGGCGCAAGGTCAGCCTCCCTAAAAACCTGCCGTAATTGGGTTTCGATACGCTCAAAAAATTGTGAAGCGCGTTGTCTAAGCCTTGGCACTTCGCCTGCCAAAGGATCGCCCGCGAGCAGCCGGGTTATGCCTGGATTGCGCTCGCAAAAGGTCAAGATCAGCGTTGTGATTTGCTGGCTGCGCTCTGCTGGGTTGACCGTGCTGCTGAGAATGAGGGTGATACGCTCGAAGATGGTTTCTTCTGCAAAGGCGATCAAGGCCTCAAACATTCTGGCTTTACTTGGGAAGTGGCGATACAGCGCTGCCTCGGAGACCCCAACGGCGGCGGCAAGTTTGGCGGTCGTTAACCGCGCACCAGGCTGGGATTCCAACATTTGCGCAAGGTTGGTTAAGATCTCTTCACGGCGGTTTGGCTTTTTGGGTGCAGGTACGGTGCTCACGGGTTGGACTCTATTTTGGTTCCGACACCTTCGTTGGTCAGGACTTCCAGCAGAACCGCGTGGGCAACTCGGCCATCAATGATATGCGCACTGTTCACCCCGTTTGCAACGGCCTCGAGCGCACATTGGATTTTTGGCAACATGCCACCGGAAATGGTGCCCTCATCGATTAGGGTCGTCACCTCTGCCGCCGTCAACGTGCTCAAAAGCGTCCCAGACGAATCTTGAATGCCTTCGATGTTGGTCAACAGAATCAGCTTTTCAGCGCCGAGTGCTGAGGCAATCGCGCCTGCCACAAGATCTGCATTAATATTGAAGGATTCTCCCTCCGGTCCAGTGCCAATTGGCGCAATGACCGGAATGAGATCGCTATTGGTCGCGATATCAAGCACTTCGCGATTGATCTGGGTGACTTCGCCAACATGACCGATATCAATAATTTCAGGCGTGCTTAGCGCTTCGGTCATCTTTTCGACGACCATTTGTTTAGCTTCGATCAGGGAGGCGTCTTTGCCAGTCAAGCCAATCGCTCGACCACCATTGCGATTAATGAGCGATACAATTTCTTTATTAACTTGCCCGCCCAGCACCATCTCGACGATATCCATTGTGGCGCTGTCGGTGACCCGCATGCCATCAACGAAATGGGACTGAATGCCCAATTGGGTGAGAAGATCACCGATTTGAGGACCGCCGCCGTGCACCACGACTGGATTAAGACCCACCAGTTTCATGAGCACAATATCTTTCGCAAAACTTTGTTTTAAGGCTTGCTCAGTCATTGCATTGCCACCATATTTGATGACGATCGTTCGCCCGGCAAAAGATTGAATATAGGGCAATGCCTCAGTGAGTACTTTGGCTACATTGAGCGCTTCGTCGCGAGTCACAGTCATAATGGTCTCTCTAACAGTTTACACAAGCCTTATGGTCAGCTTCGGCCAGTTGATCCGAAGCCCTTGTTGCCGCGGTCACTCGCAACAAATTCGTCAACCCAGACAAAGTCGGCCTGAAGTACTGGCACAATGACCAGTTGCGCGATGCGGTCAAGGGGCTGTATCTCAAACGCCACATCGCTCCGATTCCAACATGAAATCATCAGCTCGCCCTGATAGTCCGAATCAATGAGGCCGACGAGATTGCCCAGCACAATGCCATGTTTATGGCCGAGTCCTGAACGCGGCAGAATCATCGCCGCATAATTTGGATCTGAAAGGTAAATAGCAAGGCCGGTTGGCAAAAGGTCCGTCGCGCCGGGCTGCAGGGTGATCGATTGATCGATACAGGCTCGAAGATCTAGGCCGGCTGAGCCGAGGGTTTCATAATTGGGTGATTGCGCAGTATCGCGACAGCGCTTAATTTGAACTTTCATAAGGCCTCGATCAGTTGCTGTGAGATGAGCTCAATAAGGTGTTCGGAGAGGCTGCGTTTTGACATTTTTGGGAGATCAATGGCGCGATCTTGAAAGTAAACGGTGATGGCGTTGACATCGCTATTAAAACCGATCTCAGTATTGCCAACATTATTTGCAACAATCATGTCGAGCTTCTTGTCGATGAGCTTCTTGCGCGCATAGGTTTCTACCCGTTCGGTCTCAGCCGCAAAACCGATTGTGAACGGTTTATCGGCTCGCATTGCGACCTCAGCGATCACGTCTGGGTTTTCAACGAGCTCGAGGGTTAAGGAACGCTGACCGTTTTGATCTTTTTTGATCTTGTGCTGTTGAACCAATTTGGGTCGATAGTCTGCGACGGCAGCAACGCCGATAAAGACATCCGCCGAAGCGATTTGGGCCTGGACTGCGGCATGCATGTCTTGTGCTGAGATGACTTGGATCAATTCTACCCGGTCTGGTGCTGTGAGGTTCGTGGGTCCTGAAACCAAGATGACATGGGCGCCGGCATCCGCCGCGGCCACCGCCAGAGCATAGCCTTGTTTGCCGGAACTGTGATTGCTGATATAGCGCACCGGGTCAATCGCCTCACGAGTTGGACCGGCCGTGATCATCACGGTTTTGCCTTGCAGGCGACCTGTATTAAACAGCTCGCTCACCCTAACAACG
Organism: Pseudomonadales bacterium; assembly: GCA_029249645.1. Taxonomy (GTDB): domain Bacteria; phylum Pseudomonadota; class Gammaproteobacteria; order Pseudomonadales; family Azotimanducaceae; genus UBA9926. Next base: position 5,128 of record JAQWWC010000262.1, read on the forward strand.
AGTTGGTCGATCGCCATCAAACGCCCAGAGCCGGTTTCGCCACAAGCCTGAATACCGTCTTCTGGCCCTAGAATCTGGACGCCGCGCTGGACGAGCGTGGCGCTATTGGTCTGGGTCGCGGGTTTGGACCACATGGCTTGATTCATCGCTGGTGCGACGGCCACCGGACATTGTGCAGCAAGACAGACGGTTGTTAACAGATCGTCGCCCTGCCCACTTGCGAACCGAGCGAGGAAATTGGCACTGGCAGGTGCGATAAGAATTAGGTCCGCCCAGCGCGCCAGTTCGATATGGCCCATCACCGATTCGGTATCAGGATTGAGCAAATCTAAATGGACAGGATGGGTCGAGAGTGCTTGCATGGTTAATGGTGTAATGAATTCAGTCGCCGAGCGGGTCATGATCACTCTGACATCGGCGCCTTGATCTTGTAGCCGCCGAGTGAGTTCAGCGGCTTTGTAAGCTGCGATCCCACCTGTGATCCCGAGCAGGATCCTTCTGTTTTTTAAACTTATCAGTGGCTTGTTCATCATTATGCCGGGCCAGGTCGCCGCATCCCCTTTTAAAAAGGCGATAATACCCGCTTTGCATCCGGATCGCACGATTGGGGTTCTACCTCATTGCGGCGGGATATCCGAAGCAAAAGGCGGCCCCTTCAGGCCCGGATTGTCGGTCCTCAGAGGCTGTAGGCAATGGGGCTTTGTTGGTGAACAAGATTGAATATTCCCAAGGGTTCTGGTATAAAGTCGCGCTCTGTGGGCTACAAGCGCTTGCGTCCCCTTAACTAAAGGTGACAAAAGCTGTGTAAAGCGTCTTGGAAATCGTGAGCGGGTAAGAAATTTGGGCGTGATGCCAAAGTTCTACCCAAGAATCAAAGCGGGGCACTCGAAATCGAGCGCTCGGAAAAGGATAGAAACATGTCTAGAGTTTGCCAAGTAACGGGGAAGCGCCCGATGAGCGGGAATAACGT
>JAQWWC010000263.1 GCA_029249645.1 Pseudomonadales bacterium
GGCGTGAAACCGATCAACGGTCAGAATCTATCCCTGTATTTGGATGCCGGTCTGCAAGCCGCTGCAGATCGTGCGCTTGACGGTCGGCGCGGAGCAGTTGTCGCGATTGACCCGAAAACCGGCGGTATCTTGGCGCTGCTCAGCCGCCCTGCCTATGACCCAAACTTATTTGTTCAGGGCATTTCCCACAGTAACTACAATGCCTTGCGAACCTCCATCGACGCGCCGTTGTTCAATCGGGCGATCCAAGGCCAATATCAACCCGGATCAACCCTTAAACCCTTTATCGGGCTGATCGCATTAGGGAATTCAACCATTACGGTATCCGATAGCATCGAGGATCCGGGGTGGTATCAGTTGCCGGGTAATGAGCGGCTTTATCGTGATTGGAACTGGACCAAAACCAATGACGGTGGACACGGCCGGGTTAATATCGAAAAAGCCCTTTATCGGTCCTGCAATGTGTATTTCTATGATCTTGCGGTGCGGCTCGGTATTGATAGGCTCTCGCAGGACTTAAAACAATTTGGCTTTGGACAAGCCTCTGTTTTGGATTTGCCTGATGCCGATGCAGGCTTGTTGCCGAGTCGCGCATGGAAGCAAGCCAGTCGGAAATTGCCCTGGTATCCGGGCGACACAGTCAATCTTGGGATCGGGCATGGTGATATTTTGGTAACGCCGCTGCAGATGGCAGCCGCGGTTGCGGCTTTGGCGAATCGGGGTCGTTGGGTTACGCCGCGAATGGCACAAAATCAGCCCCTGGATGCACTTGACCGTGCTCGGCCTTCGGGTGCGGGTCAGTTACCGGAACATGTTTGGGCGCCGATTATCGGGGGAATGGAAAAAGTGGTCCATCGAGGGAATCAAGTTTATGGCGAAAATGGGACTGCCTGGGCGTATATTGGTCGAGATATTAAATACCGAATGGCGGGTAAATCAGGAACAGCACAAGTAGTCGCCATTGAGCAAGGAGAGGTCTACGAGGCGTCTATTATTGAAGAAAGACAACGTAAGCATGCTTGGTTTATTGCGTTTGCACCGATCGAAGATCCGAAGATTGCCCTCGCTGTTTTGCTAGAAAATGGGGGTGGCGGTAGTGAATACGCAGCGCCAGTTGCTCGGGAAATTATTGATTACTATCTTCTGGAAGGGGCCGGTCGGCAGGTGCCGAGCGACGCGATGGTTCGCCGCCAATGAGCGGCGATTTTGTCCGTCGACTGCCCGGCGGAGGGCCAAGTTTTCGAAATCAGCGAGGCGAGTTTACTTGGTTTAATCTCGATCCTTGGCTTATGTTGATTCTGTTATCGATTGTGGGCTTTGGTCTGGTAGTGCTTCATAGCGCCTCGGATGGCAACTGGATGGTCGTTGAAGCGCAGTTGGTGCGGCTAGGCTTGGGGTTTGGCTTGATGATCTTGATCGCCCAGATCCCGCCGTATTTTTTACTGAGAATGGCCCCATTGTTGTATGGGCTAGGTCTTATTTTATTGCTACTCATTTATCCATTTGGAACCGAAGTGAATGGCTCTCGGCGATGGCTCAGAGTGCCTGGTGTTTTAAATTTTCAGCCGTCTGAACTGATGAAGCTCTTCTTGCCGATGGTCTTAGCCTGGTATTTCAATGAACGTCACTTGCCGCCTGAATTGAAACCAGTGATTGTCAGTTGTTTATTGCTGTTATTGCCGGCGGGTCTGATCATCGTTCAGCCGGATTTGGGCACGGGTTTGATGATCGCAACCTCAGGCTTTCTCGTTTTAATTTTGGCAGGGCTTCCTTGGCGCTATATGCTGCGCGGGAGTGCCTTGGTCCTGGTCTTGGCGCCGGCGCTTTGGTTTGCCATCAAAGACTATCAGCGGGGCAGAATCTTGACGATGTTTGATCCCGAGAGAGACCCTTTGGGGGCGGGCTGGAACATCATTCAGTCAAAAATTGCGATTGGCTCAGGGGGGTTTAGCGGTAAGGGTTTGTTGAATGGGACCCAATCGCACTTAGACTTTCTTCCTGAAAGTAGCACCGATTTTATTATTGCAGTGCTGGCTGAGGAGTTAGGGTTTTTGGGTGTTCTGTCTTTGCTTGTACTGTATGGTCTTTTTATTTTGAGAGGACTCATGATGTCGCTCAACGCGCAAGACACGTTCGGTCGTTTACTGTGCGGCAGTATTACCTTTACGTTTTCGGTTTATGTCTTCGTGAATATTGGCATGGTCTCGGGTATCCTTCCGGTTGTGGGCGTACCGCTGCCATTGGTCAGCTATGGTGGGACCGCCTTGCTGACACTGTTCGCCGGTTTTGGTTTGATGATGTCGATTCATAGCCATCGCCGCATTACGTTACTTTGAATTAGGATTTACCGGGTATGGGCGTTCGTATGACTCAACACATTGGACTCATTGCGTTACTTGTTGCACTTTTTGTCGCACAGCCAATCCCGCTTAGGGCGGATTACACTGACCGCCCAGAAGTGCTTGCGTTTATCTCAGAGCTCACTGATGCCGATGGGTTTGATCGATCTGAGCTCCTCGGAGCTTTCGAGGAGGCCACCTACAAGCAGTCAATCATTGATGCCATTTCAAGGCCTGCTGAACGGGTGATGACCTGGTCAACTTATCAGGATATTTTCCTAACCAAGGCCCGGGTCGAGCAGGGTAAAGCCTTTGAGCAACAGTACCGAGACAGCTTTGACCGGGCAGAGGCGAAGTGGGGGGTTGATCGTTGGATCATTCTCGCAATATTAGGCGTTGAGACCTCGTACGGTAGAATCAAGGGTCGATACCGGGTGATCGATGCGCTGTCGACGCTTGCCTTCGATTATCCTCCTCGTTCCGGATTCTTTCGGAAAGAATTGCGAGAACTGTTTCTGCTGGCGCGTGAGCAACAAAAGCCCGTTGCGGGCCTCGTAGGGTCCTACGCTGGCGCGATGGGGTACGGTCAATTTATTCCCAGTAGTTATCGGGCGTATGCGGTTGACTTCAATGATGATGCCTTTATCGATATCTGGAATGAGCCAGTGGATGCGATCGCCAGCATTGCAAACTATCTAGCCGTTCACGGTTGGCAAAAAAATGGACCGATTCTTGTCCCGATGACGTCAAAAGCTGCGTTGCCGATTGATTTTTTCAATCAGCAGTTGAAACCTACTCTGTCCGCAGAGGAGCTTACCGAGGCGGGCATTGCACTCAATGACTCCTTGCTTAATTGGCCGGCACTTAAGGCGGCACCATTACGTTACGAGGGTAAGGCTGGGGTAGAAACCTGGCTTGGGTTTCAGAATTTTTATTCAATCACGCGCTACAACCGGAGTCGGCTGTACGCCATGGCCGTGTTTCAGTTGAGCCAGCGTTTGAAAGCCGCGGCATCATGAACCGGTTTGATGGGGCGTTGCGCAGCGGGTGGTGTATGCGTTGCCTTTTATTGATCACGCTTGGGGCTCTGGCTAGCTGCCAGTCGGATGGGCGTAAAATGGCGCCGGGAATGTTTGAAAATGTCTTGAGTGCGATGGATTCAGTGCTGACGGGCACGCCTCGTGCTGAGGATACGCCGCCTGAGTCGAAAACGGAGATCGCGGCGCCGATGACGCCGCAAGCGTCAGCCGCCGCGGATCAACCACCGGTTGCGCCCTTAAGTGATGCTGAGCTTGATGCCGAGAGCAAACACTTGGGTGGTGATGACTTGAACTTTGGATCAACTGACGAGGGCATTAGACGACCTTGGAACAGTCCCTACGAAGTCTTTGGTGACCGCTATGAGGTTAAAAAGTCTAGTCTAGGTTATGTCGAGGTTGGCATTGCCTCTTGGTACGGTCAGAAGTTCCAGGGTCGTAAAACGTCGAACGGCGAAATTTTCGATATGTATCTTGCCTCTGCTGCACATAAGTCGTTACCGATACCAACCATGGTGCGGGTGACGAACCTTGATAATGGTCGCAAGATCGAGGTTCGGGTGAATGATCGGGGTCCGTTTCATGATGACCGAATCATCGATTTGTCCTTCGCGGCTGCGAAAGCCTTAGGTTTCTCCACTCAAGGCACGGCGCCGGTGGTGGTCGAGGCGATCGATGCGATTAACTATCCCGAGAAGGCGCTGAAGAAAAAGCAAGCCGGTCCAAAGATTTACTTGCAGGCGGGGGCGTTCCAATCAAAAGTAAGTGCTCGAAACCTTAAAAGAGACATTGAGGCCAACTTGATGCTTCAGCGCTTAAAAGCAGTGGTCCGCGTGCTTGAGAGTGAGTTTGAAAAAGATAGTACGTTGCACAAGGTTTGGATTGGCCCGATTCAAACGAGTAAAAATGAGGCCGCGGTGACCCGGATTTTGGTTCAAATGGGCCTCGCTAAACCAGTAAAAGTTGTTGCCAATTAGCGTGCTTGTGCCTGGCGCGTTAAAGTAGGCGCCGCTATGAGCGCCCTCGTTCAGAAGGATCAAAATGATGATGCGAAGTTTGTTTTTCCTCCTCAGTATCGCGTTGTTTCAGACAGCAGTTGCCGCGCCGAGGATTATTCCTGCGCCGCCACAACTGGCGACCGAGGGTCATATTCTGCTGGATGCGGCGACAGGCACTGTGATCATTGAAGAGAATGCCGAGATGAGGCTGCCACCGGCTAGTCTCACAAAGATCATGACGAGTTACATCATTGCATCGGAGATTCAACAAGGTCGAATCAGTCTGGATGATTTAGTCCCAATTAGCGTGAAAGCCTGGAAGATGGAAGGCTCCAGAATGTTTGTGCGCGAGGGCACGGAGGTCAAGGTATCTGACTTGATTCGAGGGATCGTTATTCAATCGGGCAATGATGCAAGCGTCGCGATGGCAGAGTTTATCGCGGGTGATGAACAAGCCTTTGCCGATATTATGAATCAGGTTGCCCAAAAACTGGGGATGACCCGCACCCAATTTAAAAATGCAACGGGTTTACCGGATGAGGGGCACTACACCACGGCGAAAGATTTATCACTTTTGGCCCGAGCGCTCATTCGCGATTTTCCAGAGCATTATAAGCTCTACAAAGAAAAGTACTTCTCCTATAACGACATTCGGCAAGCGAACCGAAATAGCTTGCTGTGGCGTGATGATGCGGTAGATGGCATGAAAACGGGTCATACGGAGGCCGCTGGATTTTGTTTGGTGGCCTCGGCTGAGAAGAAGGATATGCGCCTCGTTTCGGTTGTGATGGGCGCAACCTCCGAGCGCTCGCGGTCTACCGAGTCTCAAAAGTTGATCAATTACGGGTTCAGATACTTTGAGTCCGTTAAGCTTTACGATGGTCTTGAAAGTCTGAGGCGCGTTAAAGTTTGGGGCGGATTACATGAGTCGCTCGATGTTGGCATTGAGGCGCCTGCCCGGTTAACGATCCCGAGTGGCGCCCGTGGGGCACTCGCCGCAGAAGTAACGCTTGATCCCGTGATCAAAGCACCCGTGAGTCCAGGGCAGATACTCGGGTTGCTGAGAATTTCACTCGAAGGTGAAACGATGCTTGAACGACCTGTTGTCGCGCTGAACGGGGTGGATGAGGCTGGTTTAGTTTCGACTTTGATCGATGAGGTCAGTTTGTTTTTCTTATCGCTGTTTTCAGGCGACCCACTGGCTCCTTAATGTATGGAAGACCCGCCTCGAATTGAGTTCCCGTGTGATTACCCGATCAAAGTCATTGGTGTGTCTAGCCCAGAATTTAGGGCTGCTGTCATCGCCATCGTGAAAGGTTCTGATCCGGGTCTCACGGATCAAAAAATCGCCTTTCGACCGAGCGCGGGTGGTAATTATGAATCGATTAAGGTCTCGTTGGTTGCAACTGGCGCGGATCAATTGGCAAGTTTATTTGAGCAGTTAAAAGAGGTTCCGGGCTTGAAGATGGTGCTTTAAATGGAATCGTCGGGTGCGCAGGGCTTCGTTGTGAAGTATTTGGGCGTTCAAGACTACGAAAGCGTCTGCGCGGCGCAGCAACAGTTTACCCGCAACCGGGTGGAGCAGGACCCCGATGAGTTGTGGGTGGTCGCCCATCCGCCGGTTTATACGTTAGGGCAAACGGGTAAAACGGAACATGTGCTGGATACGGGTTTGATCCCGCTGGTACGGTCTGACCGAGGGGGGCAAGTGACCTATCATGGCCCTGGTCAGGTTGTGATTTATACCTTACTGAATATCAGACGGCTTAACCTAACGGTTAAATCGCTGGTTACCAGCATTGAGCAGTCTGTGATCGATTATTTAGGCGATTTAGGACTTCAGGCTGAAACACGAATCGGTGCGCCAGGTGTTTACGTACAAGAGCAAAAGATATCGGCTCTCGGCCTTAGGATTACCAGAGGATACAGTTATCATGGTCTCAGTTTGAATGTGGCAATGGATTTGACGCCTTTTGACGGCATAAACCCTTGCGGCTACGAAGGACTCGAGATAACAGATTTGAAGCGGCAAGGTGTGGATTGCACACCTGCCGAAGTTGAAGTGGGTTTGACCCAAGCGCTGATCACCCGGTTAAGGGCTAATTCGGATCAGGGTAAAAGCGGTCATTCTGCACAAGGAGCAGGATTGTAGTGGTTGATAAACGAAACCGGCTGGTTCAAGGCGAAAAGCTGAGAGGCCAAGAGAAAGTTCGGAGAATCCCCGTCAAGGTGATCCCAAGTGATACGCTGCTGCGCAAGCCGGACTGGATCAGAATCCGATTAACGGCAAATCCTGAAGTAGATCGAATTAAAGACATTCTCAGAACACGAAAGCTGGCGTCGGTTTGTGAGGAGGCCAGTTGCCCGAATTTGCCCGAGTGTTTTTCCCACGGAACAGCAACGTTCATGATAATGGGGGAGATCTGTACGCGGCGATGCCCTTTTTGTGATGTGGCGCATGGGAAGCCTAATCCGTTAGATCCTGACGAGCCTCGGCAGTTGGCTGAGGCCGTAGCAGAGATGGATTTGAAGTATGTTGTGGTGACGTCGGTCGATCGTGACGATTTAAAAGATAGTGGTGCTGGACATTTTGCGGCGTGCATTGCTGCCGTTCGGAAACACAACCCAAGCACGCGACTGGAAGTGTTAGTACCTGATTTTCGGGGTCGAATGGACATCGCTTTGGCGATTCTACGAGATACACCACCGGATGTGTTTAATCACAACCTAGAGACGGTTCCGAGACTGTATAAAAAAGCTCGGCCCGGTGCAGATTATCAGTGGTCATTGCAATTGCTAAAGCGCTATAAGGCCATTCAGCCGTCCGTGATCACGAAATCCGGATTAATGCTGGGCTTGGGAGAGGATTTAGCCGAAGTAGAAGCGGTGATGCACGATCTGCGTGCTCACAATGTCGATATGCTCACGCTGGGTCAGTATCTTCAGCCGAGCCGGGATCATCTTGCCGTCGAACGTTATGTTCACCCGGATGAGTTTGCAGCCTTGGCCGAGACTGCGCGCGCCATGGGTTTTTCACAGGTTGCCAGTGGCCCGTTGGTCCGCTCTTCTTATCAAGCAGACCAGCAGGCTAAGGCGCACTTGGCACAGCGCAAATAGGGCAATCGGCTCTTTTTTTAAATTTAAACTGATGCCAGCGACTGGTCCGGCCATCAAAGGTCGTCAGCTGGCCAGTGTGTCCCTGAGCGATGCCCAGGAGCACCCTGAGGGTCTCTAGTGCAAGCAGGCTGCCAATCACGCCGACGATTGGTGCAATCACGCCAGTGGTTGCGCAATCTTGTTGTACCAGAGCATCTTTGCCGTAAAGGCACTGATAGCAAGGGCTATCTGAAACGTTTGGGTCAACGGTTAGTAACTGCCCTTCAAGCCGGATCGCAGCACCTGAAATCAAGGGCTTGCGGCCCTGAACACAGGCCCGGTTAATCTCTAAACGCGTTTCGAAATTATCGGTGCAATCCACTACCGCATCGACGGTGCTGACCATTGCGTCGAGGGCCTCGCCCGTAATGCGTTGTGCGACCGGAATGATTTTAAGGTCGCTGTTAATTTGTGACAGTGCATGCGCCGCAGAATCAACTTTGGTACGCGCTAAGTCCGCTTCAGTGTGAACGATCTGGCGCTGTAGATTGCCAAGTTCCACAATGTCCCCGTCAACCAAAGTGATCTCGCCAATTCCGGACGCGGCAAGGTACAACGCAACGGGGCTTCCAAGGCCGCCCAATCCAATGATGGCCACCCTCGCTTTGAGCAGTTTTTCTTGGCCGTCAAGATCAATCTCGGGTAGCAGAATGTGGCGACTGTAACGCAATAGATCTGCGTCGTTCATAAGGTCTCCTTTCGATGCCCGATCACTGCGCGGGGATTGCCAGCAAGGTCGCAGTGGGCAATCGGGTCGTACCCAGCAAGTCGCATCTCGCTCAGAACAGTATCTTGCTGTGTGTAACCGTGCTCGAGCAGCAGGTAGCCATTTTGGGTCAACAGGCGCGTACTCTGATGGATGATCGCCTTCAAGTCGGCATAACCACTGTCTTGCGCGACGAGGGCTGATTGTGGTTCAAAAACGAGGGCCGTTAGATGTGGGTCAAGCGGGTCGATGTAGGGCGGGTTTGCCACAATGATGTCTACCGTAATATCGTCAAAGCAGGTTAACCAATCTCCTGCAACGAAAATCAAGTTATTAAAGCTGATGCCGTTCTGTTGGGCGATGCGGAGGGCTTCAATAGATGCATCGGTTGCAATGACCGACCAGTCAGGTCTGGCTGCCGCAAGGCTCACCGCAATGGTCCCAGAGCCGGTCCCGAGATCGATAACGGTTTTAGGGCCTGTATCAGGTTGACTGAGCATGATCTCGATCAGTAATTCGGTTTCTGGTCTTGGAATCAGCGTATCCGGCGTCACCTTAAAGTCGAGATCCCAGAACGCCTGGGTTCCGATGAGATACGCCATAGGATGGCCTGCCTGCCTGCGCTCGATCATTGCTTGGAGTTGGGCCAAGTGCGCGTTGCAAATCTTGGCCTCTGGGTGCGCAATGATATCGCTTCGACTGAGCCCGGTTACATGGCCGAGTAATAATGCCGCATCGCGCCGATGATCGGGCTTATTGCCGAGGGCGGCGCTGGCTTCAAGAAGCGCCTCTGCAATGGGTTTAGCCATCGCCATGTTGATCCAGGCCAAGAGCGGATAATAAATCGGCTTGGTGCTCGCTTCTGAGTGGTTCAATCACGGCATCAAGCTCTCCTGCAATAATTTGCGGCAAGCGATGAAGGGTCAAGTTAATTCGATGATCCGTCACTCGGCCGTCAGGATAGTTGTAGGTCCTAATTTTTTCGGATCGATCACCGCTGCCAACGAGGGACTTTCGCTGTTGCGCTTGTTCTTGGCTTTGCTCACTTTGGGCTTTATCCAGAAGTTTGGCTTGCAGTAGGCTCATCGCACGCGCGCGATTTTTGTGTTGTGATCGTTCATCTTGGCATTCAACAACAATACCCGTGGGCAGGTGCGTGAGTCGTACGGCGGAGTCTGTTTTGTTAACGTGCTGCCCGCCCGCGCCACTGGCGCGATAGGTGTCAACGCGAAGGTCATTTTTTTCAATTTCAATGCCGTCAATCGCCTCGATCTCAGGTAGAACCGCGACGGTGCAGGCTGACGTATGAATCCTGCCTTGTGACTCGGTTTGCGGTACACGTTGCACGCGGTGGGCGCCGGACTCAAACTTTAATTGTCCATACACTTG
>JAQWWC010000264.1 GCA_029249645.1 Pseudomonadales bacterium
GCCACCGCTTGAGGTATACGGATTCTGGATTGGCTTGGCGGCGGGGGTGGGCTGCGCGTCCATCTTATTGTGTTATCGCCTCTTTAGACTCAGCGGTGATCCGGTCTTAATCCGATCGCTATCGGCCACCGCAGACCCAGAGCCCGCACCTTAATCCGCCTTACCAAGGCTCAAAGTTCTTGAGCCACAACCGACCACCGCGCCCCGGGTAAGGATTAAAAGCGCTAAACCCAAGCAGACGTTTTACCCGGTCTGACCGATTTTGAAGCGCTTCAGCAGAGTAGATTTGAGTGCTGGCCTCCTCTGGCGTTAACCAGCCCACAACAAAACTCAAATGCAGCGCCCAACGCCAGCGATCTTGTGTACGATTCTCACCGCCGCCATGAATCACTTTACCGCTGTAGATTAAAGCATCCCCCGCCGACAGTTCGGCAGGCATCGTTTCATCCGCCTGTCCAACGCGTTCATAATCAGACCACTGGTGACTGCCAGGAATCACACGAGTCGCACCGACTGACCCGTCCACATCTTCTAATGCCAGAATCATACTGACGGTTAATTCTGGGCAATCCGGCCAGCCGCGCTGCATTACGTTTGACCAGTTATCACCATCACGGTGCAGCGTTTGCGCCGGTTCCCCTGGACCAATGATCATCGCCTGGCAGGTGTTCATCCAGTACTGAGCGCCACTACCTTTGAGCAACTCATCGGCAATAGTCGCTAAAACCTTATCTTCCAGTAAATCAAAAAAGACCTCAGACAGTAGCCCAATACCCGTAAAGCGTTTGGTATTCGCACCATGAAACGTTTGCCAATAACGCGGCCCGCCCTCGGGCCCAGCCGCGCGTTGTGCCGCCTCAACTTGAATTGCGGAACGCAATGCCTCGAGTCGAACAGGGTCTAGCATCCGCTCAACAATCAATGCGCCGTCTTTGGACAGCGCATTGATGAATACTGGCAGGGCGGTAGCCTTAGAGAATCGGTCCAAAACTCACTCCATCAACAAACCTAATGCCCTGATCATATCCTAGAAAATTTCGCTATTCTGTCGAAGTTGCGACTGGTGCCGTACAGCCGAACAATAGCAAACAGCGCGACGAATCCAACACCGCAACCGAGCCCAATCCAAAAACCCAGCACACCAAGATTCCAACCCATGAGGCCCCACCCTAAAATGGTGCCAACGGGCAGCGCGATGAGCCAATATCCAATGATCGAAATAATCATCGGATACTGTGTATCTTTATAACCCCGCAACGCCCCAATGATTGTTGCCTGGGTACAATCGAAAAATTGATAGGCCGCAACAATCAATAAAACCTCGGCCGTTAACACCAAAACAGCCGGATCAGACGTATAAATTCTCGGCAGGACCTCACGCCCCAACACCAAAACCAGGCTGGCTAGAAAAGCATAGGTTGCAGAAATCAAAACACTTAACCGCGCAACCTTTGCCGCTCGACCATAGTCTTCTGCACCAACGTGATATCCCACCCGGATACTCGCCGCGGATCCGAGCGCCATCGGAATCACGAAAACAAACCAATTAAGGTTACCGCCAATAGTATTGGCGCCAATGGCTGCGATCCCGATCGAGCCCACCAACAAACTTACCAGTGAGAAAACCGTCATTTCAAGAAACATGGTCATTCCAATAGGCAGCCCAACCTGCAAAATGCTTTTTATAGTTGCAAGTTTTGGTTTCAAAACGCGTTCAAATAATCCGGTATTTCGCAGCCAGGGCCTTCGAATGACGAGCAACATAACGCCGAGCTCAAACCACATCGTAATCGCGGTGGCCCACCCACAGCCCTCTCCGCCCAACTCTGGCGCCCCAAACAAGCCATAAATCAGCACATAGTTCAGGCCAGCATTGATTGGCAACGTCGTGCCAGCGATCAACATGGGCAGCAAGGTCTGGCCCAGGCCCTCGCACGCATAGCGAAGCGTTACGTAAAGCATCACCGCTGGACACCCCCAGGATGCCGCTTTGAGATACGCCATCGCGATCGTCACTGCCTCTGGCGTGACATCAAAGAGAATGAATAATGGCTCAGATATTCGAACCAAAAAAAACAAGATCACCCCAAAAAGCATCGCGACCCAGATGCCCTGCTGAATCAGCGGCCCAACTGAAAGCCGCCGTTCACCGCCCACATGTTGCGACACCATCGGTGTAAGCGCCGTTAAAACCCCGGCAAACAACATAAACAGTGGCCAGAGAATCACGCCACCAATCGCAACGCCCGCGAGATCCAACGAGCTATATTGTCCCGACATTGCCGTATCAACAAACCCCATTCCCATAATAAAAAACTGGGTCGCAATCATCGGTGCAGACAACCGCAGTAGAACGTTCAATTCGCTCTTCATAATTTTTTCTCGCAAACAGGTCCGTAATATTTACCGAAGCTTTAACTGCCGATATGGCTGTCCAACAGGGCACAGGAATATTTCAAAAAAAACGACTATTTAATTTCGAGATGAAACCCATCAAAGTCAAATCGTCTACAGCAAAAACAGACGCTTCTAAGATCCTATACCTGCTACATTATGGTCTACGTTAAAATAGGAGTCGAACATGTCCGGGCCACTCAGCGGCATCAAAATCGTAGATTTAACCACCGTCATCTCGGGCCCTTCGGCCACCATGCTATTAGCAGATCAAGGCGCTGACATTATCAAAGTCGAGTCGATTTCGGCGCCGGACCACGCGCGAGGCGCGGGATTTGGTTCGCACCACTTTACCTCCGTTTTTTTGAACAACAACCGTAATAAAAAAGCCCTCGCCCTTGACCTAAAAGACCCCAAGGGGAAGGCCGCCTTACTCACTGTCTGCCAAGATGCAGACGTTGTCATTCAAAACTTCAGACCAGGTGTTGTAGAGCGACTCGGCGTCGGTGAGGCGGACATTCGCAAACGCAACCCAGAGGTCATTTATGTCTCGATTTCCGGATTTGGCGAAACGGGGCCGCTTGCTCATAAACCGGTTTACGACCCCATTATCCAAGCGGTCAGCGGGCTGGCCACCATTCAAGCTGGTTCCGATGAACTCAGGCCCCGACTGGTTCGGACGATCTTGCCAGACAAACTCACAGGTATTGTCACGGCCCAAGCCGTAACAAGCGCCCTCTTCCACAAACTCAAAACTGGCGAAGGTCAGCATGTTCGCGTCTCCATGCTCGACGCGGTAGTAAACTTTCTCTGGTCATCTGATATGGGGAGTCAAACCTTCGTCGGGCAAACAGTTAGCCAGCAACGGGCAGCGACGTTTATCGATCTCATTTACGAAACCAAAACCTCCTACATCTCTGTCTCCGCAATGGCCAACAAACAATGGCTGGCATTGTGCAACGCCGTAGGCCACCCCGAGTGGCAGGATGACGAGCGATTCAAAACCCCCGCTTTACGAGATCAAAATGCGAACGAGCGACTGGAAATGACGCAAGCCGCTCTGCTAAGTCGTAGCGCGGAAGACTGGCTGGAACTGCTAGAAGCGGCAGGTGTGCCCTGCGCTCCCGTCCTGACTCGAAGCCAAATGGTTGATCATCCGCAGGTCCTTGCGAACGACCTGTTATTTATTAGTCAGCACCCTGTAGCGGGCGATATTCGACAAGCCCGGCCCGCAGCAAGATTTTCTAAGACACCCTTGGAAACCCGGCTACCGGCCCCGAAGCACGGCGAGCACACCCGTGAAATCTTACTGTCTGCGGGCATGACCCATGAGGACGTCGAGGAACTGCTTGCCGCTGGCGCGATTTACGCCAGTGATTGAAGCGAAGCATCAAAGCCGGGGCAGCGTATCTGATTTATCACCAACGCCCTGCCAGCCGAGGCTTCCCGCAGGCTAAGCGATGCCTTAGGACTGTGATCCGCTCAGGGCCGTTCATCCGCTCAGGGCTGTTTTTCGCTCAGGGCTGTTGATCCGCTCAGGGCTGTTTTTCGCTCAGGGCTGTTTATCGCTCAGGGCTGTTTTTCGCTCAGGGCTGTTT